>NZ_CP036348.1:5251764-5563941 GCF_007753095.1 Rosistilla carotiformis
GCACCAAACAGCAGCTCCGGCGTCACACCGCGAACCAACAGCAGCTCCTCCACGCTGTCCAACGGTCCGTTCTTGGGACCGTACGGCGTCGGCAGGGCGTTGTAATAATCGTACTCGGCGCCGAAGTCGCGTTGTTCGTCGTCTTCGTCCAACCAATCCAAGATCGAATCGGCGACGTCTTCGGTCATGTTGGGAAGCGCCATCAGCAGCTCGCGGGCGATGCTGTCGCTGACCACCATCTGATCGGTATCCGCCAACCCCAGATCGGCCGCCGCTTGCAACGCTTCGTCGCCGACGGCATAGTTCTCTTCGATCACCGTCAACACGTTCAAATTCAGCCGCGCCGATTCGTTTTGCAACCCGTACCGGATTCCCGAAAACTCTCCCATCGCATCGATCGACGGCGCGATCACTGTGACGTTGCCGCGACGCTGCGGATCGAGATCGGGTACCACATTGATCGCTTGGAACATCGCCGGATTGTTGTCGACGCCTCCCAGCTCCTCGCGGCCGGTAGGCGTTTGAGCGAGCATCAACCGCGCCAACTCCGTCCCCGATTCGACGAGCATGTCGGCTTGCGTTTTGCGTCCGCTCAAAATCGTCGATTCGTCGTAAGCCAACATCAGGTCGGTAAACGAATAAGCAGCCATCGTGCTCACCGCGATCACAACAAGTGCGATCAGCAGGAAGATCCCGCGACGGGCGCGACGCGGGACGCACTGCTTTGTCGGCGCCCGATCATCCTCTTCGACCACCAACGCGGGATCGAGCTCGACAGGGCATCGCAATTTATCCACTTGTGCCATGGTTTAAAGCCCCGCTGCGGAAAGGTCGGTCTCGGTCATTTCCTCTTCGGACACGATCTGCGCCATCGGCAAACGGACCATCAAATCATAGACGTCACCGGTCGTCGGATCCCCAGCGGTCGCAAGGCCTGCAGTTGCCGGATCCTCGGCCGAACCGGGCGGCTTGCCGAGCGTTAGCCGAATCTGAACGGCGATCGGCAAACCTTGCAATTCGTCGGAATTCCATTCGTAGATCCACTGCGTGCCATCGAAGTAAGCGAACTCGATCTGCAGCACCTCCGGCGCCAACACGTCGCCGGTCTGATTCAACCGCATCACGTCTCCCGATTCGGAGGCGTATGTTGTCAGTTCGCGGGAGAGCGCTCGTCGCACAAGGCCGCTGCTAGATTGCAGGTTCGTCGCCCCGCCGCTGCTCAATTGTCCGATGCTGTCGCCAACGCCCGACAGATTTGCTTGCTGGACAAAATAGGCGACCGTCTTGACGTCGCTCGGCATGTCTTGAATTCCGACGTCGGTCGGATTGGTCAACATCGGCAAATACTCTTCCATCCGCGGCAGCCGGCTGACGTCGAATTGGATCTGATATTGATTGCCGATCAGACCTGGGCGAACCGTTGAAGCCATCGAATCGGAGATCGCTGTCGCTTCTAATTCGTCCCCCTCCTCCACGGTCACCGCATCGGATTCGGAACTCGACGAGGAACCACTCGAAGCGCCCGCGGCAGCTCCCGTCGCCGACGAGGCCAGGACTTCGGCGAGCGCACCGGCATCAAACTCTTGCGGATAGATACAAGCCTGCAGATCTTCAGCAATCATTCGCAGGATCGCTCGAGCCAGTTGCGTTCGGCGGGCTTCGGAATCGCGAACGTTCAACTGCATCGCATAAAACTGCATTGCAAATCCGATCATGCTCATCAACACGACGCTCAAGCCCAACGCGACGACAACTTCGAACAGCGTGAAGCCGCGGCGAGTCGCTTGGTAGCGACAAGCCCTCGCCGTCGATCGGTGGTGAAAGACCTCGCGGATCATATCCCCGCTCCATCGCTAGTCGCCATCGCTTCTTCTTCCGCTGCCAATGCCGCCGCTTCGTCCTCTAGGCCTTGCAGGTCCATCGCCGGATCGATGATCCAACGCGTTAACGTGAAATCAACAGGCACCACCGATGCATCCTGCGACACCGACTGAACTCTGACTTGAACGGAAACCATCCCCGACATCGGCGCCGGTTCGGTAAGCACCGAATACTCCCATTGCCGAAGCGTGTCATTGGACTCCAACGATACGTTGGCGATCGGTTGCGGACCGGCAGAATTCAACATCACTTCGGCCATCTTCGATTCGCACATGATCTGGGCGCGGGCCAAGTCGCGGGCTTCGATCGCCGCTTTGGCTCCGTTGGAAACTATATTCCCCAACATCGCCATCGCGATCCCAAAGATCGCGATCGCCAAAATGATCTCAAATAACGAGAACCCCGTCCGAAGAATTGTTTTGTGGAACGTTGCGGGGCGACGGGTTGGAAGCTCGTGTGACCAGGCGGTTTTAACTTTCATCGCTCGTCACCTCCGAAACCGTCGCTTCGCCGGTCAGCCCACGCAATTGGACTTTGACGATGCTGCCATCCTCGGATTTCACTCGAACCACCGCCGTGCTGGTCGTTCCATCGGCGTACAGCAGAATTGGTTGCGACCATCCCTCTTCGGCTGCCATCGCGGCTTGTTGAAGAATGAACATGCTGCGCTGCGACGATTCGACTTGTTCGTCGGCAAAGACGATGTTTTCGGGCAGCTCCAAGACATCCGCGGCCGTTGGTTCGGGAGGCGTGTAGCTGGCGACAGCGGCTTGAGTTCCCGCGGTCCCCGGCAACGTCTGCCCCGACATGTCGGCAGCTTCGGTCATGTCGCTGGCATCGTTCCACGGCTGGACACTGTACCGGCTGGTGCCGATCTCGCAGCGGAACATGTGCGTCCGTCCGGTTCGCATCGCTTTGAGCCGCGATTGGGCAAGCACGATGCGAACTTCATCGCCGGCCCGTTTGATCCGCCCATCGGCCATCAGCACGCTGATCGCCGGAACGGCCATCGCCGACAAAGCGGCGATCAGAACCAAGACCAACAGCAGTTCCAACAGGGTGAACCCTCGGCGAACTGCCCGCGGGCAGCGACGAGATGGAGTTGGAATCGGGGTTGGCTGCATGATGTTGTCCGTCAGACCTAAACGGTACCGCTGGTCACAACGACATCATCTTCGGATCCTTCCTGACCATCGGCCCCAGCGCTTCGCAATTCGAAGCCGGTGCCGCTGGGAGCGTACTTGTAGTTATTCCCCCAAGGATCCGCAGGGATCTCTTCATCGAAGTAGGGCCCCTTCCAGCGGGTGGGGTCGGCAATGTCGTTCGGCTTCTCGCGAAGACCTTCCAAGCTGCTCGGCAGGGTGCCGACTTGCAACTGATACAACTTGATCCCGCTCTTGATATTGTTCAGCTGGGTCCGAGCGGTGTCATCTTGGGCCCCCTTTTGGATGCCGACGAAATTCACGGTCACAATTCCACCAATGATCACCAGGATGATCAAAACCAGCAGAACTTCCAACAACGTAAACGCCGCGCGAGGGCGCGATCGCTGCTTACGCATTCTTCATACTCCCTTGGACAAAACGGATCGAATCGCCATGGATTCATCCAGATTCAAGCGATTTGTTGCATCGCCCGACGCGTTGCACAATTTTTGACATTGTATTCAACCCTGCCAGGCAAACATAGTTCCGGCGAATTTCGCAGCGGGTGCAACCGTTACAAACGGTCGCCTAGAAATCGAGGCACGGAAATTGCGGAAGATCTGGAAAAACCAGCATTCCTTGGGATTTTTCAGGATCGCCCGGCAAATCGCAGTCCCAGTGACGCTTGACGCCCGATCGATTCCGTGTTAATTTCCGCCAACCAAACGAGGCCCATCGGTCTCGAACCCAAATCCGGGGGATTAGCTCAGTTGGGAGAGCGCCTGCATGGCATGCAGGAGGTCATCGGTTCAAGTCCGTTATCCTCCACTCGAAAATGAAAGCCGCCGATCGAATGCGATCGTCGGCTTTTTTCATAGGCTTTTCGGTGTAAATCGCTGGTCTCAAAAAGTTCAATCAGTTCGTGCAATTTGGGGCATGAATTCGTAAGTGGCTTTCAACAAACCACTTGCTGGGTTTCACTGTCCACTATCCTTGCGGGCGGTGCAGCTATCGTTCGAGTCTGCAACGGGGAGCTTCAAATGTCCGGGTCGCGCTCCGAATCAATGCCATTCCATGGCAACTTCTTCTGTGGCTGAGGGTTTTGTCATTGCCTCCCATGTCGAATGCGTTGTGTCAGTCTTCGGTCAGGTGTGACCTCAATTTCATCTCCGAACACGTGACAAAGTTCATCCGGCTCGACAGTTGCGACTTTTTGAGTCTGGTCGATTTGCTCGGCCGCAGTATGAGTGGCGGGTAGAGCTTACTCAATCGCCAAAAATTGCACGCTCTCTAATCTTACGCACTTAAGACTCGCTCGACACTCGTGCGTCGATGAGTTGGACCGCGTGAGACTCACCCCACTTCTTCAGGGCGTTCAAAATGGACTTGAGCGACTTGCCTTCTTTCGTCAATTCGTATTCGACACGCGGTGGAACTTCGGCGTAGACGGTTCGATTGACCAGACCGCTGGCCTCAAGTTCTCGCAGCTGCTTGGTCAGCATGCGCTGAGTTACGCAACCCACCTTGCGTTTCAGTTCACTGAAACGAAGCCGGCCTTCGAGCAAATGGAATAGGATAATTCCTTTCCACTTGCCGCCGATCAGCTCCAGCGTGGCTTCGACTGGACACGCCGGTTTGTCGTAGTCAACGTGCCGATTCTTGCCTTTAGTATCCATTGTGTGCCTACTGGTCCAAAATGTGCGTTCTTGCCATTTATTGTGATATCCATACTATCTGTTCAATCGGAAACGGATAGGGGGATTTGACGGAAAGCGAATTTGCGGCCGTCGCAATTAAAAACATGAACGAGGACTTCAAGTGAACAAACTCAGTTGCATTTTCGCTTTTGCTGTGACGGTGCTGTTTTGCGGCAACGCGTCGGGGCAAGATCCGAACGTTGAACTTGAACTGTTTGCTCAGCTCGACCAAGCGGTTGGGAACATCGCATACACGCATGATGGAACACTGGTTCTGAGCCATCACCCTTTCTTCAAGCCAGACATACGCGTAGCGACTTACGATGCGACGGCAAAGACTGTTGTGCCGTTTCCGAACAAGCAGTGGAACACGCCTCGCGATGAGAATGATTGGTATCTCGATGATGTGCTGGGAATTCGGAATGACTCGAAGGGCATTGTCTGGATGCTCGATATGGGCACGCGCAACAACATCACGCCCAAGCTGGTCGCGTGGGATACTCAGAAGAACAAGCTGCATCGGATCATCTACATTCCGGCGCCCGCGAGTCTGGATATTTCGCAGCTCAACGATTTCGCGATTGATGAGAAGCGGAAGCTGATTGTGATTGCTGATGAAGGAATCGCTCGGGGCGGCGATGGTTCCAAAGCAGCTTTGGTGGTCGTTGATCTGGCAACTGGAATGGTCCGACGCGTCCTGCAAGATCATCATTCGACGGCTCCCGATCGTGACATGCCGACATTGATTGATGGCAAACCGCTGGGTGTCAGCGCGAACGGCAAGATGACGCCAATCTTCGTGGGAGCGGACGGCATTACGCTCGATGCGAACAACGAGTGGCTCTATTTCTGCCCTCTCAACGGTGGCAAGATTTATCGCCTGCCGATCGCGGCACTCGCCGACCACGAGATGACCGACCAACAACTCGGCGACAAGGTCGAGACTTACAGCGACAAAGTGAACAATGGCGGCCTTTCAATTGACCAGCAGGGCAATCTCTACTTCACGAACGTTGGCAGCCACAGCATCGGTTTTGTTTCCTCCCCTGAACGTAAGTACTCAATGATTGCCTCTGACGAGAGGATGCAATGGCCTGACGGAATCAGCTACAGCCAAAACGGCTATATGTACGTATCGGCTGCTCAAGTCCACTTGGGATCGGCGTTCAATGGCGGCAAAGACAAAACATCGAAACCGTTCTATATCTTTCGATTCAAGCCGTTTAGCGAAGGCATGTTGGGACGATGAGACGTTCGACAAAAACAGAACACAATCCATACAGGGACAAATACAGATGAAAGCCGTTGGACTGACACACTACCTTCCTATCGACGACCCGAATTCGTTGATGGACCTCGAACTCGACAAGCCAAAGCCAACGGGGCATGACGTATTGGTCGCGACGAAAGCGATCGCGGTCAACCCGGTGGATTACAAGGTGCGTGCGCCCAAAGACACGATCGAGGACTCACCCAAAGTGCTCGGCTATGACGCTTCAGGCGTCATTGAAGAGGTTGGGTCGGACGTCACACTGTTCAAACCGGGCGACGAAGTTTTCTACGCTGGCGACATCACTCGGCAAGGAACGAACTCTGAGTTCCATCTGGTTGACGAACGCATCGTCGGTGCTAAACCACAGTCACTGAATTTCGCTCACGCCGCAGCGTTGCCGTTGACTTCCATCACTGCTTATGAAGCTTTCTTTGACCGGCTGGGCATTGATGTTGATGGAGCGAACAAGGGCGAGACGATTCTCATCATCGGTGGAGCCGGAGGTGTTGGTTCGATTGGCATTCAGCTTGCCAAGATCGCCGGGCTGAGCGTGATCGCGACAGCTTCCCGTCCGGAATCGATCCAATGGGTCACCGACCTCGGAGCTGATCACGTCATCAATCATCGCGAACCACTTCGCCCGCAAATTGAACACCTCGGCATGAAGCACGTTGACTACATCGCCATGTTCAACGACACCGACGGGCACTGGACGGCATCGACGGACTTAATCCGCCCACAGGGCCACATCGTCACGATTGTTGAGAACAGCGAACCGCTGGATCAGCAGAACATGAAAATGAAAGCCGCGTCATTTTCGTGGGAGTTCATGTTCGCCCGTTCGATGTTTCAGACGCCCGACATGGTCGAACAGCATCGATTGCTCAATCGCATTGCCGGTTGGATCGACGAAGGCCGTATTCGAGCAACGGCCAACGACGTCGTCACGCCTATCAACGCCGCGAATCTACGAGACGCGCACGCCAAACTCGAAACGGGCAAGGCGATCGGCAAAATCGTTATTGAGGGCTGGAAGTAGTCCGATCACACAGAACCACTTTTTTTCATCCATTACGAGGAAACGAACCATGGCAAAGCTAACCATCGTCGGCAACATCAAAGTCAAAGCGGACCACATCGACAGTGTGAAAGCAGAACTCGAAAAGCTGATTCCGATCACGCGAGCCGAAGACGGATGTATTCAGTACGACCTGCATCAGGACAACGAAAACCCCTCGCATTTTCTGTTCTACGAGAACTGGGAGTCGCGTGAACTGTGGCAAACGCACATGAACAATCAGCATTTGAAAGACTACATGGCGGCCACTGACGGAATGGTTGAAGATTTCACACTTAACGAAATGACTCACATCGCTTAGTGAAGCTTTCGATCGTTCTGGCTCCTCTTAGTCCAAACACGCTGGAGTGTTTTTCGTGTCTCAAACAATCACGATTGGCGTGACCGATCTTTCGTTTCATCGTCTGACCGCGTCGCTTGTTGCCCATGTTTTGCAAGACATGGGGTTTGAGGTCGAACGTGTTTGTTCGCCCCACGAAGACAACTTCAAAAAGCTGCAAGCCGGGGAGACCGACATGCTCGTGTCAGCTTGGCTTCCGTCCAGTCACGGTGGCTACAAAGCCAACGTCGAGCAGACGGTACCGCTGCTTGAACTTGGTTTGCACTACGAGCCGTATGCATTGTGGGGTGTGCCTGATTATGTTCCCGAATCGGCGGTTGCCGAGGTTGCGGACCTGCTGAAGCCGGAAGTGCTTGAGAAGATGAAGCGGGACATTCAGGGCATTAATCCCGGTGCGGGAATCAGTCGGTTTTCCGTCAAGATGATAGACGAATACGGACTTGGCGATGCAGGCTACCAATTCCACCACGGCACCGAAGAAGATTGCTTTGACGCATTCGAGAAGGCTGTCGCAAACAAAGAGTGGCTCGTCGTCCCGCTCTGGAAGCCGCAGTTTTTACATTCTCGCTACACGATTCGTGACCTAAGCGATCCCAAGGGGCTATTGGGAGTTGTTGACAAAGCCGTGTTGTTACTGAGGAAAGACAAGGAGTCGTTGTTCACGCAGGAGCAGTTAACGAAACTCGATTCTCTAAGGTTCGATAACGACATCATTGCCAAGCTCGATTATCAGGTATGCCGCGAAGGCACACCGATCGACGAAGTCACTCGCAACTGGCTCCAGCTCGCATTTCGCGATCGAGAGCCTCAACAGGGCGGAACACAAATCCGCACTTCGTCTACCGCAGTTCAAGCGTCTTTGCCCACAGCCAATCGCCTCGCGCCACCGTGCCGACAGAACGATGGTCCCGCCGGACCAACAATCGCTCCGCCAGCGAAACAGTCAACGAATTTCAATGCACATTCCCAATAGTGCAAATCAGCAAAGATTAGCGTTCTTGCAAACGGCACTGCACGCAGCGCTTCCAGAATAGAGGGCGCACTGATCAGCGTTCATCTTCGCCAATGAAGCACCACAACTGGCAGCCTTTCGACTCAGGCTGAGTTCTTTCAATCCCTCCGGCCGTGACTCCATGGCAACCATGGCGGCGAGAGGTGGGACATCGCATAAGTCTGCCAAACGCGCAAAATGAGAACGCCCAAGACAGCACCAGGATCATTCACCGCGCAAGATACGCACGGTAACATCCGCCAAGAATCAGTAATCACAACCGACAAGCCAGCATCGCACACCAGACCGCAGACCGCTCAACACGGTTGGCATCGAGTCAGCCCAGGTAGCTCGCTCACGTGCCTTCCTTTTCCAACGCCTGTCGGCCCGCGTCGAGCGTGGCGATAATCTTGTCGACATCGTAGACGCATCCGCTCCACGTGCCGCCGCCGACTTGCTGCAGTGCGGCCCAGAGTCTTGAATCGTCGGGCATCTTGGGGTCGACAGCCAATTGCGGATGCGGCGACCTCGATGCGAGCAGCGCTTCGGCTTCCGCCGGCGTCAGCGATTTGTCAGCGGTCCCGATTAAGTTCACGCTGCCGTGCAATCCGATTCGATCGACAACGACTTCGATCTGGTCGCCGTCCTGGACGCGGCCGATCGGTCCTCCCGCCAACGCCTCCGGGCCCACATGGCCGATGCACGCGCCGGTGCTGACCCCCGAGAACCGAGCGTCGGTGACAAGCGCTACATGTTTGCCCCAGGGCAAGAACTTTAAAGCCGACGTGATTTGAT
This sequence comes from Rosistilla carotiformis, assembly GCF_007753095.1. Taxonomy (NCBI): domain Bacteria; kingdom Pseudomonadati; phylum Planctomycetota; class Planctomycetia; order Pirellulales; family Pirellulaceae; genus Rosistilla; species Rosistilla carotiformis. Next base: position 5,260,965 of record NZ_CP036348.1, read on the forward strand.
AGGTCTCCTCCATTCCGCTCCCCAACGGGCCACGGCCGACCAGAACAACAACATCTCCCGCCTGAACCGGCTGGGGATGGTTCCCCTTGATCGCCGCGATCGCATCGCGTTCGCTGACAAAGACCCGCGCCGGGCCAGTCTTACGATAGACGCCGTCGTCGCCAACGACACTCGGATCGATCGATGTCGATTTAATCACCGATCCCTCGGGACAAAGATTCCCCTGCGGGAAGCAGACGGTGCTGGTCAGTCCACGTTTTTTAGCGGTTGCCGGAGGGATGATCACATCGTCGGGATCGACGCGATCGGATTCGATCAAACGCTGGCGCAATGCGCTCCGACGAGCCGACTGTGGCCAGGCGTCGAGGATCTCGTTCCAACTGACGCCGGCGACCGTCATCGCATCGCCGCGCAACAGCCCCAACTCGCGGAGATGCCACATGATTTCCGGAACACCGCCGGCCAGGAACAACCGGACCGTCGGATGCCCGACGGGGCCGTTGGGCAAGACATCGACGAACCGAGCGACCAGTTTATTGACTTGGTGCCAGTCATCGACAGTCGGTGACCGCAGCCCAGCCGCATGAGCGACCGCGGGAATGTGCAGCAACAGATTTGTCGAACCGCCGCAGGCCGCGTGAACCAACATCGCGTTGTAGATCGAATCGTCGGTAACGATATCGGCCAGCGTGAGCCCGCGAGCATCCAAGGCCATCAGACTGCGAGCACTCTGCCGCGCGATGTCCAACCAAATCGGCTGGCCGCTGGGTGCCAGCGCCGCATGCGGAACGGTCAGCCCCATCGCCTCGGCAACCACTTGGCTGGTCGCCGCGGTCCCCAGGAACTGGCAACCGCCCCCTGGCGATCCGCATGCCCGGCAGCCTTCGAGACCAGCCTGTTCCAGCGATATTTCGCCTTGAGAATACCGAGCCCCGATCGTTTGCACTTTGCCCGCATCCTCGCCGACCGTCGGCGGCAGCGTCACGCCGCCGGGAACGATCACGCTGGGCAAGTGGTTGGTCCCGCAGACGGCAAGCATCATCGCCGGCAGTCCTTTATCGCACGTCGCGACGCCCAACACGCCACGGCGGCGAGGCAACGAACGGATCAACCGACGCATCACGATCGCCGCATCGTTCCGGTAGGGCAAGCTGTCGAACATCCCATTGGTTCCCTGCGATCGGCCATCGCAAGGGTCGCTGCAGAAAGCGGCAAACGGAACGCCGCCCGCCTCGGAAAATTGTTCGGCTGCCGCTTGAACCAACAGCCCCACTTCCCAGTGCCCGGTGTGATAGCCCAAAGCGATCGGCGTTCCATCGTGATCGCGAACGCCCCCCTGCGTACTGAGACACAGATATTGAGGTCCCATCATGCGAGCTGGATCCCAGCCCATGCCGGCGTTTTGCGTCAGCCCAAACAGATCGCCGCTGCTCCACGAGCGAAGGATCTCGTCGGTCAACGGCAACTGACCACTCGGCCCCGACGCCGACGTGACCACCGACGCGGCGACGTCGCCGCCATCGAGGTGTTGGTCGAGCGAAAACAAACTGTCGTCGGGATAGTTAAACGCGGGAGGCAATGGATCACTCGCAATAAAGGCAAAATGTTGGTGGGCAAACGGTTTGACTATTCATAGATAGGGCAAAACGTATTCGGTCCAACGGTTTGACTATTCATAGATAGGGCAAAACGTATTAAAGGCAGCTTGGCAGAAGACGCCGGGGTCATTGTAGCGTTGATTGCGATTCAGCCCGTCGATCGTTGCCATCTCCGCGTCGCTGAGGCTGAAGTCGAAGAGGCTGAAGTTCTCGGCCAGCCGCTCGGTTTTAGTGGTTTTCGGAATCACCGCGGTCCCGCGTTGCACGCCCCAACGCAACAACACTTGGGCTGGGGAGCGATCGTGGGCGGCGGCGATCGCCCGGATCGGTTCGATCTGCAACAGCGAATCGGAGCCGTCGGCCATCCCAATTTCGTGGTAGGAGAGGGCTCCCAAAGGCGAGAAAGCCGTGTAGGCGATCTGTTCTTCCCGGCAGAACTGGAACAGTTTTTCCTGTGTCAGGTAGGGATGCGTTTCGACTTGCAAGACCGCCGGTGGATCGTTGGCGTAGGCGAGCATGTCGCGGAGCAGGGCGATGTTGAAATTGCAGACGCCGATCTCTTTAACCAGACCGGATTGCTTCAGTTGTTCCATCGCCGCCCAGGTTTCGGCGACCGAAACGCGATCGATCTCCATCTTTGGCTCGGCCGCTTCGGGATCGAAGAACCAACCCGGCGGATACCGCTGCTCGGGCGAAACGTATCGCAGCGGGATCGGGAAGTGGATCAGATAGAGATCCAGGTAATCGAGCTGCAGATCGTTGAGCGTCTTGCGGCAGGCGGCTTCGACATGTTCGCTGCGATGAAACGTGTTCCACAGCTTCGAAGTCACCCAAAGATCCTCGCGGCGGCAGACTCCGCTGTCGATCACTCCCCGCAACCCGTCGCCGACTTCGCGTTCGTTCCCGTAATCGCAAGCGCTATCAAAATGGCGGTATCCGACTTCGGCGGCCGCTTGAACCAACGAAGCGCACTGTTCGTTGGGGATTTTCCACATTCCGAGACCAAGAACGGGCAATTGGGCTCCAGAGCGGAGCGAAAGCGAGGGAATCATGGATAAGCGATCCTTGGAGGAGGCGGGGCGTGAGTTCATAGAGTTCCAGGTGGATAGCTTGGCAAATCGATTGTCGATTGCAAGGCCTTCGCCGGGTGGAGCATAACCGGCCGCGGCCCCGCATTGCGGAAATCCGTGTTTCGGCACGAAAAACGCAGGCGGCGGGATGAGGTTGATTTTAGGCAAGATCCTCCCCTACTATCCGCAGCGGATGCCAGAGTGCTGGTAATATATAAGCAATGCACCGCAAGGCTGTTTCGCCAGCCAGAGGAGAGTTTGACAATGCCCCTGCCTATCGATGTTGACGCGATCGTCCAATTACAAGCAGATGCTGTGGATCAGTGGCATCGCGACCCGATCGCGAATCCGTACTCCGACTTCATGCAGCTGGTTTGCCAGCAACACGAGCACAATTATCGCCTGTGGCACCAAGAAGACATCGCTCGGGCGAAGGATGTTTCCGACGCGGAGATCGCTCAAGTGAAGCGGAACATCGACGATCTGAACCAAAAGCGGAACGACTGGATCGAAAAACTGGACGATTCGATCACGCTGATGCTCGCGCAACATGGCGTCGAAACTACGGAAGGTGCTCCGATCAACACCGAAACCTCCGGCAGCGCGATCGATCGACTGTCGATCATGTCGCTGCGGTTGTACCACTACGAAGAGCAGCTCGAACGCGACGACGCCTCCGACGCCCACCGCGAATTGGTCACCCAGCGGATCGCGTTGTGCCAGCAGCAACAGGGGGATCTTTCCAATTCGCTGAAAGAATTGTTGGTCGATCTGTTCGCCGGGCGGAAAGCGCATCGCACCTACCGCCAGATGAAGATGTATAATGATCCGACGTTGAACCCGTATTTGTACGCCGCCCAAAAGCTGCGTGCTGGTTGAATCGAAGTCCTTCCCACGGCTGCCGCGGAGCCGCATCAGTAGGTCGATTGGTTATGAGGCTGAATTTTCTGAAGTGCTCCACGATCGTCATGCTGTTTTTCGCGGCGGTCTCGACCTGCCGCGGTGACGAGCCCGACGCGGCCGCGGAAAGTCCTGCCACCGATCCGCCGACAAGCGCGGTGGCGGAGATCGGTGAATCGCAGCTGAAGCAGTGGGTCGCACAGCTCGCTTCGGACCAGTACCGGCTGCGTGAATTGTCGACCACGCGATTGCTGTTGGCCGGTTCCGCCGCGGTACCAGCGTTGGAAGCGGGGCTGCAGGATGGCGACTTGGAAACGACGTCGCGGATTTTGTCGGTGCTGCGCAAATTGTCCGTCGCATTCGATCCCCAACGCCAAACGCGCGACCTCGCCTGGGAGTCGCTGGAACGTATCGGCGCTGCCGGGGCGTCGTCAGCCGCCACGCGTGCCCAGTTGGCGATGGACGAGGTTCGCGACGACCGCAAGCAGCGGGCAATGGAAGTGCTGACGGGCGCGGGAATCTTCATCGGCTTTGGCGAATATCACCTCGCCTCGTCGGTCGTCAGCAACAATTACCACATGCGGATCCCCAAGGATTGGGCGGGAAACGTCGCTGCGCTCTCGTGGTTGAAATGGCTGCATGGTGTCGAGACCGTCATTCTGAGCGGCGATAAAATTACCGCCGATGTGGTCAAGCACGTCGCCAACATTCCCGATCTGCGGAATTTGGTGATTCGCGACACCACGATCACTGTCGACGACCTGCAGGGTTTGACCGAGCTATCGCGGTTGGATCACTTTCAATTGGTCAACGTTTCGGCGGGGGACGAATTGATCGACACGCTCGCCGAACTCCCGTTGCGGCGCGGCCTGACTCTGTTTGGCACCGACATCTCGTTCGAGGGCTCCGAACGACTGAAAACCCTGTTCCCCAATTTGGATGTTCAGTGTCGCGGTGGTTTTCTGGGCGTCCGCTGCAGTCCCTTGAATCCGAACTGTGAAGTCGGAACGGTGGAACCCAACACGGCCGCGGCTGAAGCGGGAGTGCGATCGGGCGATGTGATCACGAAGTTTGGAGAGTTCGACGTGAAGTCGTTCGCCGATCTGCAAGCAGCGATTGCGAAACATACGGCGGCGGAAAAACCGATTCCGATGCTCGTTAACCGAATCGTTGAAGAGCAGGTTGAAGTGGAACTACCCAAACAAGACGGTCAACCGACGCCAAAATTAATTCGCACGATTCGTCGCCAGAAGACCATCCCGCTGACGGTCAAACTGAAGCGTCAGTTTCCATAACCCGCCCGGCGTCCAAGGCGCAATCGATCGGGATCGCTTCGTCGGGTATCAAAGTGGGGATACCGGCCCAGACGGGATACAGTAGCGAATTGTCGGCGTTGACAAGCCCCGCATCGAGCGGTCGTTGAACTGGGCGATCGATCCGGTTGCGTGCCGTCCCATCGGAGATCCGCTGGTTGATCCGCTGGATTAAATCATCCGCTCCTACGCGCAAGATCGATTGCGTGACGGGACAGCGAATGTATTCAAACAGGCTTGGGTCGATCACGGTAGGATTTCCAGTGAGGGATCTTTTGCAGCCCAGCACCCGCCCGCCACGCTACCGGGGGGATCGGCAAAATCCAGTGCGTAGATCAGCGAGTGGTGAATATCATGGGAAGGGTCGCAGCAAGCGAGCCCCCTACCCACCGAACACCAGGCTGCGGTGCATTATATCTCAATCGCGAGCAAATGTCCCCCCATGCATGACGTCTCTAAAAGTCAGAAAATGAAATTGCCAATCGCCAAATCGGAGCTAGAGTTTCCATTGGGCAAGTCAACGATTCGCTTTCGTTTTCCTTGGGAATCGTTGATTGCGGTTGTGTTTCGGGGCACTGCTTCGCCGACCTGCGATCGAAAGATCGTGGGCCGGCGAAGCTATTTTGGGAACGCTATGCGTCCGCGCACATCTCCTCGGCGAAACGTTCGTAGGCAACCTACACGAGCCCGTATTGCCGGGTGCGTGGCCATCGGGTGCTGGGGCGTTTGCGGTCTCGCATCGGCTGATGGTCCGTCGGATCAGCAGATCTTCCGTGTACATGTCCCGCAACGTGTGGGGCTGGGAGACGCGGAAAGTGTGGTTGTCACCAAACGAGATCCAACCGATAACGACCCACAATTCTCAACGCAAACTTTTGATGTCGTTTCGCAAACGCCCGCCGGCGCGGTGGTCGTGTTTGAATCGCAGCAGGTGTTCCGCCATCGATCGCATCCGGCCAAGCGAAGCGATCTCCGAATGCGGCTGGATCCACCGCAAGCCTCGCGGTGGCGAGTGACTCAGGCTTCCGACCAAACCGATTACGCGGCGGGACGGACAATCGCGACTGTCGTCGCCCAATCGAATCAAGCGGGGGACGCGCGGCTTTGCTTGCGGGTAGAATTAGTGGATCACCCGCGGCCTCAAACCATGACGGGCGATTATGAAACAACCGTTGTGGCAACGATTTCAGCGAAGTGAATGTGAACGGAAACGCTCGAAGGAAAAAGATGGGAATTGCGATCGGAGCGTTTGTTCTGCTGGTCACCGGTTGGATCTTTTGGCAAGTCGACGACTGGCGTCGCGATTTCACGACGAATCACGCTCAGCTCGATCCGGCGGCGGACGACCCGATTCTGCGACCGGTTTTGGCAGCCGAATCGGTCGGTGAACTTGTCGCGCGCGTCCTGGCGTTTGTTGAAAAGACAGCCCACTGGCAACTGGAACGACAGCGCGGCGGTGCCGATGGGACCGAACTGCATCTGACGCGCACGACGTCGCTGTTCCACTACGTCGACGACATTCAGGTCCGCATTTCGCCGATCGACGGCGGGGCGCAGCTGGATGCCGAAAGCCAATCTCGGCTGGGCAAAGGAGACCTCGGCCAGAACCCTCGGAACCTGAAAGAGCTGGTTCGAGGCATCGACGGCTTTCCAAGTTTGCAGGAGCCGCGATAATCGGGGGATCATCAAACCGCACCAATGATTGAAAAGGATGTTCCATTGTCCCGCCTCGACCAACTTAATCCCGCCGCCGACGCTTTTCTGAAGACCGCCATCGAAACCCCCAGCCCCTCGGGTTACGAAGAACGGATCCAAGCCCTGGTCCGCGAATACATTCAGCCCGCTGCCGATGAAGTGCGCACCGACGTCCACGGCAACGTGATGGCGATCGTCAACCCAGCCGCAGACACGCGGCTGATGTTCGCCGGCCACTGCGACCAGATCGGAATGCTTGTCACGTACATCGATGAGTTAGGTTTTCTGTACGCCCAGACAATCGGCGGCTGGGACCCTCAACAATTGATCGGCCAGCGGATGATCGTTTGGACCAAAACCGGCCCGATCCCCGGCTCGATCGCGCGGAAACCGATCCATCTGCTGAACGATGCCGAGCGGAAGAAGGTTGTCAATCTGAATGAACTGTGGATCGATATCGGTGCCAAGGACCAACAGGCGGCGTCCGAATTGGTTCGCATCGGCGATCCGGTCACGCTGAAACTGGAACTGACCCAGCTGCAAGAAGATCTGATCTCGGGTCCAGGAATGGACAACAAGACCGGCATGTGGGTCGTCATCGAAGCACTCCGCCGAGCCGCTGGAATGGCTCCCACCTGTGGTATCTACAGCGTCTCGACCGTCCAAGAAGAGATCGGTTTGCGTGGTGCGACAACAGCCGCCGCCAGCATCAAACCGCACGTGGGAATCGCCGTCGACGTCACCCACGCGACCGATTGCCCCACGATCGACAAGACGCAGCAGGGAGACATCAAGCTCGGTAGCGGACCGGTGATCTTCCGCGGTCCCAACATGAATCCGAAAGTCGTGCAGCGGTTGGTGCAGATCGCCGACGAACTGCGGATCCCGTATCAGATGGCTGCGGCGGGTCGAGCGACGCCCAACGACGCCAACGCATTGCAGATCAGCAGCGGTGGCGTGGCGACCGGCTTGGTCGCGATTCCTAACCGCTACATGCACAGCGCCGTCGAAACGGTTTCGATGAACGATCTCGACAGCGCCGCCGAACTGTTGGCCAACTTCGCAGCGCGACTGACCGCCGAAGACGACTTCACCCCCAGCGTTTGATCTTTTCGCTTTTCATAAGACAGCCGGTCCAAGCAAGCTCTTGGGCCGGCCCTCCTTCTCCACCGCAAACGCTTGAACATGTCGCAACAACACACGCTCACGATCCGCGTCAACTACCACGAAACCGATGGCCAGGGACGCGTTCATCACGCCAACTATCTCAACTACTTCGAGCGTGGCCGCGTTGAATTGCTCCGCAGTCTCGGTTCCAGCTACAAGCAGTTCGAAGCCGACGGGCGGATGTTGGTCGTCGCCGAAATGAACGTCAAATACCACCAGATGGCGGAATTCGACGACGAGCTGACGCTGACGACAACGGTCCTGGAAGCTCACGGTGCGAGGATCCGCCATCGGTACGAGATCTTCCGCGACGACGAATTATTGGTCTTCGCCGAATCGGTGATCGCATGCGTTCGCTCCGATGGAAGAGCCACTCGCCTGCCGGCGGAACTACAGCAGGGCCGACGCCGATCCTAGCCTCTCTCCTATAATGAAAGTAGGCCGTCAGGCGGGGCCATCCGGTCGGCTCCTATCGTCTGTCCGCCCCAGTCAATAAACTGACAGAGGCGGGAACGGTCTCTCGCCGACCGCCCTTTGACCCCGCGGATCACGCGCCCAACCGAACCTCTACAGCCGCCACCATGTCGAATTCTTATGGAGCGATCGATCAGACGTTGATCGATCATTTTGAGGATCCCTACCACCGTGGCGATTGCGAAGCGGCGACGCACGTGGCCGAGGGAGAAAATTCGTTGTGCGGCGACACGATGCAGGTGCAACTGAGAATCAGCCCCAGCGATGGCCAGATCGAAGAGGCGTGGTTCGACGGCGACGGATGTGTCGTCAGCCAAGCGGCTGCATCGATGTTGATGGAGACGATCGAAGGGATGACGCCCGATGCGATCCGCGACTTCGACACCCGGGCGATGTTGGAACAGGTAGGTCCTTCGATCGCCGTGAGCCAACAAAAGTGTGCGCTGTTGGCTTGGCGAGTGCTTCAATTGGCGCTGCAATCGCCGCTGGATGAATTCGGCGACGGACCGACCTTCGGCGGACCACATCTCGGCGAGGAAAACTGACAACCATCATTGGAACCAAATTGAATACGACAGAACGCTCTCCGCTGGCGATCGATGCTGCGGCCTATCGCCAAGACTTCCCCATCCTCTCGCGCGAATTGCGCGAGGGCGTGCCGTTGGTCTATCTCGACAACGCCGCCAGCACCCAGCGGCCGCGAGCGGTCATCGATGCGATGGATGCCTGCTATGAGGGCTATTACGCAAACGTCCATCGCGGCATCCATACGCTCAGCGAAGAATCGACCCAGAAATACGAAGATGCTCGGCTGCGAGTCGCTCAGTTCCTGTCGGTTGCCAACGAGTGCGAACTGATCTTCACCGCCGGCACGACCGCCGCGATCAATCTCGTCGCTCGCAGCTGGGGCGATGCCAACATCCAATCGGGCGATGTGATCCTGACGACGATGATGGAACACCACGCCAACATCGTCCCTTGGCAACAGCTTGCCCAGCGGACCGGTTGCCGCGTCGAATTCGCTCCGCTGACCGAAGACGGTCGGCTGTGCATCGAATCCTTCGACAAACGGTTATCCGACTTGCAACCGAAATTGGTCGCCTTGACCGCAGCCAGCAACGTGTTGGGGACGATCAATCCGGTCGCCGAATTAGTCGCCAAAGCCCGCGATGCCGGAGCGGTGACGTTGGTCGACGCGGCCCAAGCGGTCCCGCACGCGCAGGTCGACGTGAATCAATGGAACGCCGATTTCGTGACCTTCAGTGGACACAAGGTCTGCGGTCCCACAGGGATCGGCGTCTTGCACGGCAAGCAAAAATTGCTCGACGCAATGCCTCCCTTCCTCGGCGGTGGTGCGATGATCCACCGCGTGACCACCTCTGGTTTTGAACCGGCGGGCCTGCCCGAGAAGTTCGAAGCGGGAACGCCTGCGATTGCCGAAGCGATCGGCTTGGCCGCGGCGATCGATTACGTCGACTCCGTCGGACTCGATCGGATTCACGCCTACGAGCTGCAACTGTGCACGCTCGCACACGAAGCACTCCAAGAAATCGAAGGGTTGCACATCTTGGGGCCCGACCCAAAACACAAAGCGGGCATCGTCAGCTTTGCGATCGATGGAGTGCATCCACACGACATTTCGCAATGGCTCGATCGACGCGGCATCGCCGTCCGGGCGGGGCACCACTGTGCCATGCCGCTTCACGAACTGCTGCAGATCTCGGCTTCGACCCGAGCCAGTTTCTACTTCTATAACACTCCCGACGAAGTGCTTCAGTTTGCCGCCGCGGTGCGCAGTGCGCGGGACAAATTCAACCGTCCGCGGAAGCGGACTTAGGCTTGCAACCGGGGATCGCCCCACGCCGTTGCCGCCACTACCGGCGCGCGACGCAGTGACAACACTGCGTTTTGCGCCTGGTAGAAACGCGATGCCGATCAATACTTCAACGTCGCTGCCATCTTTGCTCGAACCGGCATATCGCTGGCCGGTGCTGCGTGGATACATCCGCCATGCAAGATCGTCTGCACCATCGCGGTTTCGATCAAATCACGGCAATTTTCGCGAGGCCGCCCCTGAGGAGGCTGACCACTTTCTTGCAAAATGTTGCGATCGCGGTGGAAACGACCGTAGAGTGTCGCGTCGCGATCGAAGAAAAGTGTGTCAATTCGGCCCACCTGTGCGGCACACAAGATTTCCCTCGTGTCGAGGGTAACGGGCCGACGCCGTTCCCGGAATTCCCGCGCGTCGGATTCTCGTTGGAGTCGGAGCTGTTCGGTGGCGACCGGCCGGGCTTCGCGGAGTAGTGTTTCGGGGGAGTATTGGTCAATATTCCCGTGCAGCGTCGGCCCAACACGTTGCGAACAGACACTGCGTTGTTGATACAGTGCCGTTTCCTGTTCGGACCCGGCGACGATTAAGAATCCCGTACGATCGTGCAAATATGCACACACCGCCTCATCCACCTGTTCGAGGTATCCGATCCAGGCTGGAGTGGCCACGGAAGGATCGTTGGCTCGATGGTCAAAATCGGAAGTGTTTAACGAGTGCATCCCCTCGGATCCTGTGTGAACCAGCATCGGTTCCAACGCCGTCGTTCGCATTGCTTCTTCAAAGTTCGCCGGCAGCCCCGCGTTATGAACTTGGGTAATCTCCGTCAAGTTGGCGCGGTACAACGCAAGCTTTTGCTTCGTGATTGTCAGCAGGTAAAAGTCCGCGAATTGATTTTCCGCAAGCAGCATCGGACGCAGGCAAAACGTTTCCGCTACGATCGCTCGCGCCTCTTTTTCCTCGTATCCCGGGACGATCTCAAACACGTCGTTGGATAAGTAAATTGCAGTTCCGCCACGCTTTGTGCGGCAAAATTCCGGATCCTCTTGCAGATCGTACAACGGCTTCAAAAAGTCGTTGGCGTCGGTTGCGGACATCCAATACTGTGCCAACTGGTGACGCGACTTGTCGATCAGTTGAGCCAGCCCGATGCTGGCATCCGAGGCAAGCCCCTGTTCAGGAGCTGCGGGTAAGAAAAGGGTGACATGAGGCGCTCCCTGTAGGCCCGAGAGACGTCGCACTTGGTCGCGATTGATTGAATGAATCATTTATTCCTCCATGAGTAAAAGATTTTCTGCAAATAGGACATCTGTGTGTGCTCCGCAAAGTTCGTTCCGAACGGCAAAAAATGTTTTAAAAATGGACAGATTCGGTGTGTCGCAATCGCGAGTTCGTTATGCTGATGAGGATGCAAGCATTATGGTCCTCGAGGACGTTTGTAGTGCTTGGTTCCAATGACAAGGAGCGATCTTGGTCCGAGATCAAGACGTTAGGATTGCGTCTATCGGCAACGCGAATTTAGGCAAACTGGTCCGCATCTAACATCTGGATTAACAAGTTCCGAAAACTGCCTTTTCGCTTCGTTCCTCGTTTCACTGCACTGGCTCACACCCGATGGCAACTTCAAAACCTATCGCTCCGGAACAGCTCGGTCGCTGGCGTTTGATCCTCGGAGCAAGCTCGCAGGATCAATTGAACGAATACGGCGGAGGGCAGTTGTCGCTCGACGCCGACCAACAATTGATGGACGAAGCGTTGGCGGCGATCTACGACCAGACGCAGGAAGGTTCCGAATCGGGCGGCAAGCGTTCAGCCGGTTCGGGCGGATCCTCACCTCGCTTGGCGAAATGGCTCGGCGACATCCGCACCTACTTTTCCGAAGACGTCGTCGCGGTGATCCAACAGGATGCGATCGACCGCAAAGGGATGCGGGAACTGTTGCTGGAACCGGAACTACTTAAGAACGTGCAGCCGAACGTGCAACTGGTCGGGACGTTGTTGAGTCTTGGCGGTCAGATTCCCGAGCGAACCAAAGAGACGGCGCGGATGGTCGTCCGAGCCGTCGCCGACAAGATCAAACTCACCCTGGAACAACGGATCCGGCAAGCGGTCCAAGGGGCGCTCAATCGGAACGAACACTCTCCGATCCCGCACGCCAACAGCATCGATTGGAAGTGGACGATCGGGCGGAATCTAAAAAACTACAACGCCCAATTGGGACGCTTGATTCCCGAGCGGGTCTATTTCTATTCGCGGGCCCAACGGACGAACAACTGGACCGTGATCGTCGATATGGATCAAAGCGGTTCGATGGCCGATTCGGTTGTCTACGGCGCGGTCACCGGTTCGATCTTCGCCAGCCTCCCCGCCCTGAAGACACACGTCGTCGCGTTTGACACCGAAGTCGTCGACCTGACCGAGACCTGCGGCGACGATCCGGTCGACATGTTGTTTGGCGTTCAATTGGGCGGCGGCACCGACATCAACAAATCGGTCGCCTACTGTGAACAATTTATCACCGAACCGAGCGAGACGTTGTTCATCCTTCTGACCGATCTGTTTGAAGGAGGCAACCAAGCGCAATTGGTCCGTCGGTTGGGCGAAATGGTCGAATCGGGCGTCCGCGTGTTGTGCTTGCTGGCCCTCTCCGACAGCGGAACTCCCTGTTTCGACGAAGCCCTTGCACGGCGACTTTCCGCCCTCGGAATCCCCTGTTTCGCCTGCACTCCCGATCGTTTGCCCGAATTGGTCGAAGGGGCACTTCGCGGTCAAGACTTGCAATCGCTGGCAACTCGAATTAAGTCTGATGACTCGCATTAAAATGCCAGTCGACATCACCAAGCTTCGCGACTGGCACCGGCAATCATATTCAGGGCAGGTTTATCATGCAGGTCTTCATTGGTGAATACACAATCGGCGGCGGTCTCGCTTCAACTCCCTTGGCCTCGCTTCCGCAGAGCTTGCTGGCCGAAGGAACCGCCATGCATCACGCGATCTGCGAAGACGCAAGCCGATGTGCCCGCGTGGTCACGACGATCGACTCCCGTTTGCCCCATCGCATCGATGATTCGATCCAAACGATCCCGGTCGATAGCTCCGCCGACCTGATCTCGCAATGGTTGGCCGCGTCGGCCGACTGCGACGCCGCGATCCTGATCGCACCGGAATCCGATCGGCTGCTCTACAAACTAGTCGCCGCGTTTCGAGGCTTCGGCCGCAACGTGATCGCAGGGAATGCCAACTTCCTCGCTTCGGCAACCGACAAACTACAACTGAGCCAACGTTTACGGGAAGCGAAGATTCCTCATCCGATCTCCTTTGGGCCACGGCAAGCTCCGCAGAAGACAAGGGACAAGGGATGGATCTTAAAACCAAACGACGGCTGCGGAGCGATCGAGATTCAGCGTTTTGGCTCCTTCACCCACGCCGACAACCAACGCCGACGCCGTAGCGGCGACTGGATTATCCAAGCCTATCACCCTGGGCAAGCGGTCAGCATCGCCGCGATCGTGACTCCCAGTGCGATCCATTGGTTGCCGGCCTGTCTGCAGAAAATCGAGTCCCCCTGTTTCACTTATCACGGTGGCAAATGCCCGCTCCCCGCCGCGATCGTCGACCGTACCGAATCGTTAGCAGCCGCTGCGCTCGATGCCCTGATCGACCGATCGTCGCTCTGCGACGATGCCGCCAGCCCGGTCGGCTACGTTGGCATCGACCTAGTTCTCGCCGACGACCCGCGCAACGATGTCGTGATCGAGATCAATCCTCGATTGACGACCTCTTATGTTGGCGTTCGCCATTTGATGAAAAGCAATCTTGCTGCAACAATGCTCGGCCTCGACGCGGCGCCGCTGACCCTTGATCCCTCCGTTTCCGCAGTCCGTTGGGACGGGGCGGGGCAAGTCGACATATCGCCGACCGGCTCCGGCCCCTGCCGCCGCAACCCATCCAAAATTCCGCAATCGCAATGAACGACGCCATGTTGGCCCAAGCAGCCGCCTCGAAATCCGAACCGCCCGACATGCGTTGGATCGGAATCGACGTCGGCGGTGCCAACATCAAAGCGGCCGATACATCGGGCTGGACCTGCGCAGAACCCTTTGCGTTGTGGAAGTATCCCGAACGTCTAGCGGATCAACTGAGACAGTTGCTGCCAACACCAACCGCAGCAACGCGTTATGCCCTGACGATGACCGGCGAATTGGCCGACTGTTTCGTCGATCGCCCGCAAGGTGTTCGCCAGATCGTCGACGCCGTCGCGGAAGCCACGCAATTGAAAGCGTCCGCCGGCGTCGATCCACTGAGGGTTTACAGCTTGGACGGCCAGTGGCTGCGAGCCGATGAGGCGAAGTCGTCCCCCGACGACGTCGCGGCGGCGAACTGGCACGCGACGGCCAGCTACGCCGCACGATATCTCGGCGACAATGAAACCGGATTGATGATCGACATCGGGTCGACGACAACCGATCTGATCGCGGTCGATTCCCGCGGCGTACCAACGTCTTCGCGGACCGACCTCGACCGCCTGGAACGTTCCGAATTGCTCTATCTTGGCGTGGGGCGAACTCCACTGTGCGCCGTCACTTCGACCCTGCCGTTTCGCGGCCGCGAGGTTCCGGTGATGGCGGAGTTCTTCGCGACGACGGACGATTGTTTTTTGGTCCTCGGTCGAACCGCCGCGATGCCCGAGGATTGTGATTCGGCCGATGGCAAGCCGCGGACGGTCCAGCACAGCATCAACCGAATCGCACGGATGATCGGCTTGGATCACCGCACCTTCACCCTCGACGATGCGATCGTCGCGTCCAAACATATCGAAGCGATTTTGAAGGACCGGATCGCCGCCGGAATCGCCGAAGTTGCAAGCGATGCGTCCGCGTGGGTCATCGCCGGACATGGCGACTGGTTGCTGCCCGAGTCGGTGGCGCGGCAGATCTCGCTGGCTCAAGAACTTGGGGTCGAGCGGTCCCGTGTCGGCCCGGCCTACGCCCTTGCCTGTCTCGCCGAATCGAGGTTCGCATGACCGACAAAACGCCTGCCGTGCGAGTCGTCAAACTAGGCGGCAGCCTACTGGTCAATCCAGGCCTCGCCGTGGCGGTTCGTCGTTGGTTGACGGCGCAGTCGCAACGAAAGACAGCGATCATCGTTGGCGGCGGCGAACTGATCGATGTGATGCGAGGGATGGACCGCCGCTTCGAACTCGATCTCACAGCGATGCACTGGCGGTGTATTCGGTTGTTGCGGCACACATTCGAGATCGTTTCGGAGCTGATGCCCGAGCTTATACCGATCGGCGACGCGAAGGCATTAGAGCGGTGGAGCCTCGACCGCGGAAACCGTTCGGCGGCGCTGGTCGCTGTCGATGCGTTCTACGATGCGAACACTCGCGGCCCGATCAGCCTGCCCACCAACTGGGCGACGACAACCGATTCGATCGCAGCGCTGTTGGCTCAGCAATTGGAAGCAACGGAGCTGGTGCTGTTGAAGAGTTGCTCCGTCTCGGAGACTATCGATTGGCGAGAGGCCGCGCGACGCGAGATCGTCGACGCCGCTTTCCCACAATTCATCGAAGGCATCCCCGACGTGCGACTGGTGAATCTAAAGGATCACCTGCCGGGGACGGCGATTCAGTAAACGACTAGCCCATCGACATCGCCGAATGGCCGGCGTAGGCTTCGTGATTGCACTCACTGACCTGCGCGTTGAGTGTCCACATATCGTACAGATAGCCAAGCATGAACAGCCCGCCGGTACAGAACCACAGCGCGCCGGTCAGCCACTTGCCCATGTAGAAGCGGTGGATTCCGAACATCCCTAAAAACGTCAAGAGAACCCACGCGACGTTGAAGTCGTACGGGCCGCTGTTGTAGCGAAGGTTCGCCGTGCGGCTCATGCTTGGGATCAGGAACAGGTCGACGATCCAACCGATCAAGAAGAAGCCGAGGGTAAACGCCCAGATCGTACCGCTGATCGGGCGACCGAAATAAAATCGATGGGCTCCAAAAAATCCGAAGATCCAACAGATGTAGCCGACCGTGGTCGAGTGGGTTTGTGGTTGATAGGTATTCATAATGGTTCACCTTGGCAGGGTTGCGAGCGTTGATTCGGAAAGGAATTCGTTCCAGGTTGTCGATCTTGGCACAATTCGCCGCGTTGTTTTGCATTGTCGCAAAACTCATGCCAAGAATCGACTGACGTTTTGGGTGTACGCGGCTTCGGTTCCCATTGATAATGGGCGCTGGAGTAGAGGCTTCAGCCGATCGATGCTCCGATTCATCGCAGAAGAGTTCGCCTGAAGGCTCGACTCCAACGGCCAATCCGTCTTTAAATTCTCTCCGTCCTTAAGACCCTGGATTTCAAAGCAACGATGTCGCACGCAGGCTCGCAAACCGCAGTTTTCCGAGCAGTCGACGTCGCGAAGATCTATCGCATGGGTGAAGTCCAGGTGCACGCGCTGCGAGGCGTTTCGTTGGACCTGTTCGACGGCGAGTTTATCGTTTTGCTGGGGGCCTCCGGAAGCGGCAAGTCGACGCTATTAAACATCCTCGGCGGGCTCGATACGCCGACCTCCGGAACGGTTCACTATTTGGACCGCGAACTGACAGCAAGCGACGATGCCGAACTCACCCAATACCGGCGGCAGAGCGTCGGTTTTGTCTTCCAGTTCTACAATCTGATCCCCAGCCTGACGGCTCGAGAAAATGTCGAACTGATTACCGAGATCGCCAGCTCGCCGATGGATCCGTTGGAAGCGTTGGAACTGGTTCAGTTGCGTGACCGAGCGAATCACTTTCCCGCTCAATTGTCCGGCGGCGAACAACAGCGAGTGGCGATCGCGCGGGCGATCGCTAAGAAACCGAAAGTCTTGTTGTGCGATGAACCAACCGGCGCGTTAGACGTTCACACCGGGATCGTCGTCCTCGAAGCGATCGCCAGGATCAATCGCGAACTGGGGACCACGACCGCCGTGATCACGCACAATGCTGTGATCGCGCAGATGGCCGATCGCGTGATCTCGCTGTCCGATGGGCAGATCGCGGGCGTGCAGACTAACACCGACAAACGATCGGCTCAGGCGTTGCAATGGTGATCCCAAGCGACACCCGACGACGCGAGTTCCCCGCTACGAATCGGCGGCACGCATGTTAAAGCTCGATCGCAAATTGATTCGCGACCTGATGCAGATGAAAGGGCAAGTGGTCGCGATCGTGCTGGTGATCGCTGCCGGAGTGGCGACGTTTGTGATGTCGATGTGTTCCTACGCATCGCTGGCGACGAGCAAGGATTCGTTTTATCGCGAGTTCCGTTTTGCGGATGTCTTTTCGTCGGCCCGCCGCGTCCCCGACACGATGCTGCCGCGGATCGCCCAGATCTCGGGCGTCGCGTCGGTCGAAGCTCGGATCGTCGACGACGTGCTGCTGGACGTTCCGGAGATGGCCGATCCCGCAACCGCTCGGCTGATCTCGGTCCCCGAACGCGGCGACGCGGTGCTAAACAAGTTGTACATCGCTCGCGGCCGGATGCTCGAAGCGGGCCGAACGGGAGAGGTCGTCGTTTCCGAAGTCTTCGCCGACGCCCACGGCTTCGTCGCCGGCGACACCGTCGATGCGATCATCAATGGCCGGCGTCAGACGCTGAAAATCGTCGGCGTCGCGCTCTCGCCCGAATACGTGATCCAGGTGCAACCGGGCAGCATCATGCCCGACAACAAGCGGTTTGGCGTTTTCTGGATCAACCAACGCGATCTCGAAGCGGCGTTGGACATGACCGGGGCGTTTAACAGTGTCACGCTGAAGCTCGCCTACGACAGCAACGTCGACGAGGTGATCGACCAGTTAGATCGATTGCTCAAGCCGTATGGCAGCGTCGGCGCGTACGATCGCGATCAACAGATCTCACACCAATTCCTGTCCGACGAAATGGCGCAATTGCGTTCGACCGCGATCATGGCCCCCGCGATCTTCCTCTCGGTCGCCGCGTTTCTGCTGAACATCGTGATCTCGCGGATCATCGCACAACAGCGAGAACAGATCGCCGCGCTAAAGGCGTTCGGATACACGCACGTCGAAGTCGGCCTGCACTATCTGCACATGGTGTTGGTGATCTCGTTGACCGGCACGGTGATCGGGGCGGGGCTCGGTTTTTGGATGGCGGCCAACATCGTTCATCTGTACGAAGAGTTCTACAAATTCCCACAGCTCGAATTCCAAGTCGATTGGTTGGCGATCGCACTGGCGTTCCTGTTGACGACCGCCGCGGCATTGATCGGCACTTGGTTGAGTGTTCGCGAAGTGATCACGCTGCCGCCGGCTGAAGCGATGCGTCCGGCACCGCCAGCAAACTATCGTCCCACGCTGATCGAAAGGATTGTCCCCGCCGGATCACTGCCGTCGGAGGTTCGGATGGTGATTCGCAATGTGGCGAGAAAGCCTTTGAAGGCGAGCCTCTCGATTTTGGGGATCGCGATGGCCGTCGCGGTGATGATCGTCGGCAACTTTTCGCTCGACTCGATCAACTACATGATGGACTTCCAATTCCGCTTGGCACAGCGACAGGATATCTCGGTCACTTTTGTCGAACCGGCCACCGCATCGGTCGTCTACGAAGTCTCTCGGTTGCCGGGGGTGCAAGAGAGTGAAACGATGCGTTCGGTCGCGGCGGAGGTGAAGTTTCAGAACCGCTCGCGACGCGTTGGGATCTTGGGACTGCAACACGATCCTCAGTTGTATCGCTTGCTCGACAGTCGCGAACAAGTAGTCCAGGTTCCCGACTTTGGGATCATGCTCAACAGCAAGCTCGCCGATCTGCTGGGCGCCCGGCCAGGCGATCTTGTCACGCTGGAGATCCTGGAAGACAAACGCCCCACGGTGGAGATCGAAGTCACCGCGATCGTCGAGGAATACACAGGCGTCAACGCTTATATGAACAAACAACAACTGCACAAGTTGTTGAAAGAATCGGAGGTTGCGTCGGGGGCTTATCTAAAAGTCGATTCGAGCCGTTTGCAGGATGTTTTTCGCGAGTTGGAGCAACGACCGGGCGTCGGCAGCGTGGCGATCAAGTTGGCGGTGTTGGAGAGTTTCAACGAGACGGTCGCCAAAAACATCCTGGTGATGCGTTCGTTTATCATTATGTTTGCCGCAGTGATCGCGATCGGCGTGGTCTACAATAGTGCAAGGATTTCGCTGTCCGAACGCAGCCGCGATCTGGCCACGATGCGCGTCGTTGGCTTCACCCGCCGAGAGGTCTCGATCGTGCTGTTGGGTGAGATCGGCCTGTTCACTGTGTGCGCGATTCCGATAGGCTGTTTGTTGGGCTACGCTTTGGCCGGCGTGATGGCGGCGGGACTCGATACCGACAACTACCGGATCCCGTTGGTTGTCAGCCGCGAGACCTTCGCTCTGGCTGCGATGGTCGTTGTCGTCGCGACGTTCCTGTCGGGCTTGATCGTGCAACGGCGAATCAACGAACTGGATCTTGTCGCCGTGTTGAAGATGCGTGAGTAACTCCCTATAGATATTCCTCGATCATGAAGTTCTCACTCAAAACATTCATCTGGTTGACGATGTTCGTTGCCCTGGCATTGGCCAGCGCTTTCACATTGATCCCCAAACCGGTCGCCGTCGAATTTGCGACCGCCACGATCGTGCCGCTGCGCGTGACAGTGCAAGAGGATGGCAAGACGCGGATCCGCGAAAAGTACATCGTGTCGGCTCCCGTCTCCGGACGAATCTCTCGGATCGAATTGGACGCGGGAGACCATTGCGACGAGAAAACGCTACTGGCCGTGATCCTGCCGAGCGATCCGGCGATCCTCGATTCGCGTGCGCGAGCTGAAGCAAATGCGAGAGTCCTGGCTTCCGAAGCCGCGCTGCAGCGAGCCAACTCCAGCGCCGAACAAGCTCGGATCAACCATGAACTAAGCGAATCGAAACTGGAACGGGCCGAGACGCTGTTGGCCAGTCGAGCGATTTCGCAGGAACAGTACGACGTCGTGCGAGCCGAAAGTTTGGCAGCAGCTCAAGCGATCAAGACCGCCAGTTTCGACACCGAGATCGCCCGCTTTGAATTGGAGATGGCCGAAGCCGCCGTCGATCAGTTCTCCGATAAACAGAAGGAATCGTCGGCGGAGCCGTTTGAAATCTATGCGCCGATCTCGGGGCGTGTGCTGCGAGTTTTTGAAGAGAGTTCCACGGTCGTTGCCGTGGGGACGCCGCTGTTGGAGTTGGGCGATCCCAGTAATCTGGAGATCGAAATCGACGTCCTCTCCACCGACGCGGTCCGGATCAAACCGGGAGCCGAATTGATGGTCGAACACTGGGGTGGCGACACGCCGCTTTCGGGCAACGTCCGCGTGATCGAACCGGGTGCGTTCACCAAGATCTCATCGCTGGGGGTTGAGGAGCAACGCGTCAACATCATCGCCGACTTCAACGAACCGGCGGAAAGGATCGCTTCGCTGGGGGACGGTTATCGGATCGAAGCTCGGATTACCGTCAAGGAACTCAGCAAAGCGCTGCAGATCCCCAACAGTGCGTTGTTTCGTCACCAGCGGAAATGGCATGTGTTGTCGATCGTCGATGGGAAAGCGAACCTGCAACCGGTGCAGATCGGATTGCAGAGCGAATCGGAGACCGAGATCACCGACGGGTTGAGCGCGGGTGATCGAGTGATCGTCTACCCCAGCGACGCGATCCGCCCTGGAACCGCAGTCAAACCGGTCCCACGCGTCCCGTGATCCCGCACATCGTTTCACCGCGGCGGCAACGCCCCGCGCGTCCACGTTTCGGCGCGTGAGCGCGCGGCCCGGTGGGCACGCGGTGAAACGCAATACCGTTCAATGTAGGAGCCTCGGACCGTCGAAAGAATTCGCGGCGGGATGTATTGGACGAGGTTACGAGTCCCAGCGATTTGGTCTGCTGCAAAAGGACTCGTAACCTCGTCCACTACGCTTCGTTGAACGGTATTGCGGCTTAACGACGCGTTACGTCCCGGCTTCTTGTCTCCGCGGGCCGAGGGCGGCGACGATTTCGTCGACTGCCGATTCGGGCAACGTGGGAAGGATCGCTTCGACTTTTGGGATCTCTGCCGCGGGAAGGTCGCCCGCCAGCTGCGTTATCCAGTACAGGCCGTATCCGCTACTCTTGCTGCCCAGTTTTTCGATCGCCGCGATCCAGCTGTCGGTCGCTTCGGCGTGACCGATGCGGATCATCACCGCCACGACGTTGCGAAGCTCATAGACGCGGGCGCTTCGTTTCAAAAGAGCGGCAAACTTCGTCGAAAGATATTCGTCCAGCGGCGGTGTCGACACGGTCGCCAGTTCGGTCACCGCCTCCAGATCGTCTTGAGCAATCGCGTCGTCGAGCCAAGCGGGATCCCAAACCCGCGGTCGGGATGGGGCGGCTTCGTCGCCATCGCTGTCGCGATGCGCCGCGGCGACGCGGGAGTGCATGTACCAGAGATCGCGATCGCCACCGTAGACGATGAAACGCTGAACCGCCTCGTGCCGCTGTTTCGCTTTCCCTCGCGACTTGCTGCCGACTTGATAGTAGGGGGAGAAGACTTTGTAGACTTCTTGCGGCGTCAACGACTCGACTCCCGCTCGCAAACAGTTCACAAAAATATCATCAGGCAACTCATCGCGACTCTCGACAAGCAATTGATGCATCGACGCCGCGCCGGTGCTGAGCATCACCTGCGTCAACTGCTGCACCACGTCGGCACCGGAGACCGGCGTCCCCTTGAGCGCCGTCAACGCAGGGTGCTGCGCAAACAGCCACTGCAACAATTCCAACGTCGGCTCATCGCTGCGTTCTTGCAACGTCAACAACAACGTATGGAAACGGACAAGCGACGGGCCAAGCTTGGTACGCGTTTTCGATTCGAGCAAATCGGTCGCTTGTTGCCGGACCGTCTCCCGCGCGACTTCGGCCAACGTGGCGCTTGCGTTCTGACTGACCGGGATCGCGGCCAGTTCGAGATCCTTTGAATTCAAAGCGGCGGAATAGATGGCGATGGTTTTGTCGTCGTCGAATCGGGCCAGTCGTTCCAGGGCGACACGACGGACCTCTTTGGAACGCGCCTTGGCTTGGTCGTGCAGATGCGGCAGGTCGTCGTCGGAATCGCCAAGGCATCCGAGCGCGGCAATCTTCATCTCTTTCGAACCGTTTTCAAACGCTTCCAAGACCAGCGGGCGAGCGGCTTGCGGATCCAAGCGGTAGAGCGTTCGCAACCGCCGTACGTTCCCAGCCCGTCCCTTGATGTCGATCTCTTTGGCGATCAACGGCACGATCGCGCGGCCGTAACCGGGCAGGATCCGATCGGCGACAAAATCGGCCAGTTCGGGATAGGTATCGTCCAACGCGGCGACTGCCAAATTGATGATCCTCAAATCGGCAAACGCTCCCTGATCGAAGGCCTCGCGAATCGTTTCCATCCGCCCCGAACCGGTCGAGGTAAGGGCTTCGATCAAGGGCTTCATCAACTTGGCCGAAACCTGAGTCGTCTGGGTTCCGAGGC
This sequence comes from Rosistilla carotiformis, assembly GCF_007753095.1. Lineage (NCBI taxonomy): Bacteria > Pseudomonadati > Planctomycetota > Planctomycetia > Pirellulales > Pirellulaceae > Rosistilla > Rosistilla carotiformis. The sequence goes on from NZ_CP036348.1 coordinate 5,283,529, forward strand.
TGGACGTCGCGATCGGCTCCAGATCGCCCTGGATCGTCGTTTGCCCCTGCGTATAAAGGATGGCCGAGACGAGAGAGCTGAGGTCCAACAGCGCCTGCGCCGATTCGTCGGCCGGCGCGTCAACAAGCCGTTGGATCGACGCGGCGACCTGTCCGAATACGGGAGCCTTGGCGGCCGACTTCTCCAACGGATCCACCAGTTTGGTCAAACGGAAGTCCCCGGCGGCGAGATTACTGCCAGCGATCGCGAGCCGCCGCGTTTCGTCATAGACTTGATTTAAGACCGCTAGACTCATCGGGCGTTTCCTGGGAGCGATGGTTTCTCGAAAAGCGTGAGCTAAGTCACATAGGGCATCTGGCCGCAGCGGTACAATTGTAGGCCTGCCCGGTCGCGCCGAGCAACTGTTCTCATCTTCTCTTCGCTTATCCGATCTCGATCAGGAGCAATCGCATGAAATCCCTCCTCGCCATCGCGATGGCTGTCGTCGCCGCCGCGACCTCCGCACGCGCCGACGATTCCCCCACGGCGCCCGCCGACGATTTGGTCCCCCGTTATTTTTTGGCCATGGTCCATGCTCCCGAGGTCCATGCCGAACTGGAGCTCTCCGAAGCGCAGATCGCAGATTTGGAAAACGTCTTCCAAAGTGTCGATTCGACTTGGTTTCAATCGCGTCTGCTGCCTGCCGACCAACAGAACAAGATCATCGATCAGACCGAGCTACCGGTTCGCAAGTGGTTCGCCGACAACACATCTGCGAAACAACAGCAACGACTGAAGCAACTGGAATGTTATTCGCAAGGCGTGCGGATGCTGTTGACCGATGAGATGGCGACGCAGTTGGATATCGATCGCGGCCAACAAACCAAGCTGATCGCGTTGGCAAAGACCTGTCGCGATCTGGAACAACGCCTTCAGAAGGCGGCCGCCGCCAAACAGCCGACCGACGAACTGACCGAGAAATTGCAAAAGGCAGTCGCCGCGGAACGCGAGGGCTACAAACAGGTGCTCAAGCCACAGCAGATCCAAAAACTGGGGCAGGTTTTGGGAGAGCCCTTCGACACCGGCCAGCTGAAGCGGACCTATCCGATGGCTCCCGAATTCGTCGCCGTCGAACACTGGATCAATTCGCCGCCGCTGCAGATCCGCGAGCTGAAAGGGAAGGTGGTGCTGGTTCATTTTTATGCGTTCCAGTGTTACAACTGCCACGCCAACTTTGCTCATTACCAACGCTGGCATCGCGAACTGCGCGACAAGGGCGTCGTCGTGGTCGGTATCCAAACGCCGGAGACCTCGCGGGAACGCGATCCCCGGGCGGTGCAGGCCGCGGCGGTCGAGCGTCATCTGGAGTTTCCGATCCTTGTCGACCTGGGTTCGCAAAATTGGCGTGCCTGGGGAAACACGATGTGGCCAACCGTCTACGTCGTCGACAAACAGGGGTACATCCGACACTGGTGGCAAGGTGAATTGAATTGGCAAGGGGCGACCGGGGACAAGACGATCGAGGACCTGGTCGAACAATTGCTTCAAGAAGGCTAAGCCGCACCGATCGATTGGTGACTCTGTAGAAATGGGCTCCATCGGCCATAGCCCGTTGGTGTGCGCGGTCGCTTTGTGCGACAATATGACCTCGGATCTTTCGATTTGACGTCGGTCAGCGAGCCACAGTTTTGTCCCAATCCACCACTCAATTTCTGCTCGACCGCGCCCGCGAAGGGGACGCCGACGCTTTTGGCGAGCTGCTGGAACAGTATCGCAGCTATCTGTGGATTCTAGCGCATCGCTATCTCGACGATCGGTTGCGGCAACGGATCGATCCGGCCGATCTGGTTCAGATCACGTTCATGGAAGCCCAACGCGACCTTCCCGCGTTTCGAGGCCAGGAACCGGCGGCGTTTGTCGTTTGGATCCGCAACATCTTGCGGAACAACCTCGCGTCGGCGGTCGCTCGGCACGTGATCACTCAAAAACGCTCGGTCGCTCACGAAGTTCGGCTGGCCAACGATTCATCGCGCGGTCCGGGACTGGCGGGACAATTGGCGGGCAGCACGACCAGCCCCAGCCAACAGATCATGCGGGCGGAGACTTCGCAGGCGCTGTTGGACGCGTTGGATCAATTGCCCGAGATGCAGGCGGCGGCGATCAAGCTGCGTTATATGGAGGGGCTGAACATGAAAGAGATCAGCGAAGCCGTCGGGAAGACCGAGATGGCTGTCGGCGGACTGTTGAAGCGAGGGCTGAAACGGCTGCGGGAAATTCTGTTGGACGAGAGCCAATAGTCTGGTCCACAATACGAACACTTAAATGAAGCAATTCGTGAATTGAGAGCGGTAAAACGGGGATGCCTGATCCAACAAGTTCCAATCAACCGGAGGAGTCCGATCTTCCCGATCCGATCGACGAGGCGTTTGTCGCGTATTTAAAAGCGCGCGATGCGGGTGGATCGGACAGCCGCGCCGACTTCATCGAACGATTCCCCGAACTGAAGTCGCAGCTCTCCGAACTTCTCGACGCCGCCGATCTGATCGAACAACTGGCGGGCTCCAACGGTGCGACTGAAAAGGCCGATCCCGCGGCTGATACGCGGGCGGGCGTGCGGATCGACAGCATCGGCGACGATCTCGAAGCCACGCTAGCGATCACGCCGGTCCCAGGAGAGGGCGCCGGTCCGCAGTTGCCCTTTGAAATGGGGGACTACGTTCTGGAGAGCGTTCTCGGACGCGGCGGCATGGGAGTCGTCTACCTTGGTCACCAGAAGAATCTCGATCGGCCGGTCGCCGTGAAGATGATTCGGTCGGGCGTGCTGGCCGGCCGCGATGAGATCAAGCGTTTCTGTTCCGAAGCCAAAGCGGCGGCGAAGTTGAAGCATCCCAATATTGTTGCGGTGCATCATTTTGGTCTCGAGGCGGGGCACTACTATTTTTCGATGGACTACGTCGAAGGCTTCGATCTTTCGAAGAAGGTCGACGACGGACCTCAGGACTGTCGCGAGGCAGCGCGGTATGTCCGCGATGTCGCCGCGGCGATTCACCATGCCCACCAACGGGGCTTGCTGCATCGCGATCTGAAGCCGGGCAACGTCTTGATCGATGCATGCGACCAAGTCCACGTGACCGATTTTGGATTGGCCAAACATGTCGATGCCGAGAGCAGTCTGACGAACAGCGGCGCCGCGATCGGAACGCCGAATTACATGGCTCCCGAACAGGCCAGCGGCGACCACGAAGCGACCTGCCCACAATCGGATGTCTACTCGCTGGGGGCGATCCTATTCGCCTTGATCACCGGTCGGCCGCCGTTTGTCACCGATTCGGTGATGCAGACATTGATGCAGGTGATCCATCGGCCAGCGCCGGCGCTCCGATCGTTCTGCGATGCGCCGGCAGATCTCGAAACGATCGTCGAGAAGTGTTTGCAGAAAGAGCCGCAGCAGCGTTACGCGACGGCCGAAGCGTTGGCGGATGATCTGGATCGTTTTTTGAATGGCCAGCCGATTAGGGCTCGCCCGCGCACGCCGCTGCAACGCGGGCTCGATTGGCTGTCGGAAGTGCCGATCTTCGCTGCGCTGATCGGACGCCGGTTAATGCATACGTCCGACAGCCATCGGCGCTTTCAATCGATGATGTTGTTGCTGGTCTTATCGCTGCCGATGATCCTGGCCGCCGTTTTGTTTGGCGCTCGAATGCTGCACGACCGCTTGCCATCGGAGCCGAAGATCGCGGGAGGCCCGACCGGGGATGTCTATGCCCATGTCGCCGGTGAGCTGGCCAACCGGTTGCAACAAGCGGTTGATCGTCCCGTCGAAGCGTTGACGACCGAGGGATCGGTTGACAATCTAAAACGTTTGCTGGCCGGCGACGTCGACCTGGCGATCTTGCAAGCCAGCGCCGTCCGTGGCGAACAGGTGAGCGTGATTGCACCACTGTATTATGAGGCCCTGCATCTGATCGCGCGCAGCAATCTGGAAATTAAGAAGCTTTCACAGATCGTTGGAGAACGCGTGGCGATCGGTAGCCAGCAGAGCGGTTCGCAATTGGCGGCTCACATGCTGTTCGATTCGCTAGGGCTGGACAATGGCGAGGTTGAATTTGTCTACCAACCGTTCCAGCAGTCACGGCTGGACGAAACGATTCCCATCTCGATCGTCTGCGTTGCCCGAGGTAGCAAGATCGTGGCTGCCGCGTTGCAGAGTAAGCAGTTCCGGCTGCTGGCGGTGGACGATCCACTCAATATCTCGTTGGACCATCCAACGCTGCGGCCGTTGCAGATCTTGCCGACCGATTATCCGGCGGCGGACCTGCCCGAGGACGGGATCGCGACCGTTGGCACCACCGCGTTTCTGGCGACCCGTCGCAACGCGCCGTCGGTGCTGGTAACCGCAACGCTCGAAGCACTCTATCGGAACGAAATCTCCGTGCCGCGAATGATCACACGTCAACAAGCCGCAGAATGGCAAGGCTTGGCCCTACATCCTGCGGCTCGCGCGTTTTACGAATCGGAGTGAGGTTCGTCTTAGATTCGCAAGATCGCATCGATTCCCAGCATGAACTGGTTGTCGTCGTTGCCATCGTCAAACGGTTGACGGACGGCAGTGCCATCGAACCAATCGGCCCGCAGTTCAGGGCGAATCGTTAGGCTCTTGGAAACCGCTAGATTCAAACCGGCCGACAGGCTGTAGAAGTCGCCCACAAATGGCGGATCGTTGGGGTTACTGGATCGGTTCAAACCGACGCGTGTCCCCTCTTCGTCGCGGAACCATTCGAACCGCAACGCACCCTTCACGCAGTCGCTGAAGCTGTAGGTGAGGTATTGGTCGATTCCGTACCAATCGGCTCGGCTGCCGTCGGCGGCACCCTCTTCTTGGAAGCCCAACCAGTGATGGAACACGTAGTCCAAACGTTTGGTCACGGGCAACGCCATCAACCAGCTGTAACGTGTGCGGTTGGTGAAGTCGGGATTCAATGCGTTGCCAGAGAGGTTGTTGCTCGAATCGCCCGTCGTGATCGCAAACGAGGTCCACGCATTGCTCGACTGAGAATCGTAGCGGACCTTCCCGATGAAGCCGGGCTTATCGCTCTCGCGATCTAACGAATCCCAGCCGTTGTGAATTCCCAGGTTAAAGCTCAACGCGTCGGTTGGGCGGACGTTCAACTGGGCACCCCAGTGAGTGAACGGACCGGCAAATTGGTAGCTGTAGGATTTGCTGTAGAAGAAGTTATCCGGTGCCATGACTCCTTCGTAACCGACAACCGAATAGAAGTGACCGACCTGCAGCGAGACGTCTTCGTTTCCCATCGAAACATAAGCTTGTGGCAATGCCAAGCCATAATATTCGCCGTTCCAGCGAGCCGACCCATCGTCGCGGCGTTCCAAACCGTTGGACTGAGCCAACAAGTAGTCTTCGCCGTAGAGAATATCAATGCGGCCACCGATGCCAGCGCCATCACGTGGCAGCCGTTTCTCGACGATCATGTACAGCTGGTTCAACATCCCTTCGTTGCTACGATCGACAGCGTTGTAGGGCCCGTTGAACTTGCTGTCAGGGCTCGACGTGTTTCCGATGAAGCCGGCATCGACCCAACCCGAAATGTTCCAACCGCTGTGATTTCCTCCCAGCAATCCCAGCCCGAACAGGCCGTCGGCACAGCAACTGTCGCCACCAGCACTGTCGCAAAACAGTCCCCCCTTGCCGCAGCCGGAACCCCATCCGTCGCATCCCGCACCGGAACCGCTGTTGCAGCCGGCACCGCATCCGTCGCAACCGGCGATGGAACCGCTGTTGCAGCCGGCACCGCATCCGTCGCAACCGGCGATGGAACCGCTGTTGCAGCCGGCACCGCATCCGTCGCAACCGGCGTTGGAACCGCTGTTGCAACCGGATCCACACCCGTCGCAATCAGAAGCGAGGCCGCTACTGCAACCGGCAGCACAACCATCACCACGAATCATTCCGGCATCGCATTCGGAACCCGAACAGCTGGCGGGGTTGCCAGCCCATAAGGCGCTGTGTTGTGTGGCAATCGCCAGGGCGATCGACAGCGCACCCAAGATACTTTTCCGCATCGTTATAGTTTCCCATCCTTGGAAGAACTTACGTGAAACACTGAACACCTTTGTTATCTACAAAAGTGTATGTCTCGGAATCGTCTCGGGCTGATCCGCGGGAACACGCAATGCCTAGGCTTGGCACTAAAATTGTTAAAATGCGATCTCCCATTGCGACAATTCGGAATCAATTACCAAGTCTCCTCAACCCCACCCACCCACGCAGCCCTTTGTCCGGAACCAGCGAATCGAACGGCGTGCATCGCTTGCCTATCCTGCCCAATAGCACCCCATCGCTTTGAAAAGCGACGGCCCGAAAACGCATTTAATGAGAATCAGTATCATTACTGTCTTGCATGGGGCACCATTTTTCACAACAATGGCAGCGTAAATGATTTTTGAAGCCACCCGCCGCAGCGCGGTTGCGACGGTTTCTAAGAATCGAGACTTCCCGCCGTCAATCGGACCCTACGCAATGGACTCGCCTAAGCCCCCCGTCGACCTCGCCCATCTCGGCGGCGCGGCGATCCTCCCCAAAGTATTCGAGTTTTCCACGCTATCGGGAGATCGGCAGGAGGTTTGGATCGAGCTGGACGGGATCACCTACCGGTTGCGGAAGACCCGCCAAGGCAAACTAATCCTTACGAAATGAGATCCTGTCGATGGCCAAAGAACTCTGCAAACTTAAGAAGTCATTGCGTGGCGAAATCGGGATGTACGTCCGTTTGATCGATCAACCGACCCACGTCTGCCTGAAGTGTGGACGCGCCGCGAACGATAAAAAGCTGCTCTGCAAACCACAGAGCATTGCCTCCGCGATGCAAAAGGCTTAAACGCAGTAGCCCCGTTTGGCGGCAAACGCCACGACATTGAACTCTTTCTTCGCGGACTCTCCGATCGCTGCGAACCCTCGCGTTGGGAGCGGGTGGGTTGGACAGGTGCCGCTAGTCGGCTTCAAGCGTTATAAACAAACCTCCCCGGACATCCGTCCGGCGGTCTCCCGGTTTGTTGCGCTCGCGATGTTCGTTCCCCGCGAACCGGCTTCCTACGCATTCCTTTTAACCCAACCAAATGACAATGAAGTACGACGTATACGGCGTTGGAAACGCCTTGGTAGATATTCAAGCCCGCGTCAGCGACCAAGTCTTGGCCGCCACAGGATTCGACAAAGGGATCATGACGCTGGTCGACGACATCCAACAGCAAAGCGTGCTGTCGAGTTTGGGCGACGTTTCGCTGAACCGCTGTGCGGGCGGATCGGCAGCGAACACGATCGTCGGAATCGCCGACTTTGGCGGCAAGGTCGCCTACGCGGGGAAGGTCAGCGGCGATGAAGTCGGTGGCTTCTTTCTGAAAGACATGCGGGAACTGGGCGTTACGATCGAAGTCGCCCCTGCGGAATCGGGACCGACCGGAACCTGTGCGGTTTTGATCAGCGAAGACGCGCAGCGAACGATGCTGACCAATCTTGGCGTCTCGATCACGCTCAGCGAAGCCGACATCGACGAAGCGGAAATCGCCCAGGCGAAATACCTGTACGTCGAAGGCTATCTATTGACCGGCGAATCGACCAAAGCGGCTGCTTACAAGGCGATCGATTGCGCCAAGCGGAACAACGTCAAAGTGGCCTTCACCGCATCGGATCCCTTTTTGGTAAACACGATGCGCGACGAGATCTGGAGCCTGATCGAAGGGCCCGTCGACCTGTTCTTCTGCAACGAAGAAGAGGCGAAGAGCCTGACGAAACTAACCGATCCGATCGCGTGCGCCGCAGAGATTCACAAGCACTGCGAAAACGTTGCGATGACCTTAGGGGCCAACGGATCGATCATCATGCATGGCGGTGAATCGTTCCCGATCGAAGGTGTCGCGACCGACGCGATCGACACCACGGGCGCTGGCGACATGTATGCCGGCGGCGTGTTGTACGGCATCACCAACGGTTTGTCGTGGAAACAAGCGGGGCATTTGGGATCGCACGCGGCCAGCCGCATCGTATCGCAGCTGGGCGCCCGCATGGAAAAGAAGTTCAGCCCCGAAGAGATTAAGCAACTGATGGCCTAGTCGCCACGCAGTTGTCCAATCAACCAATGCTCTGGCAGGCGAATTCCTGCCAGAGTCGATGATGGCGTGTCTGCGGCCACCTAATACGGCGGGCCGACCGACTATCTTATTGGAAGCGTTCCAGCAGCTTCTTGGTCAATCGAATACCTTCGTATTCGTCCGGCGTTCCGCCTTCCCATTCGATTCCGACCCAGCCGTCGTAGCCGGTAGCCAGGACGATCTCCATCAAGCGAGCGTAGTCCAGATTGGCTTCGTTCCCCTGGTCGTCGAACTTGTGTGCCTTGGCGCTAACCGCCTTCGCGTACGGCATCAATTCCTTGGTCCCAAGGTAATTGTCGTATTTTTCGCCGGTTCCACGATTGATGTAGAAGTTGCCGAAGTCGGGGAGCGTTCCGCAGTTGTCCAGTCCGACCATCTCGATCGTGCCCGCAAGCCATTTGCCGTTGGACGACAGGCCACCATGGTTTTCCACGATCACATTCAAACCGTGCGGCTTGGCAAATTCGCTCAAACGGCGAAGGCCATCGGAAGCCAGTTTCTGTTGTTCTTCGTATTCGCCCGAACTGCCGGCGTTGACGCGAACGCTGTGGCAGCCGAGTTCCTTGGCCGCTTCGACCCACTTGTAATGGTTCTCGACAGCTTGCGTTCGCTTCTTGTCGTCGGGATCGCCCAAGCGACCTTCGCCATCGATCATGATCAACAGCTGCTTGACGCCATTGTCCTCGGCTCGCTTATTCAATTCGGCAAGATACGCCGCGTCTTTCGCTTTGTCCTTAAAGAACTGGTTCACATATTCGATCCCCTCGATGCCAAATTCATTTTTGGCCGTCTCTGCGAATTGCAAGTTGTCCAATTTGCCGCCGCGAATCGTGCGATGCAGCGACCATTCGGCCAGCGAGATCTTGAACTTTGGTTTCGTTGCAGCTTGTGCAAACGCCGACGAGCCAAGGCTGCTGAGCGAAAATGCCGCGGCGCTGGCGGCGATACCGGTGCGGAGGAATCCGCGACGACTGGTAGCTTGAACCATGGAAGTTGTTCCTTGAAGGATTGTGGGAATGATCGGTCCGCTTATGGATAGCTAAGGGGGCCATCAAGCCCCGCCTCCGATGCGTCCTGGAGTTAAAGGTAGTGTAGTCAAAAAGCTCTCGAGCGTGTTGCCCCCATTCGTCCGAAGCCCTCGCTGGCTTTGTGATAACACCGCCGTCTCTCTTCTGGTTGCATGCAATTTGTCCGTCGCCATCGCGGTCGCCCCCCAAAGAACCAGAAGATCCTGCAATCTCGTCTTCCGCGTGAGTTTGTAGCGGCGGAAATGTTTCGGGTTTGCTAGCGTGCCCCTGTTTGGCCGATAGGGGTTATTGGTCGATTTCGCGTGGATTTCTCCGCCCCCATCGAAGCCTTCTCCAAACCAACAAGCTGGCACAGGCAGACGCATGGAAACACTTTGTCCGAACGAACCGTTTCGCTTCTCGGCCCAGTCTCCGACTGCGACCGGTAGCGGCAACGCGTCGAACGAGGACTTGGTGCTCCAGACACGCCGCGAAATCCAACGCTTGGTTCGCGAAGCCTCCGATTTGGTTCACAGCAGCCGCGACGCAAAGACCTTTTGGCCTGCATTTTTGGACCGCGTTCATCGGGCCACGGCCGCAAACGAAGTCAGTCTCTGGAGCATGCACGAAGAGCTTGCCGTCCAGGGGAATCGCGTGGGGCAACCCTCGCATCCCGATGGCGATGCCGAATCGGTCCGCTGTCACGCTCAATTGGTCGCAGAAGTTGCGGCGAGAGGCGAACCGGTGTTGGTTCCACCGACGGCAGAAAGCTCCGATCACACGCAGGCCAGCAACACGACCGATTCGTTGGCCGTGTTGGTACCGATCTTGGTCGATGGCCGCAGTGAAGCGGTTCTCGAGGTCTTGATGCCAACCGGCGGCGGACTGGCAACGCAACGCGGGTACTTACGCTTCGCGGCTCAGATGGGCGATTTGGCGGGAGAGTTCTTGAGGGCGGAAACGCTGCGACAATCTCGGTTGGACGAACAAGCATGGGTTCGATTGGGGCGCAACGTCGCCAACTTGCATCGTTCGCTATCCTTCGATCAGACCGCCGCGGGGATCGTCGATATCGCGGCAGCGACCTTTGAGATCGACCGCGTCAGTTTACTGCGGCGCGACGGCAGCCATTGGCGAGTGGTCGCGATCAGCGGCGTCCCGGACTTCGACAGCCACGCGCCGACCGTGAAAGCCCTGGCCGGATATGTCGCTGTGCATCAAACGTCCAACCAGAGCGCATCGTGGGAAACCGATTCGATCGATACGGCCGGGGACATCATCCCGGTGGTCGGACGTTTACCGCTGGGCCCGTCGGCAATGTTGTTGTTGCAACGAACGGGAGATCCGTTGACTGTGGCCCAACAGCAACGTTGGCTCGCCTTTGCCGATCATGCCGCATCGGCATGGGCCAACACCGATCGCTTCGAATCGATTCCTTGCGCCTCGCTGCAATCGCAGCTGTTCACCGCCGGGGGACGTGTCGAGGGCTCGCGTCGGAAGCTTCTCCTTGCCAGCGCAATCGCGGTGCTGTTGGCCTTCATCGCCATGCTGCCAGTCCCGATGGTCGTTTCCGCCGATGGCAAGTTGGAGCCGGTGGACAAACAAATCGTTTACGCGCCACGGAATGCCGTGGTCACCAAAGTGCATGTCGAACACGGCGACATGGTTCGCCCAGGCGACCTGTTGGCCGAAATGATTGACCCCCAATTAGATCAACAAATCGACGACTGCCTTGGGCAGCAGAACGTCTTGGAAGAACGCGATCGCGAACTGAAAGCCATGATGATTTCCATGGCGCGGAAATCGAGCGAAGAACGCGAAAGGATCGAAGGCGAATTTCGAATCGTCCAACAGAAACGTGATGGCATCGCGAGGCAGTTGCAGTTATTGCAGGATCAGCGGGCGGAATTGACCCTCCGAGCCGATCAAGCGGGCCAAATCATCGGCTGGCAAATCCAGCAGGAATTGACCGATCGCCCGGTCCACCGCAGCCAGAAACTGTTGCAAGTTGTCGATCCCGATGGACGGTGGGTTGTCCATGCGGGCGTCCCTCAGCAACGGATCGATCATGTGCTGGGTGCGATCGATGCGAGCGAGGCGGATGTCGATGTCCAATTGATTTTTCGGTCGTTCCCCAACCAACCGATTGCGGGCGCTTTGCGCAACGTGGGCCTGGCCGCGGTGACGTCGGAATCGGAAGCCGCGGTGGGAATGGCGGAGATCCGGGTGGAAACTGCGGCGCTCCCGATTCGCGAACCGGGAGCCACCGCGACCGTGGCGATTCCCTGTGGCCGCAAGCCCTTGGTTTATGTCGCCTTTCAAGATTTGATCCGGACCGTGTCCGAAGCGATTGGTGTTTATCTGTAGGTTGTCCCAACAACGTACCCGCGTACCGCAATGAATTATAAAATCCTAAACGACCGTCGCCCGCCAACTCCGCATCCGAGTTCCCATCCGATGTCACTGTCGACACGATGTTGGAGCCGACGCGTCGCGATTGCGGCGATGCGCGCGAGGCTGCTGATCGTGGTCGTCGCGACGACGATTGCGTCGCACGGTTTCGCGCAGTCGTCGGCGGCGGCGATCGACGTCGAAGACTGCGCGGTTCGATTTGCCGAAGAAATTCGCATACCCGCCGTCGAAGCGGGACGGGTTGTCGAAGTCAGGGTACAGGTGAACGACATCGTAACGGCGACACAGATGCTCGCGCGCCAAGATGATTCGGCGGCACTGCTGCGACGTCGGGCCGCGGTTTGGCAACAGACGGCCGCTCGCGAAGCAACCAGCGATGAAGTCGATTTGGATTATGCCAAAGCGTTGTATGCCGAAGCGGTTGCACAGCGCGACGCCGACTCCTCCATTTATCAAAAAGGTGGCGGTTCGTTGCGCACACTCCGACAGAGCGAATTAGGTGTGGAGCGTGCTCGTTTAGAAATCGCGCGGGCGGAGAAAGCGTTACGGTTGGCCCAGATCCAATATGAACTGCGTTCTGCGGAACTGACCGCGATCGACGATCAATTGAATCGATTGAAGATCGCGTCACCAATCGCAGGGGTGATCCTTTCACTGGACCGTCGTGCAGGGGAATGGATCAAAGAGGGGGAGACGATAGCGACCGTGGCGCGAATGGATCAATTGCGGATCGACGCGTTCTTGTCGGTCCAGCAGTTGCCGCCTCAGCAGGCGGCCGGCTTGCAGGTCAGTGTCGTTTGGCAAAACGGCGACCAGAGGCATCAATTGCGTGGCGTGATCGATTCGGTCGATCCGCAGATCTTGACCGGTCAACGTTACCGACTGCACGCGACGATTGAAAACAAGCGGTCGGGGAATGCCTGGGTGTTGGTTCCTGGGATGGAAGTTGCGATGCAGGTCCATCCCGAACGGAAGGACCGCGAGAATTGACCCCTCCGATCGATGTTGCCGATGCGCCGCAGCGCCCCGCCGATTCGCGATCGGACCGGAGCACGACCGGCGATGCGCCGCGAGTTCGGATGCGATCGGATCTTCATGCGACGGCCACGTATCATCAGGGGCGTCGGTATTGGTTGATTCGAGATCCGTTGGCGCGTCAGGTCGTGCGATTGTCGGAGACCGATTATCAGCAACTGCAGCAAATCGAGGACGCCGATCCGGGATTGATCGCCGAAGCGGCTGAGCAGCAGTTGCTGCAAGGTGTTCGGCCATCGCGGCGTGGCCATTCTGAAAGCCGCTTTAATCCGTTCTATATCCGTCTGCCCGGCGTCGACCCCGAGGGCTTGCTTGGTTGGTTGGTCCCACGCACGCGATGGTTGTTCGGCATTCGCGCTGTCCTGTTTTGGGGCGTGATCATGGCGTTGGCGATGGCGATGGTGCTAACCCACAGCCGCCAATTCGTGCAGGCGTTGCCATCGTTCCATACGTTCTTCGGTCCTCAGAACTGGCTATCGTTGGCGGTGACGATTCTGGCGACCAAAGTGCTTCACGAATTGGCCCACGGAATCGTCTGCCGTCGGTTTGGGGCTCGGTGTCCCGAGATCGGCGTGCTGTTGTTGTGCGGAACGCCATGCATGTATTGCGACGTGACCGATACGTGGTCGCTGCCCAGCCGCTGGCAACGCGCCGCGGTAATGCTGGCCGGCGTTTATGTCGAAGCGATCCTTGCCGCCGTGGCGACTTTGATCTGGTGGTTCGCGCGGGTCGGGCCGGTCTATTTCACGTGCATGAATTTAATGTTTGTATGCGGCGTCAGTACGCTGGTCTTTAATATGAATCCGTTGATGCGGTTCGACGGCTATTATGTCCTCAGCGATTTGGTCAATGTCCCCAACCTTCGCAGCCAAGCGGCGGTGGCGTGGCGATCGGTGGTCCTTGCGCCGTTGGGTGGCGATGCCTTTCGCAACGCTTCACCACGGCGACCTCGCGGCGCACGCTGGCTTGTCTTGTTCCATGCCGCATCGACCGCGTGGCGGTGGATGGCCGTGGTGGCAATCGCTTATTGGGTGATCGCCGTGGCCGACACGGCACGGTTGTTGCCGTTTGGGTATTTGGCCGCATGCGGTTTGATCGCAGCGGCGGTGATGCCGATGTTTCGAAAGGGGATCGGTTTAGCGAGTGGAGACGACGCTTGGAAGGGAGTCCATCGAATGCGACGTGCAATTTTGGTAACAGCTTTCGCAGCCGGATTGCTCGCGATCCTTTTCGTCCCGTTGCCACGGCGATTATCAGCGACTGGGATCGTGGATTATTCCGACGCAACCACGCTGTACGTTCGCAGCGAAGGGCGGGTCGATCGCGTGCAAGTCGAATTTGGACAACCGGTGGAGGCCGGGCAAACGATCATCCAGCTGGAGAGTCCCTCCTTGCGAAAGGAACAAATGGAACTGGTCTCTCAAAACGCGGAGGCCCGTCTGCGGGTGGTATCGCTGCGCCGCCGCGCGCTTTCGAATCCTGACCTGATGGAACAATGGGACAGCCAGCAAGCGACTGCAGAGAGCCTGCAACAACGCGTTGCGTATCTCGATCGCCAGGTCCAGCAACTGGCGATTCAAAGTACCGCCGCGGGTGTGGTGCTTCCGATGATCGACCCCGACCGGGCGGCAAGGATTTCGTTGGACGAGTTAACCGGTCAACATCTGACCGAAGGTACCAAGCTGTGCCGGATCGGCGACCCGCTTCGGCGAGAGGTTGTTTTGGAACTGGACGCCGATGCCCGGTCAGCGATCGAACCGGGCAGCCGGGTGCGGGTTCGATTCGATCAGAATGGTGTTGGCGTTGTCGTGACCCGAGTGGATGCGATTTCGGAAATTCGCCGCGGAGGCGATGCGCTGGCAACGGGCGAAGTCGAAAAGTTTCGGGTCGTTTGCAAACTGCCCAACACAACGACGGCGCTTGCAGGAACCCAGGTCCGTGCGAAAGTGACGGCTTCCCCCCAACCACTCATCCATCGAATCGTGCGGGCATGGCGTGAGACCTTCTAAAATCGATGCCCCCGCAACGGCTTGACGAGCGGATGGTGAGCGTTCCACCGATTGCAGATCGCTGCGTTGCTTTCCCGATTGGTTCGTGCGAAACTAGCGGCCCCTGTCGATGACAGGGTGAGCTGAATCGCTGATGCACCGTTCACACCGTGAGACCTCCTGCAGATGTCCAATCGCCCGCTGCCTGCTTGTTGTATTGCCGAGACGTTAGGCACGTTTCTGTTAGTGTTTTTTGGATGCGGTGCAGTCCACGTGGCGGTACTAACCGGTGACCTGCAGGGCTTGTGGCAAGTCGGGATCGTCTGGGGTGTTTCGATCATGTTGGCGATCTACGTGGTTGGTTCGATCAGCGGCGCCCATATCAATCCCGCCATCACGCTGGGCCTGGCGACTTGGGGCTTGTTTCCGTGGTCGCGGGTCCCCGGGTACGTGCTGTCTCAAATGTTAGGCGCGATTCTGGCGGCGGCCGTGTTGTTCACGCTGTTCGAACCCTATCTGGCGGCGAAGGAAGCGCAAAAGGGAATCGTCCGTGGCGGGGCAGGAAGCGAATTGACGGCGATGTGTTATGGTGAATACTTCCCGAATCCGGGAGGCATGGCGGGCAGCCCCGACAGCTACGACGCAGCCGTTCACGCCGACCACAACAAATTGGTCACCGAACCGCTCGCGTGCCTGATCGAAGTGATCGGAACCGCGATCCTCGCGTTGGTCGTGATGGCGGTCACCGATTCAAAAAATCAACAGGGCCCTGGTGCCTTCGCTCCCGTCTTCATCGGCCTCACCGTCGCGGCGTTGATCTGCGTGATCGCTCCGCTGACGCAGGCCTGCTTTAATCCGGCACGCGACTTCGGCCCGAGGCTGTTCGCTTATTTTGCCGGCTGGGGTTCGATTGCGATCCCAGGAGCTCAGGGGACTGGATTTCTGACCGTCTATATTGTCTCGCCGATCGTGGGGGCGTTGCTGGGGACCGGGCTTTACCAGGGCATGCTGGGACGTTGGGTCGGTCAACACGAAGCGGCCGCCCCTAGCGAAGCCGCCTAGTTGCGACGGATCCACGACTCGGCAACGTCTTAATAACAACCGGGCCGCGATCCACGATGCCCCCGTGTCCGAGCGCGTCTTGCGACGGATGTTCGTGGTGTGCTGCGCGGCCCTTTGTTCAGCAGCCTGCTACGCTGCATGCCGGGCGGGGATGCTTTGCACCGGTGGCAACATTTGTTCGATGACGGAGATCGTGCGGTCGATTGCTCCCTGGCCCCCAACGACGAGAACTTGGGCACGCTGGCCCTGTTGGCGGCGCGCGACCGGGTTCTCGATGCAATTGCTGACAAACTGTTCCATCGCAGCCTTATCGTTTACGACGGTCGCCGCATCGGCCGCCAGCAATTGGGCGACGATATCGCGAAAGTTTTTTGTGTTGGGGCCAAACGAAACCGCAGCGCCGAAGCCCGCCGGTTCGAGCATGTTCTGCCCACCACGCGACCCCATGCTGCCACCGACAAAGGCGATGTCGGCAAGCCCCCACCAACACCCCAGTTCACCGATCGTGTCGACCAATAGCACGGTGTCGCTAGGCCACGATTCGGCAGGTGTTTGTAATTCGCTACGGCGACGCAGCTTCATTCCCGCCCCAACCACTTGATCGGCAACGGCATGAAAACGCTCGGGGTGCCGCGGTACCAGAACCAATCGCAATTGAGGGAACCGCGAGGAGAGACGTCGATAGACGTCAAGCGCAATCCGCTCTTCAGGCGATTGCGTGCTGCCGGCAATCCATACAATCTGGTCTTTGCTGGCGGCCGATAGTTTCCGCAACGCGATCACATCGGGGGCGTGGCGATCGGTGCGCGCGCCATCGAATTTAATCGACCCGGTAACACGGATGCGACTGTGGTCGACGCCAAGTTGCAAGAACCGGCGGGCATAGGTTTCGTCTTGAGCCAGGACCAGCGAGAGCCGTCGAAACGTTGGTCGCAGCAACGACGCGACGCGGCGATAACCGCGGAAACTGCGTTCGCTGAGCCGTGCGTTGAGGACAACCACTTCGGATTGCTTCTGCCGCGCAATACAGATCAGGTTTGGCCAAAGCTCCAATTCACTGAGCACCAGGACATTGGGTCGAATGCGGCGAAACGCGCGGCGAACGGCCCAGCTGAAATCCAACGGGCAATAGAAAACGCAGTGGTCTGGGAACCGTGAACGGGCCAATTGCATGCCGGTCGCGGTCGTTGTGCTGATCACGATCTGCATGTCGGGGCGCGCTTGCGCCAAGCGTTTGACGACATTCGTCAACAGGTTGACTTCCCCCACACTGACCGCGTGCAACCAAGCACAGGGCGCGTCGCCGTCGCGACTGGGAACGTTGCCAAACAATTTCGCAGACCATCCGCTGCGGTATTTCCCCGTCTGGACCGACCGCCAAACGAGTATCGGCGAGACGACGATCGCCACCAACAGATACACAATGTTCAACAGATAGGTCATCTCAGCATCCTTGCCATATTCCGCCACACGCACCGGCCGGAAACACATCCATGATTTCCCGATGGCCTTACGATTCAACCATGAACCGCGCGGGCGACGCAATAGCCATGTGAGGTACTGCTGATTTTCACACAAGGCAAATGCGAGTCACGGAGTTCGGAACTCGATTGCTCGCATTGCATGGCGATCGGCTGGCCCCGTTTAGGCGATGGAGTCGTGCCGTTTGCAACACGCTTTGAACTTCTTCCCACTGCCACAGGGGCACTTATCGTTCGGGCGAATCTTTTCGCCGCGATTGCGGACCGGTTCGATCTTCACCTCTCCCTCTTGGCTGGCACTCGCGGCACGATTCGCGGCGCTGGCATCGTCTCCGTCTCCGATCAGCCCGCTAGGCGTGTCGTCGTGGCGCTCGTGCGTGGCCACAAACGTGCTACGAACAAATTCTTCGTTCAAGCTTTCCATTCGGAAGATCAGATCGGTCGTGCGTTCGCCAATCGAGGTCCACATGGTTTCAAACAAACGCATGCCTTCGCGTTTGTATTCGACTTTGGGATCCAATTGAGCATAGCTCTTCAAGGAAACGCTACTGCGCAAATGGTCCATCGCGAGCAGGTGATCTTTCCACGCGGTGTCGACGATGTTCAACAGCACCTGGCGTTCCATGCGACGCATTTCCGGATGAAAGCGTTCATCGACCGCACCTTCGACGGTTCGCAACATCGTGCTGCGATCCATCCGTGCGATCTCATCCTTGGGAACGTGAACACGCAATTCCTCGTGCATCCATTGGGTCAATGCTTCCAACGAACCGTCGTTGCCCGCGGCGATGGTCGCCGTAGTTCCCTCGTCGGCTCCGGCAAACAAATCGTCGACGCGTTTCCGCGCTTTGAGGTGCATGTCCCCTGCGACGTTGGTCGATCGGCTGCTGTAATCGACTAGCAATTGCTTCAGTTCATCGCGTTGCAGGCCGCGCAAATCTTCAACGGACACATCGACGCCAAAACGATCTTGCGCCCACAGGGCGAGCCCTTCGCGATCGATCCGAGATTGACCACCGGAGACTTCGCAGAACCGTGACAATCCCGTTAAAATCGGGTACTCGGCCTCTTTGACGGTGTAAGCCTGTTTGGCACGATCGACCAGCAAAGCTTTGATCTCTTTGGTTTCCAAGTCGCGCATTTCATCGACGGTAACTTCGATCCCAAACTTATCGCGAACCCAATTCGCAATGGTTTGCAGGCCAAAGTCGGCAGCCAAGAACATTTCACCGGGCGTCAGGTCGACACGCGAGATCGATTTGCCAGCAGCCATCGTCAACTCTTCTTCGAGCTTGTGACGTTCCAATTGCTTCAAATCTTTGTCGCGGTAGTTGGTTCCGTATTTGGTGTTGCACCAATTGACCAACGCATTCCAATTCCAATCGGCCGAGTCCTCTTCGTAGGGCAAGTTCTCTTCGACCGCTTCGAGGACCATCGCTTCGGCCGCCCGTTCCGCTTGGTCTTTCGCATACTGTTCGGCCGCCTGGTAGTCCATGTTGCGGAAGTCTTTGGGTTCCAACTGGCATCCCAATTGGCTACCGCTCCAGGCCGCAAAGGATTCAGCGCCGTAGTGCTCCGAGGCTAGGATATCGATGTAGTGATCGACCTGTCCCTGGATCTGTGAAAGGATCAATTCGCTGCAGCTGACGCCGTCGAGGATTTGTTGGCGGTAGGTGTAAACACGCTTCCGTTGTTCGTCCATGACTTCGTCGTATTCGAGCAAGCTTTTGCGGATTTCAAAGTTGCGTTCTTCGACCTTCTTTTGTGCCGATGCAATCCGCCGCGATACCATCGCGCTTTCGATCGCTTCCCCTTCGGTCATGCCCAATTTGACCATCACGCTCTTGACCCAATCGCCGGCGAAAATCCGCATCAGGTCGTCTTCAAGGGACAAGAAGAACCGACTGGAACCAAAATCGCCTTGGCGACCGCAACGTCCGCGCAACTGGAGATCGATCCGTCGCGATTCGTGGCGTTCGGTACCAATCACCATCAAACCGCCGCGGGTTCGAACTTCTTCGGCGGCTTCCTTCATCTTTTCACGTTCTTGGATCTCGCGAACCAACGTATCCCATTCGTCCTTGGGAACCTCCAAACGTGTCGGATATTTGTCTTGCAGTTGTGCCCAGGCCATCGTTTCAGGATTACCACCCAAGATGATGTCGGTACCGCGACCGGCCATGTTGGTCGCGATCGTAACCGCTCCGAGCCGGCCCGCCTGAGCAACGATTTCGGCTTCGCGCTTGTGCTGTTTGGCGTTAAGGACTTCGTGCTTGATGCCCCGTTTCTCTAACAGATGCCCCAACCGTTCACTCTTTTCGATCGACACGGTACCGACCAAAACAGGACGGCCGGAGCGCTCGATCGAGGCGATTTTGCTGCGCGGAACCTTTTCTTTGTTCTTTTCGCCCTTGGCAATGATCGTAACTTCGGCGTCCTCTTCGGACTGGATCACACCCCAGATTTCGGAGCCATCTTTCATTTCCAAGATGTCCCACTTTGCAGCCCGTTCGATTTCCAACGCCACCGCTTCGTATTTCTCTCGCTCGGACATGTAGATCACGTCCGGGTTTTCGATCCGTTTGAGAACGCGGTTGGTCGGGATCTCGACCACATCCAATTGGTAGATCTTCCAGAACTCGTTGGCCTCGGTCATCGCCGTACCGGTCATGCCCGAGAGCTTGTTGTACAGTTTGAAGAAGTTTTGCAGCGTGATCGTCGCCATCGTCTGCGTTTCTTCTTTGATCCGCACCCCTTCTTTGGCTTCGACCGATTGATGCAATCCGTCGGACCACTGGCGACCTTCCATCAGACGCCCGGTGAATTCATCGACGATCACGATCTGGCCGTCTTTGACAACATAGTTGACGTCGCGTTTATATAGATGCAGCGCCTTGAGCGAGTTGTCGATCAAGTGCGGCCATTCCATGTTGCCAGCGGTGTAGAAGCTTTCTACGCCCGCCAATTTTTCGGCTTCGCGGACGCCTTCGTCGCTGAGCGTGACGGAGTGATCTTTCTCGTTGACCTTGAAGTGCAGTTCTTTCTGCAATTGCTTGGCGATTCGATTCGCTTCGGCGTATTTCTGAGGATCGGTGTGTGCCGGTCCCGAGATGATCAACGGCGTCCGCGCTTCGTCGATCAAGATATTGTCGACTTCGTCGATGATCGCATAGTTCAGCGGCCCTTGGCTCTGCTGCATCTCTTTCGGGAACCGATCGTCGCCGCGAGCGGCGGGACGCATGTTGTCGCGAAGGTAATCGAATCCAAATTCGTTATTGGTTCCGTAAGTGATGTCGCACGCGTAGGCGGCTTGTCGCGCACTGGTGCTCATCCCACTTTGGATCGTACCGATGGTCAGCCCCATCCCCATGTACAACGGAGCCATCCATTCCATATCGCGGCGGGCCAAGTAATCGTTGACCGTGATCACATGGACGCCCTTGCCTTCCAACGCGTTGAGGTAGCAAGGGAGGGTGGCGACCAACGTCTTTCCTTCACCGGTGACCATTTCGGCGATCGCGCCCGAATGCAACACCATACCGCCGATCATCTGGACATCATAATGACGCATGTTCAGCCAACGCCGGCCGGCTTCGCGACAGACCGCAAACGCCTCTTCTAAGATGTCGTCGAGCGTTTCGCCCTCGCGCAACCGATTGCGGAACAATTGGGTTTGCTCGCGGAGCTCGTCGTCTCCCATGGCTTGATATTTTGGTTCAAGCGCATTGATCTGCTCGACCCGCGCCGAAAACTTTTTGATCTGTCGGGCGTTCTGCGACCCAAAAACCGCGGTCGCACCTCGCTCGACGAAGCCCAATAAGCCGCCGAAGACCAGGCCGAGCAATTCCCAGATGCGTTCCAATATAGCCATCGTATTCCTAATCCAGTCGTATCGATCATCCCTGGGGTGGCCGGTTCCCGGCTGCCCGTTGCAGGCGATTCCTTGCGCTACCCTTAATAGACAACACAATCGCGGGGAATCGCGGTACCTGCATTCCGCAAGGATTCGAAGACAACCTATTCATTGTTGTTTGAATGCTGCGCATGCGACAAAACGCCACGATCCATCGTGGTAAAACCTGCGGAACCGGTGCCCCTGCAGATCAATCCAGCCATCTCGCCAGCGGCGAACCGCCCAGGTCACTGACCTGCGGCGGCGATTCGGACCGTAAATGTCGACATGTTCTAAAGTTACGGGCTTGGAGAATTTGGGTCAACCGCGATCAATTGACGTCCCACCCGACCGGTTCGCCAGAATGGTTCGTATCGGTAGTACCGTAAGCGGTAAAATCGGCCTACATTTGGAACCAATTATTTCCGCAGAACCTCCCTAAAGTTCATATTTATCTAAAACTACGCATGCCACCCAGTTGACCTTGCATATTCAAGCAGTAAACTCTCCGTGAACCCACCTTCCTTTAGAACACTCCTTGGAGACCTTACGATGCGTTCAATTCTTGCTGTCTGTGTAGTCGCTACTTTGATGTCGATCACCGCTCCTTCGGCTGAAGCTGGCCTTTTCGGTTGCTTCAAGAAGAAGAGCTGCTGCGAACCAGCACCGGTTTGCTGCCCAGAACCCGTATGCTGCGAACCAGCTCCTGTTTGCTGCCCACCACCAGCACCTGTTTGCTGCGAACCAGCTCCAGTATGCTGCCCAGAACCAGTATGCTGCGAACCAGCTCCTTGCTGCGATCCTTGCAAGAAGCCAGGTCTGTTCGCTCGCATCCGTGCTAAGATCGCTGCAAAGAAATGCTGCAAGCCCGTATGCTGCGAACCAGCTCCAGTTTGCTGCAACTAGTTCAACTGGGTGTGCCTTCATCGGCACCATTCGCGTTTTGAAAGCTTATGCTTTTCAGTTCCGCGATCCAATCCATATTAACGGGCTGTCTTCTGACAGCCCGTTTTTTCGTGGATTAACAGCGGTTCAGGCGACATCCTTCGTCGCCTCCGCCGCAATTGGGCCTCGGTTCGCCCGGGCTGCTGATTTGCGAAGCTGCGGGAGAGGTTAGAATCCGATCGATACCGAATTCCATCGCACTCAGCCGAGGCCACAATGAACCGACACGAAGCGATCAACTACGTTGAATTCCCCGCCCGCGACCTGCCTTCGACCAAGGCTTTCTTTAGCGCGGCGTTCGGTTGGACGTTTGTCGATTACGGCTCCGAATATGTCGCCTTCTCCGACCAAGGTCTCGATGGGGGATTCTACCAAGCCGATTTAGCGGCGGACACGGCCAACGGTTCCGCATTGATCGTCTTATATAGCGATTCGCTGGAGCAGACGCTCGCCAAGGTGGCGCAAGCCGGAGGGGTCGTGGTCAAGCCGATTTTCAGCTTTCCCGGGGGCCGACGTTTTCATTTCACCGAACCCAGCGGCAATGAACTGGCGGTCTGGTCGGATAAAGAGGGGGATGGAAGTGGAGACGCCGCTCCGCCCGCGTCCTAACTCGAATATAGAACGCGTCTCATTTTGAAAGGATGCCGGTTCGGCGTCACATTCGGATGCGGGATGCCGCGGGCGGAGCTGCCGCCCCACCACGATCGGCATCGGCATCGGCATTGGGGAATGCTACGCAAATAGCTTCGTGACGGCTTGAGCTTTGACCAGTTCCCGCGGCTGATTCAGATGGTTGTAGACCATCGTCTCGGGATGGATGCCGAAACTGTGATAAATACTGGCCAACAATTCGCCCGGATGGACGGGATCTTCCAGCGGTGCCGACGCGGTTTTGTCGCTTTTACCATGCACATAGCCACGGCGCGTGCCCGCACCGGCGACGACGCAGGTGTAACAATAAGGCCAGTGATCGCGACCGTCGGCGCTGTTGTTATTGCCGCTGGTGCTTACCCCTCGCTGCGGGCTGCGGCCGAATTCGCCGACTCCCACGACCAGCGTTTCATCCAGCATTCCGCGATCGTCCAGATCGGCGATCAACGTCGAGAAACCGGCGTCGAACATCGGTGCCGACTGGTCTTTCATCCGTTTGGAGAGCCCGGAGTGCTGATCCCACGAATGGTTGTCGCTGTTGGCAACCTTCGGCCAAACGACTTCGACCACGCGTGTTCCCGCTTCGACCAAGCGACGAGCCAACAGACAGCTTTGTCCGAAGGTGTTCTGACCGTAGCGTTCGCGCAACGCCACCGGTTCGGAAGCGATATCGAACGCCTCGCGAGCCCGTCCCGAAACGATCAACGAGAGTGCACGATCGTAATATTCGTCCAATTCGTAAGATTCGACCGCTTTATTGATCGTCGGCATCTGCTTGTTGATCAGGTCGCGTAACCGTGCCCGGCGTTGCAAGCGAACGCTGAAGACCTCCGGTCGCAGCATTAGGTCGTCGATCTTAATACGGCTCATCTTTTCCATATCCATGTCATCCCCCGATGGATACAGCGTGTAAGGGTCGTAGGCTTTCCCCAGAAAACCGGCTGAGCCCCCTTTCCCGACGACGTTCGATTCTTGCAGCGGGCGAGGCAGCATCACAAACGGCAGCATCGGTTCATCGACAGGACGCAGACGGATCAGGTTGGATCCAAAGTTGGGAAAATCCTTGGGGCTGGGCGGCTCCAACTGGCCTGACGGGCTGACCTTGTCGGTCGTATAGCCGGTCATCATTTGATAGATCGCCGCGGTATGGTTGAACAATCCGTTAGGCGTGTAGCTCATCGAACGGATCATCGTAAAGCGATCGTTCAGCTGGGCCAGTCCGGGCAGATTCTCGGTGAATTGAATCCCGGGAATCTTCGTGCTGATCGGGTTAAACACGCTTTTTACGTTGTCGGGGACATGCTCCTTGGGATCCCACAGATCGATATGGCTGGGGCCACCTTGCAGATAGACCAGAATAATCGACTTGGCCTTTCCCCAACCCGGTCCGCCGCCAACGGGCGATTCCGACGCCTGGGCCTGCAGGTTGAGCATCGATCCGAGCGACAGTCCCAACATCCCTGAACCGCCGACGCGTAAAACGTCGCGGCGGGTCGGCTTTAAACTGGGATCACACAAATCTTTTCCAGCAGCACCTTTAATCGACAGCATGATTCATCCTTTTCGGTAGGGAAGGGAGAGGTGGATCGATCTGCGCTCCCGTGGCCGTGGTGGGGGAAAACCGCGGCAGGGACATCGGAGGGTGGGAACGGCGAGGCTTATTGTATCAGATGCGAAACGGGGAAAATGAGTCTCTTTAGGAATCTTTTTGGTGCCATTGCCGCTCCTTGAAACCGGCGGAGATCGCGATGCCGCCAGGCCGCAGCCAGGGGCGGCCGCGCCAAACCGCCACCAGCACGCGGAGGCCATGGAAACCGTGGTGTAGGGCGTAAAGAGGCGTTGAAACGTGATTTGGCACCCCATTTGCTTCCCATAGCGTGGTGACTCAACGGCTTTGTTTTGCCGCCGTTTTTTCACTGCCTCGCTACAACTGTTGCAACTTGCAACAACGGTTGTCGCGGCAAAATGCAACGCTACAGATTGCGACAAGTTGGCTTTTTTCTTGGAAGTGTGGCAATGGTCAGAATAGAATCGAACGGGGCGCGTCCATTCGCTGCCTTCCGCAGTGCTTATCCAAACCGATCGGTGGCCACGGCCGCCCTTGGTGACGCCACGAACAACCACTTCGACACCACCTCTCTTCTGCAAGGTCATCGGGAGACCCCGCGCATGGAAATCCACCGTCCGAAACACCTCATCCCTCGCCAGCCCAAACTTGCGCGACTGGTGCTGTTGATGCTTGCGATCACGTTGACCAGCCATCTGGCAACGGCTCAATCGCCCGAATCGAACAGCCGTTTGGCGACTTACCAGACCCCTGCCGGGGATGGATATTTCGCCATCAGCGTCACGCCTCAGCTGGATCCTCAGCAAATGGCGGCGGTCACCCAGGGTCCCCGCAGCGTGGTGCTGGTTGTCGATACGTCGGCCAGTCAATCGGGTTATTACCGCAACCAAACGCTTGAAGCGGTCCGTTCGGTCTTGGCCGGACTGGATGCCGACGTTGCCGTCAGCATCGTCGCGGTCGATGTCCAAGCGACGCGTTTGAGCGATCAGTTCGCCAAGCCGGCTTCGGAAACGACCACCAAGGCGATGAAGAACCTTGCCAACCGTTTGCCACTGGGCAACACCGACTTGGCTTCGGCGTTACGAACTGCCGATGCGATGCTCGCACCGCAGTCGGGGCATCGCGCGATGGTCTACGTCGGCGACGGCAGCTCGATCGGCGACGTGCTTGACGAACAGGCGTTCGGAAAGATCGCCGATTCGCTTCGCAGTCATCAAATCGCCGTCCACTCGCTGGCAATTGGCCCGACGACCAACGTGCAACTGCTGGCATCGATCGCCAACCAAACCGGTGGCGTGACGTTGGTGCAAGCCGACGATTCGAAGAACTCGCCGCTGCAGATGGGAACGATGTTGGCAAACGCTGCCAGCCACTCACCGTTGTGGGTTCAATCGGCCACGCTGCCCGCCGGTTTTGTCAGCGCCCATGGCGATCGCTTGCCGCCGCTGCGAACCGATCGCGATTCGGTTTTGATCGGTCGCTTCGAAGGCGAAGGTGCTGACCATTTGATGGTTCGCACGACCGCTTCCGACAAACAAATCGATTTGAACTGGGATTTGAAACGCGAACCCAGCAACCCTGATTTTGCTTTCCTGCCTTCGTTGGTCTCCCAAAGTAGCGAAACCGATGGGCTGTTCCTGCCCACGGCCGGTTCGGTTTACCTGCGGGAAACCGCTCGGATGATGACCGAAAACGCCGACCAGTTGGCCAAAGCAGGCGCCTTGGCCCTGAAGCGTGGCGAATTGAAGGGAGCCGCGGCGGTCGCCGACATGGCACTCAGCATCGACCCCACCAATCCACAAGCGCTGTCGGTCTCGAACCTGGTATCCAACCAGACCAAATTGACAGCTCAGGTTGTTGACGCCGAAGGGAGCGGTTTGCTGGATCCTCAAGCTCCCGCCATCGCGCCCGATCCATTGGAAGCTCCCGGCGTTTTCATGAACACGGTCGAAGCCGAACGCGATCAATTGACCGGTCGTGTGCGGGCGGAGGTGCGGGCTCAATTGAAGGCCGCGCGTCAACGCCTGGCGCAAGATCCTACCGGTGTCGCAGCTTCGCTGAAGATCTTGTTGGATTCGGTACAAGCTGAAAACAATCTGGACGTGCGAGTTCGCGACGAATTGGCCGCTCAGATCGTCAGCGCGATCCAAGTTTCGGAACGCTCCGAAGTTCGGTTCTCGGAAACTCAAGGACGCCAACAAGAAATCAAAGCTCAAGCGGCGACCACCGAACGTTTGTTGCAGGATACCTTCCGGCACGAAGCACGCGTGAAAACGCTTGTCGATCAATTCGCCTCGCTGATGGATGAAAATCGCACCGAGGAAGCAGTCTTCGAGGTCGCACCGCAAGTCGCAGAGCTGGAGCCCGACACGGTGATCTCCAATTCGTTGAACACGCACGGGCACATGGTTCACAATTACCGGCGTTGGAAGAAAGCGCAATCGATGCGTCAGCGGAACTTTGTCGATTCGCTGCTGCTGAACGAAGAAGCGTTTATCCCGTTTGTGGATGATCCACCCTTGCACTACACCGACGCCGAAACCTGGCAACGCATGAGCCGACGTCGTTTGGATCGCTATGGTGCGATCGAATTGACCGGAAACAACGCGGCCGAACGTCGGATCTACAAAGCGTTGAACGACGACACGTCGCTGAAGTTCATCGACGAACCGTTGGAAAACGTTGTCGACATCCTGAAAGAGAAGCACAACATCCCGATCGTGATCGATCTGCGAGCGTTGGACGATCTGGGCCTGACCCCTGATATTCCTGTGACCAAGAACCTGGAAAGCGTCTCGCTGCGTTCGGGTCTCCGATTGCTGCTGCAGGATCTCGATCTGACTTACATGATCAAAGATGAAGTGTTGCAGATCACCACACCTGATGCAGCGGAAACCAACCTCGTGACCAAGGTTTATCCGGTCGGCGATCTCGTCGTTCCCGTGATCCAACTTGGTGGCGGCGGCATGGGCGGCGGCATGGGCGGCGGCGGCGGCTTCGGCGGCGGCGGTGGCGGCATGGGCGGCGGTATGGGCGGCGGCATGGGTGGCGGCATGGGTGGCGGCATGGGCGGCGGCATGGGCGGAATGGGCGGCGGCGGCGGTATGTTCGCCGTACCCGACGAGGTTCGCTTGTCCGAGAAGACGTCCGCGTCAGAAGCTCCCGCAGCAAAGCCTGAATCGGTTCCGCTGGCGGTTCAATTGAATCAATTGATTAAGGTGACACCTTCCGAAGGACAAACCGAAGCGGAAGCGTGGGACGAATATTTCGCCGACCTTTCGTTTGCCGACGAACGTCAACGCGCGATCCACGATTCGCGACTGCGGATGACGATTCGCCAAGGACTGCGACGCGCCGAGAAGGCTGACGAAGCGGGGGACGCGGAAAAGACGAAGGTCGAATTCCAACGGATCTGCGATCTGGTGGGTGGCGCGTTGCGTCAAGGACACGCCCAAGCTTGGATGTATCACGGACTGGCGCTTGCTTTGCAGGGCACCGGTGCGGATCAGAGCGAGGTGGAACGGGCGATGTTGTCGGCTGCCGATTTTGCCGAATCGACCGACGACCTGCTGAACATCGCGCGCCACATGAATCAGATGAACATGCAAGCCCGGGCGATCAGTCTGTGCAAGAAGGCGGCCCAGTTGGATCCTTACAAAAGCGAAGCCTATCTGATGGGGCTCGGGATTGCCCGGCAAACCGATGACCTGGAAGGCATCACCTGGGCATGTGCGGGAGTGTTGCGTCAAGCGTGGCCCGAATCGCTGCAACACATCGAGGACAAAGCTCGGTTGACCGCACGTTCGACCTACCAACGCTTGTTGGAAGAGGGACGTGTCTTGGAAGCGAAACAGTTTGAGAGCAACGTTTCTGAATCGGTCGTTCGCGACTGTGTCGTCCGCGTTTCGTGGACTGGCCAAGCCGACATCGATTTAATGGTCGAAGAGCCCTCGGGAACGGTTTGTTCGTTACAAACGCCACGATCGGCTGGTGGGGGTGTGTTGTTGGGAGACAGCTTCAGTGGCGATGAGCCCTCAGTGACAGGCTTCTCCGAATCGTACGTTTGCCCCGAAGGCTTTACGGGTGAGTACCGGATCCTGTTGCGTCGCGTGTGGGGCAATGTTTCCACCGGGCATGTGACCGTCGATGTGATCACCGACGTCGGTCGTCCCGAACAACATTACTTCCGTCGTCAGATTCCGTTGACCGAACAGAACGCCTTGATCACGTTCCAGGTTCAAGACGGCCGTCGAAAACAACCGGTGGCCGAAGCAAAACTTGTCGATCTTCGCGAACAGCAGGACAAAATCAACCGCAACATCCTGGCGCAACAATCGTCCAGTGCACCGGTCGACCTGCGTTCGGCGGCGGATTATTACCGCGACATGGCGCTCAGCAACGGCAACCGCGGCCGCAATCCTTTCTTGGATGGCGGTGCCGTCGGCTTCCGTCCCGACATCACGATCCTTCCCGAAGGTGCGTCGTTGCAGGTGTTGGGAATCATTTCGGCCGATCGCCGTTACGTGCGGATCACGCCCGGCCCGTTCTTTTCACAGATCGGCGACGTGACCACGTTTAACTTCGTCACCGGTGACGAAGGCACGGGCACCGGCGGCGGTGGAACCGGTGGTTCGTTTGGTGGCGGCGTTGGTGGCGGCGGCGGCCAGCTGTAGCCCACCGCGAGGTTCTTCGCTTCAAGCTTCTCAGGGAACGTTTGGCGCAGCGTTATTCCGACTGCGCCAAACGTAACCATGCAACTTTCGCGCGCCCGAACGATTGCCTGAGAATTCTTCTGCCGATGCGGTCTGCGTGTCCTATAAGCATTGCGGTGAGTTTAAACTTTCGCAATCTTCGGGGAGCAGACGGGCATGGGATCGGAACGACCAAACACAGAACGCAAGGCGCTTGACGTCAATCTAGACGCCCGCCGATACGGGTCGTTCGCGGAGATCGGAGCGGGGCAAGAAGTCGTCCGATGGTTCTTTCGCGTCGGTGCCGCCGCGGGAACGATCGCCAAGAGTATGTCGGCCTACGACATGTCGGTCAGCGACGCGATCTACGGCCAATGCGAACGCTACGTCTGCCGCAAACGCCTCGAAGACATGCTCGACCACGAGCACTCTTTGAATTTGCAACGTCTGCGTGAAAGCCGCGGCGACACGACCGCCTTCTTTGCATTTGCCGACACCGTTTCGGCCCGCAATTTCCACGGCACCAACGATTGCCACGGCTGGATGGGAATCCGATTCCAAGCCCATCCCCGCGATCAAGACAGCCAGATCATCATCCATGTACGGATGCTGGACACCGAGAACGCGCTGCAACAAGAGGCGCTTGGGATCGTTGGCGTCAATCTGTTGTACGGTGCGTTCTTCTTGAACCACGAACCCGATCAATTGATCGAATCGTTGCTGGATAATCTCAGCACCCGGCGGATCGAGATCGATATGATCGAATTCTCCGGAATCGCGTTTCGCCACGTCGATAACCGCGTGATGAGTCTACGGTTGGTGCAACTGGGGCTTAGCAGCGCCGCGATGTTCTCGGCCGATGGTGAAGTATTGCAGCCGTCGGAAGTGCTTTACAAAAAGCCGATCCTTGTCGAACGCGGCAGCTTTCGCCCGCTGACCAACGTCAACCTCGATATGCTGGAAGCCGCTCAAGAGAAATTCCATCTCGAAGCCGACGTCGACCCCGAGGAAGTGGTCACGCTGGCAGAGATTACGATGCGAAACCTGCAAGCCAACGGCAACATCGACCTCCGCGACTTCCTCGCCCGCGTCGATGTCTTGGCAGCATGTGGGATGACCGTCCTGATCTCCGACTATTTCGAATACTATCGCTTGGCGGCCTACCTGGCGCGGTATACCAAGAAGAAGATTGGGATCACGATGGGTGCGGCCAGTCTGATCGAATTGTTCGACGACAAGTACTACACCAAACTCGATGGCGGGATCTTGGAATCGTTCGGTCGGCTGTTTAAGAACGATCTGAAATTGTACATCTATCCGCTGTTGGATCGTGAGTCGGGTGAACTGACGACGATCGAGAACCTAAAGATCGCCAACGAACTGCGGACGCTGTACCAGTATTTGGTCGACAAGGGCTGCATCGAACAACTCGATAACTTTAACCCCGCGCATCTGTCGACCTTCTCGCGTGAAGTGCTGCGTCAGATTCAAGTCAATGATTCCAGCTGGGTCCAGCACGTTCCTCCTGCAGTCGCCGACCTGATCCAACAACGAGGCTTCTTCGGTTGTCGCCGCACACCGCCATCTGAACGGATCCAACCGGCGGCGCTCGCCGCACCGCCGATCGCTCCGTTGCCAATCGATCAAGGGGCGATGATCCCCGCACTTGCCGGATCAATTCACTAGCGTGACATGAGTGCGGGGAAATGATTCCTCGCGGTGAAAGTGAACGCGGAGAAGCCAACCTCGCCCCCTGGGTGAAAACCGCCTCCGCTCTGCTATCCTTCAGGGACCCAAATCAACGCTCCTTGAAGGAACTCTCATGCGAATTCACCCGGCCAGTCACGTCGACTTATCCACGCCCAGCGGCACCATGCGAACCCATTTGTTTCGCCCCGCGGTCGAAGGCAAGTTTCCGGGCGTGATCTTGTATTCGGAAATCTATCAGATGACCGCGCCGATCGCCCGCACCGCGGCGTTGCTTGCCGGTCATGGTTTTGTCGTCGCGGTCCCCGATGTCTACCACGAATACACCGAACTGGGCGAAGCGTTTGCTTACGACCAAGCGGGAACCGACCGCGGCAATGCATTAAAGACGACCAAGGAACTTGCCAGCTACGACGCCGACGCGCGCGCGGTGATCGATTACTTTGGCAGCGACGCCGGTTGCAGCGGACGGATTGCGACGGTGGGAATCTGTTTAGGTGGGCATCTTGCGTTTCGCGCGGCCATGAACCCGGAAGTCGCCGCCGGGGTTTGTTTTTATGCAACCGACATTCACAAGGGAAGCTTAGGGCACGGGATGGCCGACGATTCGTTGGCGCGGATTCCTGAAATCCAAGCTGAGTTGATGATGATCTGGGGGCGCCAAGATCCACACATTCCGGTGGAAGGTCGACGGTTGATTTATGATGCCTTGACCGCGGCGGCAACTCGATTCACCTGGCACGAATTCAATGGAGAGCACGCGTTCATGCGCGACGAAGGGCACCGATATGATCCGGCGCTGGCGTTGTCGTTGTACGCAATGGTCTGCCAATTTTTGACAACTCAGCTGAGATAGCAACCTCCCGCCCCCCAAGGCTCCACCGATCGGGCGATCGTGTGTCGCGAGGTCCCCGTTCGAACAACCCGCTCCTTTCAACCGCTGGAACGTTTTGTGGTGACATTCCGTTCGCTAAGAATTCGTTTGCTCGCGCCGCTGGTGCTGTGCTCTCTGCTGGCAGCGGTCGCCGTCGCGGCGGTCTCGTATGGGTTGGCCCAACGTTGGGCCACACGGGACTTGCAAGCGCGTTGGGTGGGGATTCAACGCACGCTCTCCGAATCGACGTTCCCATTAAACTTGGTCGTGTTGCGGTTGCTGGCGGACCTGACACAGTCGGAATTGGTCACGCTCGATTCTTCCGGCGCGGTGCTGCAGCGAACGGTCGACGCGCCGGTAGAGCGGATTGCGGAATTCGCGGCGGAACTTCCCATTTCGGATCGCGCTGGCGAAGCTGCCACCGTGCCGACGCTGAAACTTTCCGATAGCCGCTACGTCGCGTATCGGTTTCCAACACGGAACCCCGCGCAGCGTTCCGACCGCGTCGAAAGTGTGCTGATCCTGTTTGACGAAGCACTGCTCCGCGATGCCCGACGTCGCGCGGCGATCCTGCCGCTGGCAACCGGCCTGTCGACGATCGTTGCCCTGGCGTCGATCACCCTGATTGTGACCGAACGGATGGTGCGGCGGATCACTTCGTTACAAGGACGCGTGGAACGGGTAGCGGCGGGCGACTTCGAATCGAAAGTCTCCGACAACGTCGGCGATGAATTAGGACGCCTGGGGGCGGCGGTCGAAACGATGGCCAACCAATTGAAACAATTATGGGCGACGGTTCATCACCAGGAAGGCGAAAAACTGCTGCATCAAATTGCTGGCGGCCTAGCGCATCAATTGCGAAACAGCCTGACCGGCGCACGGATGGCGATCGAATTGCACGCCAACGATTGTCGCGAGGACGCCGATGAAGGGTTGCAGGTTGCCATCGGTCAGATCGAACAGGCCGAAGATTATGTGCGGCGATTGTTATTGGTCGCGTCGGGGCGTCAAGCGGAAGACCGTCCGCTGGATGCGTTGACCTGCCTGTGCGATGTGCGCGACAGCCTATCGCCAATCGCACGCCATTTAAATGTCGACCTGCAATGGGACCTGGACGCTGGAATCGACGGTCATCGCATCAAAGATGGAGCCAGCCTGTCGTCGGCGATCTCCAACCTCGTCCTCAACGCTATCCAAACAGGGGACAGCGTGCGCGTGGAAGCAAGGATCCGCAACCAGCAATGGGTGCAGGTTGCGGTCATCGACAACGGCCCAGGAGTCGCCGAAGCGCTGGTCGATGATCTGTTCAAGCCCTTTGTTACCTCCCGTCCCGAAGGATTGGGATTGGGGTTGCCGGTCGTGGCCCGCGCCGCAGAGCATTTAGACGGCCACGTCGTCTGGTTGCGTCGATCGCAACAGACCGTGTTTGACTTCTACGCCCGGATTGTGTCATAAACGAATCATGCAAAACGAAACCGAAACGCCATTGAACACCTCCACGCTCGTCGCCGACCCAGCCGCGGTCGTCTTGGTGGTCGACGATGAACCGTCGATCTGCTGGGCCTTTGAAAAGATGTTGTCGCAACAGGGGCACCAAGTGCTGACGGCGTCGTCGGCGGAAGAGGGATTGTCGTTAGCAGAAAAGCACTCGCCGGCACTGGTTCTACTGGACGTGCGGCTGCCGAAAGAAGACGGCATCTCCGCGCTCCCCAAGTTCCTCGCGGCGACCAACAACGCCGCGGTGATCGTGATGACCGCCTTTGGCGATCTGGACACGGCCGTTAGCGCGATCCGTAATGGAGCGAGCGATTATCTGATCAAACCCTTTCGGCTGGCCGACGCCCAGCGGACCTGCCGGCAAGCGTTGCGATCGGCGCTCGATCGCCGCAGCCAACCGGCCACGCCCCATCCGATGCCAAGCGGCCAACAGGTATTGGTCGGGCAATCTCCCGCGATGCAGCAAGCGTTCCGGCAGATCGCATTGGTAGCCGCCAGCGACCTGTCGGTGCTGATTACGGGGGAAACGGGAACCGGCAAGGAATTGGTCGCCGCCGCGATCCACCGCAACAGCCAACGCGCCGACAAACCCTACATCCCCATCTCGCCGGTAGCGCTGAATCCCGACCTGATTGAAAGCGAATTGTTCGGTCATGCCAAAGGCGCTTTCACCGGCGCTACCGACGATCGGGCGGGACTGTTTGAACAGGCCCAAGGGGGAACGATTCTGTTGGATGAAATCGGCGACCTACCGCTAGCCGCGCAGGTCAAATTATTGAGGGTGTTGGAGCAAGGAGAGTACAGCCGCGTGGGGGACTTGCGCGTCCGGCATGCCAATGTCCGGATCATCGCCGCGACCAATTGCGACTTGCATCAAAGCGTGCAACAGGGAACGTTCCGCGAGGACTTGTACTACCGGCTGACGGGCGTGCGGATCCACCTTCCGCCCCTACGGGGCCGCCCCGAAGACATCCCGCTGCTGTGCCAACATTTTTTATCGGCGATGGATTATCCGGGGCTCGATGCCGCGATCGATGCGAACCTCATTGCCGAGCTGCAATCGCGTCCGTGGAGCGGGAACGTCCGCGAATTGAAGAACGCAGTCCAACATGCGGCAGTCGTGGCGCGAGGTCGAGCATTGGAAGCGAGCGACTTTCCGCCCGCAACGCCGGCACGCGGCGAGGCGCTGGCTCCGTCGAGCGCGACCTTGACCGACAGTGTTGCCGCGTGGGCCACGCAGACACTGGCAACCAATACGCAACCGTTGACCGACCTGCACGCGCGGTTTCTAGCCGCCAGCGAACCCGCACTGCTACGGATCGCGATGGAATACACCGCGGGCAACCGAGCGAAGGCGGCGGAGATCTTGGGGATTCATCGCGGCACGTTGCGCGATCGCTTGCGAGCTTACCAGATGGATGCGTCCAACGGAGACTGATCGCCCACCTGGACGGTCTCCGACCGGATTAACGCCGCTTCTTTTTACTCGCAGGCAATTGGTCGATTTCGTCCAGTGTAACGATCCATCCGCGGCAGCTGTCCGCACCACATTGGCAGGGAATGGCACAATCGGCGGCCCAGTTGTAATCGATCGTCAGCTGCTCGCCCGCTTCGATGTCGCGGAGCGCTAAGAGATAGACCTCGGGGATCGCCTCGGGATCGTCTTCGTTCTCATCCCATGTGAACTGGCTGTTCGGTTCACAGCAGTGGTTCAGAAATCGGAACGGTGCATCGGGTTCCAACGTGATCGATCCACCAATGTCGATGCAGTACTCCGAACCATACTCGGGGTCGTCGTGGACTTTGCCGGTGATCCAACCCACGACATCGTGAGCTTGGAAATCGCGGTCGGCAAACACGCCTTTGCCAATCGGTGTCGACCGGACATTGACCGCTGGATCGGGTTCACAATCGGCGGTCGACGAAGTTTCAGAATTCAACAAGGGATGGTTCCTCCAACACGCGCTGTTGAGATGCCGTCGTGGCTAGAGGAAAAGGTTAGTGCTTTGCTGGCAATTCAACCAGCCCTTGTCTGCGGCATTCGCGAACAGATTACGCGATTGCGACCGTATCTCCCTCACAAACAAACCAGGCGTGATGCACGGCTTGGCGAACCGAAGCGTCCGACAAGTGCAAGTCGTCGACGATCGAAGTGATGGTCTGCGGGTTGCCAGCACGGTAGACGAAGTCCCAGATTTGGTTACGCAGCGCTTCCATCTCATCGTTTTCCAAGGGTTCGGTCACAGGATCGCCTTTCGCATCGCGCATGGGGGATTTTAAATTTCGCTTGTCAGCAGGAACAATAACCTGTTGGGCGCTGCTGCCGAAGCAAAATCACGCTAAATGACCAGAATTCAGAGATGTTTTTCTAGGCCACCTCTTCGTCATCGGGCTAACGAGACCAATCCGCTAAACGAATCCAGCGAAGTTCCAAATCATATTCAATTAATTCAGCCCCCACCGTCGCCAGGTCGAATCGATCCGCCGCGACGTGTCCCCATGCCGTGCATCGCACCAGGGTGTGAAGACCGCGCGAAGAATGGGCTGTTTCCCAGATGTCATGGGCCGATGCCCCAGACCTTGTCGGCTGAGAAAAATCGGAATCGTTTCCCGACCGCATCGACGTGACAGCGCACACCCCTGAAGCCGTCCGACGGTCCGGAAACCGACGACCTTTCTGGTCTCCCGTTGGCGACTCCCTCGTTTTGCTTGAGGCTTGCCTTGGTCGGTCGTGTGGCTCCATTTCCAGCATTCGAGACCTTATCTACGGTTGGACGATCGGGCTCCAAACATCTTGAAAGAGGCAGTCAAAATGAAGTTGTTCTTGTTGCGTTTCCTCTGCGTCGCAATCGCCTTTGGCGGGGCGATCCAAGCGGCGGATAAACCGAACATTGTTGTAATCATGGGGGACGACATCGGCTGGTTTAACCCAAGCTGTTACAACCATGGGATGATGGGCTACCAGACGCCCAACATCGATCGGATCGCCAAAGAAGGGGTGATGTTCACCGACGCGTACGTCCAACAAAGTTGCACTGCGGGGCGGCCGCCTTCATCACCGGTCAGTCCCCCAAGCGTACAAGTTGCACTTCTCCACGCAAAACAACGCGAGAATGGGATCGTGGTTCTTCGCGCAACAACCGCGCAAAGCGCCGTTGATCATCGATTTGTGAGCCGACCCGTTTGAAGCAGCCCCCCGAAGATTCATCGCATTACGACGACTGGGTCGTTCGCCACATGGACGTGATGGTTCCGCTGAAAGCTCTCGTTGTGAGGTTTATCGGGTCGTTTAAAGAGTTCCCACCGCGTCAAGAAAGGGGCAGCTTCACGCCCAAGCAATAGGTTCCAAGGCGGCGTCGCAACAACTCTGTGAACGAAGCAACTCACCTTTGTTAACAGCACAGCCGATCGTGCGGCTGTGCTGTTTTCGTATCCACAGCGAGCATTCACTGCCGATCGACTACATCTCGATTTCGTAGCCTTCGCGGTACGGACGGGCCAGCATCGCATTGGCTTCGCTATCACCCGTGATCTGCTCGTTTTCGGCGTCCCAATTCAAAGTCCGCCCCAGCCGCGCCGAGATCCCCGCCAAGTGGCAGACATTCAGCATCTGCATGTGCGAATGGACATCGGAGATCGGTTCGTCGCGGGTCCGCGTGCAGTTCAAGAAGTTGGCCCAGTGGGCTTTCCGCGCGTTCTCTTCCATCGGCAGCCCTTTGTAGGCCTTCTGGAGCGCGCCTTCGGGCAACGGATCGTCCTTGAGCGCATCGACAGGGGCACCGACCAGTTTGCCGCGGTTGACGAAGAGGCGTCCCTTTTCACCTTCAATCAGCACGCCGTTGTCGGTGTCGTTGCGGATGATCATTTCGGTACCGTCGGCATACTTGGCAACAAAGTTGAACGCGGTGGCGGTGTTGTAGCGATCGGTCTGCAGTGGCTTTCCATCCTTGTATTCGACGGGATGGCTGGCGGTGCCGCCGATCGAAATCGGCGCGGTGGGTTGGCCGTTGACGCTGAGCGCCCAGGTGGCGATATCGACGTGGTGAGCTCCCCAATCGGTCAGCTTGCCGCCGGAGTACTCGTACCACCAACGGAACTCATAGTGACCGTTGGTCAACCCTCGCTTGCCACCTTTCATATATCGATAATCCGTTTTGGGTGCTGGCCCCAACCAACGCTCCCAGTCGAGTCCCGCCGGCGTTTCGGCAACGGGGATCGCCGGACTGGTTGGTGCGCCACCGATCGCTGCTTGAACGCGCAAGATCTTACCCAATCGTCCTTGTTGGACCATCGCGATCGCTTTGGTGAACAGATGGAACGTGCTGCGCTGTTGCGTGCCGACCTGGACGATGCGGCCCGTTTCGCGCTGCACCTTACGGATCAGTTTGCCCTCATCAATCGTCAGCGTTAGCGGCTTCTCGCAATAGATGTCCTTACCGGCCAACATCGCTTCGATCACCGGCTTGGTATGCCAGTGATCGGGCGTGGCGATGTGCACGATCTTGATGTCGTCGCGGTCCAAGATCTTGCGGTAGTCGTCGTAGATATCCGCCTTACCGCCGCTGAGCTTCTGATTGGCTGCCTCCTGCCGCGACTTGTCCGCATCGGCAATCGCGACCACGTTGAGATAGTCTTCGGCCGACTTCATGTTCCCCAGTCCCATCCCGCCGGCACCGATCAGCCCGATCGGGATCCGATCGTTCTTCGCCTCGGTTTCGTCGGCCAGTGTTTGGCTGTGCGAAAAGAAGTAGGGGACCGAAACACTGGCACCCACAACGGCGGAGGTGCGCAAAAAGTCGCGACGATTTTGATTGCTCATCAGGAAAATCTTGGGCTTTTGTTTTCTGAAGTCAGACGTCCAGCACGCACGTCGCTCGACAGAGCGTCCCGCGTGGCGAAATCGTTAGCGTAACGATCCCGCCCCATAATAGCAGCCGCAGCGGCGACGTTCGACCCATTCCCGCATTCTGACAGCCAATCAGAATCGATTCAGCTGACGTTCAGGTCGACAAAACAAGCCCGTTGTCGCTCAGTCGATGTGTTTTCCAATCGCGGATCCTCGCCCAAGCAGCGATCAATTTTGTGAGGACAGCGCGGGTGAAAGGCACATCCGCTGGGCAATTCAGCCAGATGGGGTGGTTGCCCCTCGATCGCTTTCAGTAATTCGCTTCCATGCTGGTCCCAGCGAGGGATCGAATTCAGCAAGCCCTGGGTGTAGGGATGTTGGGGCTTGGCGAACAGTTGATCGACGGGTGCTTTTTCGACGATCCGCCCGGCGTACATCACCAGCACCCGGTGGCAGATATTGGCGACAACGCCCAGATCGTGCGTGATCATAATGATCGCGGTGTTGTGTTCGCGTTGCAGCTTTTTCAACAGATCCAAGATCTGCGCTTGGATCGTCACGTCGAGCGCGGTCGTCGGTTCGTCGGCGATCAAGATCTCGGGATTACACGACAGCGCCATCGCGATCATCACCCGCTGACGCATCCCGCCACTGAATTGATGCGGGTAATCTTGCAAGCGTTTTTCCGGGGCGCTGATGCCAACTTGCGTCAGCATCTCGATCGCGTGTTCGGTCGCTTGACGACGATTGAAACCCAAGTGCAAACGGGTGACTTCGGTCAACTGATCTTCGACCGTCAGGAACGGATTCAACGCCGTCATCGGATCTTGAAAGATCATCGCGATCCTTCGTCCGCGGATCGCGCTTAATTGCTCCTGCGACATCGCCAGCAGATCTTGGCTGTCGAACATCGCCCGCCCGCTGGTAATCTTTCCCGGCGGCATCGGGATCAATCCCATCATTGCCAGATTCGTAACGCTCTTGCCCGAGCCCGATTCGCCGACGATCCCCACCGTCTCCCCGGGGGCGACATCAAACGACACGCCACGCACCGCATCCAACATTCCGTCGTCGGTACCAAAACCGACACCCAGATTTTCCACAGACAACAGCGGCTTGTTCATGATTGATTCTTCATCCTCGGATCCAATGCGTCGCGGAGCCCGTCGCCCAGGAAGTTCAACGCAAACAAGGTGCCCGCCAACGCGCTTCCCGGAAAGACGACCAACCACCACCGCGATTTCAGCGGCGTGATCGCTTGCACGCCATCGTTGACCAACAGCCCCCAGGAAACGTCTGGCGGGGAAACGCCCAGGCCCAGGAACGACAGGAACGCTTCGAACAACATCACCGCGGGGATCGTTAGCGTTAGGTAAACGATCACGATTCCCAACACGTTCGGGACCAGATGGCGAAAGATGATCCGCCGTTGCGAGGCCCCCACGGTCCGAGCCGCGTCGACAAATTGCTCATGTTTCAGCGACAGCACTTGGCCGCGAACAACGCGCGACATCGTCAACCAATAGATGGCGCCGATCACGATATAGAAGATCGTGATCTGATCGATACCAAACGATTTCAGCGACGCCGCGATCGATTCCTCGCTTAAAAACGTCATCAGGAAGATCACCACAAAGATGAACGGAACCGAATACAGGACATCGACGATCCGCATCATCACGGCATCGACGCGGCCGCCAAAATAGCCCGACGTCGCTCCATACGAGACACCAATTAACAGGCTAACGATCGTCGCCACCACGCCGACAACCAACGACACACGAGCACCCCAGAACAGTCGGGCCAGCATGTCGCGACCAAGGTCGTCGGTCCCACACAGGCTCGGCACAGCCCAGTCGCCGAAGATGGCGACTCGCAGCCGCGTCAGCTGCCATGCCAGCGGATCCAATTGGTTCCACATTTGGCTGAACGGATGGGCGGTCGTCTCCAGTTGTTCGATCTTGGCGTCCAGGGCCTCCCGCGCCGCCGGATCGGTCGCATCGGCACGCTCTTGCCGCAGCGTCGCGACCGAAGCGTTGACCTGCTTCACCTCCGCCGCCAAGCTGTTATCGGTAAACTTCAAATCCTTCCGCTGCCCCATCCGGTAGGCCTGCAGATTGGGAGACATGCCGCGACGGTTGTCCAGATCTTTATCTAGCGGACTCTGCAGCGGCAACGCCGGCGTCAGGAAGGCCAGCACCGCCAGGGCGATCAGAAAGTAGAGCGACAGCATCGAAGCCCGCCTGCGCCGCAGCCGTCGCCAAGCATCCTGCCACAGCGAGACGCCTTGGATTCGTTGCGCATCGGCGAGCAGCTGGCGGTAGTGCTCCCGCTGCTGGTCGGTCATCTTCTCGGTTGCGATCTCGGGATCAGCCATCTTCGGTGAACTACTCCAGCTTGACACGTGGATCGATGATCGAATACGACAGGTCGACCAGCGTGTTCATCAAGAACAACAGCGCGGTGTAAACTAAAACCAAGCCCATCGCCAACGAATAATCGCGTTGCAGCGCCGCTTCGACAAAGTGGCTGCCCATCCCCGGGATCGCAAAAATCTGCTCCAACACAATCGAACCGGTGAGCACCCGGGCCGCGGCCGGACCTAAATAAGAGACCACCGGCAGAAGCGCTCCGCGGAGCGCGTGCTTACCGATCACCTTGTACATCGGCAGCCCCTTGGCCTTGGCGGTTCGGATGTAATCTTGGCCGATCGTCTCCAACAAACCAGCGCGTGTCAGCCGCGCGATGTAGGCGGCGACGGGAGCACCAAGGCAGAGCGCCGGGAGCACCAGATGCCATGCACTGCCCCAGCCGGCGGTCGGAAAGAGATTCAATCCGAACACAAACACGATGATCAGCAAACTGGCCAGGACAAAGTTCGGGATCGCGATCCCCAGCGTCGCCAGGATCATCAACGTGAGGTCGCCGATCGATCCGGGCTTCAACGCACTAACCACGCCCGCGGTCACGCCCAGAACCAACGCGAACGAGAGGGCCAGGATCGCCAACGAAGCGGAGATCGGGAAGCCTTGGGCAATGACTTCGTTGACGGAAAAATCTTCCAAGCGGAAGCTGGGGCCAAAATCACCGGTCAGATCGCGTCCCAGTTCACGAAAGTACTGCGTGGGCAGCGGATCGTTCAAACCGTAGCGTGCTTCGATGTTTCGCTTGATCGCCTCGGGGACGTTTTTCTCACTGCTGAATGGCCCGCCGGGGACAAACCGCATGAGGAAGAACGAGACGGTAAAGACGATCCACAGCGTCAGCAGCATCCAGCCGAGTCGACGTATCAGAAAGGTGATCAAGTCCTGCACGACAGTTTTCTCATGGAGGCAACAACCCGTTGTCCGCGGCGGCGATGCCGTCAACGTGCTGAAATCCTACAGGACAGGGCGTCGGAGGCCCACCCTGGTTTGCCCGCTTCGCCCTACGCAGGATCGATTTGTCGTGCGGCTCGGCCACGAGGGCCGCTTGAGAACCGCGTGGCTCGCGGGTTGCACTCCGTCATCAATGCCTAGAAAATGAGCCGACACTTCCAATCGCCAATTTTCAGTTTCCGGTTTCAGCAGGCGTCGGCCGTCGCCGCGCCGCATTCCACCAACGGATGAATTTTACTTGATCAGCCATTATCTGGTTCGCACGGGTGCCTGGGGCGACATCTCACAGCATCGGCCGGTCGACGGCGGCAGCTATCGTCGCGGGGACCGCGTGATCTGCGAGACGTCGCGCGGTTTGGAGATCGGCGAAATCGTCGCCGATGTCGATGCCGATGCGGCCGCGGGCCGGATCCTGCGACGGATGACCGATCAGGACGAATTGCTGCAGAAGCGACTGGAGCGTTACAAACGCAAAGCGGTGCAAGAGTGTCGCGAGCGATTGGTCGCCGCCGGGATCGACGCGGTGCTGTTGGAAGTCGAACAATTGTTTGATGGCCGAACGTTGTTCTTCCATTTTCTGGGAGAAACCAACGACGATGTCGAAGCGATCACCAATGAACTTGCCGACGCATACGAACAACATGTGCGTAGCCGCCATTTCGCCAAACTGCTCAGCGAAGGTTGCGGTCCCGGTTGTGGAACCAAAGAAGCCGGCGGGTGTTCCGGTGGATGCGCGGTCTGCGTGGTTGCCTCGGCTTGCAGTTCGGCTGCCAAGAAATCCTAAAGGTTCGTCATGTCGCGGCGCGGCTTCCATCCTAAACGCTTCGCGCAATCGATCGCCCGGGCCACGTCGTTGGGCCGGCGTTCAACGGCGACCGGTCGAAGTCTCATGCGAATCGAGTCGATATGATGGATGGTCCTCTGTTCTGGTCCTTTGTATTGTTAGCGGCAGGCCTGCTGCTGATGATCGTCGAATTTTTTGTCCCCAGTGGCGGATTCCTGGCGATCGCCAGCGGATTGGCGATGATCGGCTGTATCATCGTCGGCTTCTCCGTCAGTCCCCGTTGGGGCATGATCATGGTCGTCGTGGTCGTAACGCTCGTCCCGATCGCCCTTGGAATCACGGTCCGATTATGGCCGCGAACACCGATGGGACGCAGCATCATGGCACGCCAACCGGGCGACCCGTTGCCCGACGTGCTGCCCGACGACGAATACCATCGCAAGATTAAATCGCTGCAAGGACGCGTGGGCATGGCGGACAGCGACATGTTGCCCAACGGAACGATTAAAATCGATGGAGAGCGGTACGACGCGATCAGTTCCGGTGGCGCGATCGATCGTGGGCAGCGGATTGAAGTTTTTCGAATCGAATCGGGCAAACTGCATGTCCGCGTGACAACGCGAGCGATCGACGCCGATCGGGATCATGCCGAACCAACCGTTTCCCCCTTGGACCAACCGATCGAACAGTTGGGTATCGACAGCTTGGAAGATCCCTTGGCATAAACGTCGCGATCGCTTGACTTGACCGCGAACGTGGGGTAACACCTGATCCATAGAATTTGTTGCTACAACTAAGGAAAGCACCATGGCGGCGTTGAATTCACTGTTGTTCTTAGCTCAAGCCCAAGACGCGAACATCCTTTGGCTGGCGGTGATCGTTTTTGTCGTCATCGGCATGATGATCTTCGCGATGGTCTTCTTTAGCTATTTTGGGCTGTGGATTCAATCGTTATTGACCGGTGCGAAGGTCTCTCTGGGCGACTTGCTGGGGATGACGTTTCGGAACGTCAACGCGCGGACAATCGTTCGCGGCAAGATCATGTCGACCCAAGCGGGCATCGAAGATCCCGAACTGACCAGCAAAGCGCTCGAGGCCCATTATTTGGCTGGCGGCAACGTGCCCCAAGTGATCCGAGCATTGATCGCCGCCAAAAAGGCGAAGACGATCAGCTTGACCTTTCGTGAAGCCACGGCGATCGACCTGGCCGGCCGCGACGTGCTCGAATCGGTGCAAACCAGCGTCTATCCCAAAGTGATTGATTGTCCGCCG
Source organism: Rosistilla carotiformis (assembly GCF_007753095.1). NCBI lineage: Bacteria > Pseudomonadati > Planctomycetota > Planctomycetia > Pirellulales > Pirellulaceae > Rosistilla > Rosistilla carotiformis. The sequence continues at coordinate 5,326,762 of NZ_CP036348.1, forward strand.
CGAGGTTCGGTCAAACCCTCGCTGGACGCAGTTGCCAAAGACGGCATCCAGTTGAAGGTCAAAGCCCGCGTGACCGTGCGTGCGAACCTGCAACAATTGATCGGCGGTGCCACCGAGGAAACGATCATCGCCCGCGTTGGCGAAGGAATTGTTAGCGCGATCGGTAGCGCCGACGGCCACAAGAATGTCCTTGAGAATCCCGACCTGATTTCCAAATGGGTGTTGTCCAAACGCTTGGATTCGCAAACCGCATTTGAGATCGTTTCGATCGACATCGCCGATATCGATGTTGGGGTCAACGTGGGGGCCCGATTGCAGGCCGACCAAGCCGAAGCGGACACACGTGTCGCCCGCGCTCGGGCCGAAGGACGGCGCGCGATGGCGGTAGCTGAAGAACAAGAAAAGTTCGCCGAAATCGAAAACAGCCAAGCGATGTTGGTCGCCGCGCAAGCCGAAGTTCCGTTGGCGATGGCCGAAGCGTTCCGCAGCGGCAAGCTGGGAATCTTGGACTACTACAAATTGCAGAACATCAACGCCGACACGGACATGCGAAAAGCGATCTCGCGATCGACGCGTGACGCCAGCGAACTGGCCATCCAAAAGCAACAACAAGCCCAGGCCCAGAGCTAACCCGAGAGCGAAATCATGTCTGACGACATCGAAGCATTTCTCCGCCGCGCCGCCCAACGCCGCAAGGAACAAGCCGCCAAAAAGGCAGCCCCTGTTGCGAAGCCGCGACCCGAGTACACCGACAGTCGCGCCGAGCGAAAGATCCGTGAGATTCGCCCCGAGGATCTTGTCGAACCCGAGATCGTCGAAGACTACTCTGCCGGCATCAGCCAATTGACAAACCGGCATCTCCAAGGCGAACACCTGGCCAACGCGGTCGGACAAGCCGACGACAAAATGGACGCGCACATCCAAAAGGTTTTCGATCACCAAGTCGGCCAGTTGCCGAACGATCCTGCCCCTTCGGCAGCTCAATCGATTGCCGAAGGCGAGATCGCCAAAACGTTGATCGCCCTGTTACAATCTTCCCAAGGTGTCCAGCAAGCTTTCCTGCTTCACGATATCATCGAACGCCCGACCCATCGCTGGGACTGATGCTTCACCGCGCTCGCGGCGGCAACTTCCGCCAGCGACGTCGATCCGGGCGACTCCGCTTGGAAATCCCTCTCTTCGCATAGCCTTTAGGAACGATGGCGCATGAGCACTTTGGCCGATTCGATGCAGCAACAAGCCGAAGAATTTCAACGCCGCTATGCGGACGTGCGAGAACAGATCGGTCGCGTGATTGTCGGGCACGATGACATCGTCCACGGTGTATTGACCGCGATGTTGATCGGCGGGCACTGCCTCCTGGAAGGAGTTCCCGGACTGGGCAAGACGATGCTGGTGCGAACCCTTGCCGAAACGCTGGACCTTCAGTTCAGCCGGATCCAATTCACCCCCGACCTAATGCCCGCCGACATCCTGGGCACCAACATGATCGTCGAACGCGATGGTCAAAAGAATTTCGAATTCCAACGTGGACCGATCTTTACCCAAATCCTGCTAGCCGACGAAATCAACCGCGCCACGCCCAAAACCCAATCCGCCTTGCTCGAAACGATGCAGGAAGGAACGGTCACCGCCGGGGGCACGCGATACACGATGGACAAACCCTACTTCGTGTTGGCGACGCAGAACCCGATCGAACAGGAAGGAACCTACCCGCTGCCGGAAGCTCAGCTGGATCGTTTCATGTTCAAACTGGTCGTCGGCTATAGTTCCCGCGAGCAATTGGCGACGATCATCGCCCGAACGACAAGCGGCGAAACAGTCCATCCCACCAAGGTCATGGATGGGGCCGAAATCATTCGCTGGCAGCATCTAATCCGCGAAGTGATCCTAGCGTCGCATGTCCAGGATTACATCGTCCGCTTGGTCTTGGCGACCCATCCCGACGGGCCGCTGGCGGTCCCGATCACGAACCAATACGTTCGCTGGGGCAGCAGCCCGCGGGGAGCTCAGACGCTGGCACTGGCCGCAAAAGTGCGGGCGCTGCTGGAAGGTCGCTTCAACGTCAGCTTTGAAGACGTGCGGCGAGTCTACCTGCCCGCGATGCGACACCGCGTTCTACTCAACTTCGAAGCCCAAGCCGAAGGCATCGAACCGGATCGCGTGCTCCTGGAGATCCTGGAAAAGGTTCCCGAAAAGGCCGACTGAGATTACCGCGCCGCGGCGGGTTGCGTCGCCGACTCCTGCGGCTTCGGCAGATCGATTAGGATCCGATCGGTCCCCAACGCGTAGCGGTCCGCCGATTCGATCCGGGCCAGCACCAAGGAACTTTTCGTTAGCGTCGCTGGCAGCGTCAACTGAACCGCAAACGCTCCCGGTTCCACTTCGCAAACGGTGCTCTCCAGCAACGAATCGCTCGCCGCGCGATGCCGATCGACGTCGCTCAGCTCACGCAGTTCATCGCGACTCGGTTCGCCCCGACGATGCAATTCCAACGTCAACTTGCCACCGTGGGGTGCCATCCCGTTGACGGTGATTTGCGATCCGGGTTGTGCACTGACCGGGCATTCTAAAGACACCTGTTCGGGATGCGAGATCCGCAACAAAGGATCGCCCAACAGGTTGTACAGTTGGGTGTGTTCGCGGCGTTCTTGCGGCAATCGATCCGACGTCGGACTCATCATCGCCGCCATCGCATCGAGCATGCTGGGAGCGGCCGCATTGGCTTGGCTCGGTTCTCGCGTCGCCCGATGGACGGTTTCCAGCCAAACCTGGCCAAGCGTCTCGGGTCGCGATTCGAACCATGATTGGATCAATGAAGTGGCGATGATCGCGTTCCCATAAGGCAGCGTCATCCGCGATCCGGCAAAGACGGCGATCGGACCGCCTGGTTCCAGCAGCATCTGTTCCGCCAAGCAGTCGTCCTTGGCGTCGAACGCGCCGGTGTAGCAGGCCAACAGCAACGCGATCGGCGACCGTTCGGCCGGACGCTTCAATTGGCCGACGGTCTTATCGTCCAGGATCGGCATGCCTTCGGCCGTTGCCGGAACCCGATCCAATTGGGTCACGTGGCCGTGCCCGGCGTAGACCCAGAACAAGCCACCGCCATTAAATCCGTTGATGACCGTTCTGCAAAAATTGTTGGCGCCGGGAAAGAAGGGACTCGTCGGGCTCGCGTAGGTGACCCGTGTCTGAATACTGGCGGGCAATTGGGAGGTTAAGATGCCACGAACCACCGATTCCAACGCCGTATCGATCAACAGGCCAAAGCCGCCCACGCCCGCGGTCAGGTCGACCTGGTGGCGCCAGGGTCCGAACTGGCGACTCGATTCGTATTGCCTTAATCGTTCGACAAAAGACGCGACCTGAGCCGCCCCATCGACAGGGATCCGCCCGACCGGAACGTCCAGCACGCCATCGCCGTCGAGGTCGCCGTAGGGGCTGTCGGTGGCCAGGGTGGGTAACGATCCCAAGGATGCCGCGACAGGGCTGGGCAGATGATGGGTGGGAACGTGCAATCGGGGATCGACGGGCCAACGCGGACCTTGGATTCGGCAGTCGCCAAAAATCACGATCGCTTCGGGGCGGACGTTGCCGGTCGCCACGATTGCCTGCAAATCGGTTACGAGGTCGCCCGCCAGCGGTTTGCTGTCGATGACATGAACGGCCACCCCCTGGCTCTGCCGGTATTGAACCCACGGCGCGATGGCCGGTCGCAGATCGGTCGCACAAACAACGATCACGTCGCGAGCCGTCGCGGTCGAAACAAGCGCCAGTGCGAGGATTGCGCTGAGCGTTCGCAAAAGCATGCTTTCCCTTTTTGCTAGGTGTGACCCGAGGCGGACTCGCTGTTCGGGGGGCAAGTTCGTGCCTACCTGAATCCTTTAATAGGAAAGCAGCACGTAATCGATCTTAGCGGCTCGCGTTTGCCAAAGTAAAGGGACTTCCTTCGGGCGTCGCGGCGCCAACCGGTTCAACTTAGCCGAGAAAATCGCTAGGATAGCGAAGAGTGTCAGTTTTACTGATCCAGTTGAAGATTTCGCAACGTCCGTGATGGAAGCCGTGTTATGAGTGAAGCAAAAGTAAAAGGCATTGTCCACCTTGTCGAAGAAACCAAGACCTACGGAGCCAAGGGGTTCCGCAAACGCATGGTGGTGTTGAGCCAAGATTTCGGCAGCTTTACGAACTACGTTCCGCTGGAATTCACCCGCGACAACTGCGATTTGGCCAACGACCTGAACGTCGGCGATGAGATCGAAGTCAATTATCGGCTGAACGGCCGCAAGTGGCAAAAGGACAGCAACAGCGAAGTGAAGTACTTCCTTAGCGCTGAAGCGATGGGCTTCAAGGCTGTCGGAAACGCGCCGGCTGCAGGCGGACGTGGCGATGCGGCATCTGCCAACGATGCGTTCTCGGAAGTTTCGTACGACGAAGGCGACGTGCCGTTCTAGTTTAGAACGACACCCGCGTGGGGACGAAGCCCCGTCGGCGTCCCTCACTCCGCCCTCAATCAACTCTTCGGCTCAAGCATGCTGGCTTGAGCCAAAGCGACGCCAGCCGAAAGGGCGTTGCGTTGGTTCTTTCCAATGAAGACGCCAGCGAAATGGCGTCTCGTCTGGTGAATCGCGTCTCGACCTTACGCCGAATCGTTGCCGATCTTGACTTTGATCGATCCGAGGGCTTGGGTCAGCAGTCGCTCTTTGTTGCCGACAAACAGAATGTTGTCCAGCACGATCGCTCGGGTTTCACCGGCCGGATGCAGGATCAATCGGCCCGCTCCCAACAAGATGAATTCGAAGACGTCGTTGATCTCTTTATCAACACGCAACTGCGGTGCGGGATAGCGTTTCAGATCGCTCAAGATCCCGTGGTGATGCAACAGTTCGTTATTGGACAGTTCCCAATAATTCATCCGCACACTGGCGAAGACTGCGATATACATCAACAGCATCGCGACGCTGATGCATCCGTAGAAGGTCGAATTGGCCGCCGGACGCAGCGCCATCACCCAGTTTTCGACTGCCGGAAGCAGATCCGGCTTGATGCTAACCGCCATCCAACCGCCTAGCGCCAGCGTGGTCAAAATAAAGATCAACGTCAACGAAGTCGCGCGGGGGAAATCGAACACGATCACAAACGTATTAAGCATCAACACGCCGAGAAAGATTCCGGTCATCATCACCGGCAACGAATCGTCGGGGGTGACCGTCTTGTAACCCCTCATTGCCAACACCGCCCAGGCAAGCAGTGAAACGATAAAGGTCGGATACATGAAGATGAACTTAGGAAACGGAACTAAGTAGATCTTTTGCGACTTGGGGGCTTTGGGGGTGTTCTCGATGTTCGTTTCGTCGCCGCTCATTCGCAACTTCCTTTTCGATGGTGGGGCCCGGGGACTCTAGCAACAGTTCGTCGCCGCGATCCATTTCTTGGGTTCTCTGGCGAATAATGTAGCTTGCCAGCCCGCACCACTCAATCGTAGGCCATCGCACTACACCATGGCTGGCTCGTCCGTATACAGTTCCAACAATTGGCTTTGCACTTTGATCGCCCGCAACAGTGTCCAGATCTGATCGGGTTCGAACTTGACCGGACCGTCCCCCGCCAACGCTTCCAATTCGTCGGTCATCGCGGCGTGCTGATCGGCGGCCGCCTGCAATCGGAAGCTGGCACTGTGCCAGTGACGCAGCAACGTCGGCTCGTCGGCCAATTCGCTCGGATCGTTGGCCCCGTTCAAAATGAGCAGGGTCAATTGTGCGACGCTTTGTGGCGAAAGTTCCGGCTGCAGTTCGAGCAACCGTTTGGCCAATTCATGACAAGTCATCGTGTAATCCGAGCTGAGTGTTGGGATCGCCCATGATCTGCGGAGTCCTTGACGTCGCACCGCGTGATGAAACGTCCACCTCTCGGAAAATCCTACGATAAGGAAAACCTGCCGCGCCACTTGTCGGCAAAAAAACCGACATTCCTCGAACCGGCGGCGCTACTCGTCAACACGTGTTGTAGGAAAGCAACAGATGCCGTCAGTCGGGGGGCCGATCCTCCCCTAAGCTGGGATCGCTCACAGACACCTACAGCAGGCCGTAAGCCTTCAACGTGCTCACCAACTGAGCTTCGGACGCCGAATCCAAGGGGGTCATCGGCAACCGCATCTCGCCCGAATCGCGTCCCAACAGCCGCATCGCAGCCTTCAACGGAATTGGATTGGTCGCCAAGCCCAGCATGTTTTTACACAGCGGGAACAATTGATGATGCAACCGCAAGGCCTCTTCGACCGAACCCTTAGCAAACGATTCAACAAGCGCTCGCATGTCCTTCGGGACGATGTTTCCAGCGACCGAAACGACCCCTTCGGCCCCCACCGCCAACATCGGCAGCGTCAGGCTGTCGTCGCCGCTGAGGACGGTCAGATCGGTTTGGTTGAGAATCTGCGAGCACATGTCCAAGGAACCGGTGGCTTCTTTCACCATCGTGATGCCTGGCAGCTCAGCCAGCCGCGCGATCGTTTCGGCTTCGATCACCTTCCCCGTTCGGCCGGGAATATTGTAAACGCAAACCGGAATCGAAACCGCTTCGGCAACCGCTTTGAAGTGCTGGTAGAACCCTTCCTGCATCGGCTTGTTGTAATAGGGTGCGACCTGCAGCGTCGCGTCGGCCCCTTCGCGCTCGGCCCGCTGCGTCAATCGCAACGCTTCGGCGGTGCTGTTGCTGCCCGTTCCGGCCATTACTTTGCAGCGACCGGCCACCACCTGAATCACTTCGCTGATCACACGTTCGTGTTCATCGTGCGAGAGGGTTGGCGATTCGCCCGTCGTTCCGACCGGAACAATACAGTTGGTGCCTGCTTCGATCTGGAATTCGATCTGCGCTCGCAGCAGCGAATAATCGACCTCGCCGTCGCGGAACGGGGTCACGATTGCTACCGACAGACCTGCGTAATCGGAACCTTTGCGTTGAGTCATCTTTCGCGTCAATCCTAGCTATTAACCGGTTTTTTGTATCGATTGGGTTGCGGTGAGCAATGCTCGGAAGTTTAGCCAATGGCATTTTCTACCACAGCAGGATAAAGCAACCCGGCCGCGACGTCCAAGGGGCCCCTGGGACGTCGCGGAATCGCAAGCCGGCGACGCCACGTGCGTGACGACGGCCGGCCCGCCAGAGTTCAACAAGACACGCCCGACCGCTGGCGGTTCAGGCCCCTGCGGCGAATTCCCGCCATCGGTCGCCCCACGGTTCGGATCGGTCGCCAGGAAACCCGCCGCGATCGATTGACTGCCCATCGCCGCTGCCATAGCCTGCGGATCGCCATTGCCAATCCGTAGGTCCCTGCCCATCTCCGTTTGAGCGAACCGTTGAACACTCCGAATTCCAACCCTGCCGCCGCCAAGCCGACCGCCCTGTCGGTGACTCAGTTGAACGATCAGGTCAAGCAGACGCTGGAGGGCCGGTTTCGCAACATCTGGGTGGCGGGAGAGATCACCGATATCGCGCGGCCTCACAGCGGCCACATCTATCTGACGCTAAAGGACAAACAAAGCCAAGTTCGCGGTGTGATTTGGCGAAGCGCGGCGGAGCGGTTGCGGTTCGATCTACAGGATGGGCAATCGGTCCTGTGCCAAGGCGATGTCGATGTTTACGGTGCCCGCGGGACGTATCAATTGGTGATCCGCCGGGTCGAGTTACGCGGGGTCGGAGATCTGCAATTCGCGCTTCGCCAGCTGCAGCAGAAACTGCAGGCCGAGGGGCTGTTCGATCCAGCGCGGAAACGTCCGCTGCCGCGATTTCCGCGGCGGATCGGCCTGGTCACCAGCCCCACGAGCGCAGCCGTCCACGATTTCTTAGAGGTCGCCCAACGGCGTTGGCCCGATCTGAACGTGCTGATCATTCCCACCAAAGTTCAAGGGACCGAAGCGGCCGCCGAGATCGTCGCCGGTATCGACGCCGCCCATCGGATTCAGCCCGCACTAGACGTTCTGGTCGTCGCCCGCGGTGGCGGCAGTTTGGAAGATCTGTGGTGCTTCAACGACGAACGAGTCGTCCGTGCGATCGCGGCGTCGCAGATTCCTTTGGTCTCGGCGATCGGCCACGAGATCGATGTCACCCTGAGCGACCTGGCCAGCGATCGCCGCGCGCTGACGCCGTCGGAAGCCGGTGAATTGGTCGTCCGTTCGCGCGACGACCTCGCCAAGGAATTGGCGAAATTGGCCGACGATCTGAGGCTGCGGATTTTTCAAAAGCACGCCACCGTGCAATCGCAGCTGGAGCAATTGTCGCGACGCCCAGTGTTCACCCGTCCGTTTGATCGCATCGCGCAACAATCGCAGTGGTTCGATGAAGCCGAATTGCGATTCAATCGCGGAATCCAACAGGTCGTCGCCAAGATGCGTCAACAATTGGCATCGACCGCGGAACTGTTGGACGCGGTGGGGCCATTAAAAGTGCTCGCCCGCGGCTACAGCGTTACGCAAACGGCCGACGCGGGGAAGCTGGTGCAATCGGTGGAGCAATTACAGGTGGGCCAATCGATTCAGACAGTCCTTGCCGACGGCATCGTGCACAGCACGGTCGACACCCTTACGGAGAACCGTGACAACGCAAAAGGATGATTGGCCGAACGCACAGACATCGACCCGCGAGGTTCCCTCATCGGTAGAGGCGTCATATTCCGCAGCGATCGCTTTCGTGGCTTGCTTTTGCCCCATCGCGACTCAGAATAGAAGACACCCCAATCGGAACCTTGTCGGCCAGGAATCTTTTGTCATGCCCATCGTCACTTTCGGCGGCGTTCGAATTGAATGCGACTTAGGGGCCAACCTGCGCCGTGTCTTGTTGAAGGCAAAATTGCCGCTGTATCACCCATTGGCACGTATCGCCAATTGTCGCGGCTTGGGCACCTGTGGCACCTGCGCTGTCAAATTGCGTGGCAGCGCGTCGTGGCCAACGAAGCTTGAAGCGTTGCGTCTGCGCATGCCACCTCATGCGGCCGAGGCAGGTTTGCGGCTGGCATGCCAATGCGTGGTGCATGGCGACCTGGACGTCGAAAAATTTGGCGGCGTGTGGGGACAAAATTTGAGTCAAACCGTCTGGGTGTCGGATTCCAAAGCCGAACCGCAGCCGCGCCTTCAACCCCCAACCGCTCCCAGAGACATCCAACCCGCGATGCGGCCCTCGAACCAGCCTGCGATCGAAGCGGCGCCGTTTCGGTCCAGTGGTTCAGTGATCCGAGCGTTGAGCGTCGCTTCGGGACGCCTGCCCATCGCCCCTCGGCGCCATCGTGCCGCGATGTCCGAACAGGCGACCGTGCCGTTGGCGAAACTGAGACAAATGGCTCGCGAGCGTCAACTGGCAATCCATTCGTAGGCTGCGATTCGACAGACCACTTGCCGTCGATCGGTTTTCCCGTGGGCGACGCAGGGCGACGGTTGCGTTCAGGTGAAAATTGCTAGAATGAGGCAGCTTGTGCCCAATTCCCGCGAACCACTCGATCGCTTTGCCCATGTCTCAGCTCGCACCACTGGATACGACGATCGAAGTGGTGACGCCTGAAAACATTGCGTTCAAGTATCAACTGGCGGGCCCCTTTCGACGGTTGCCCGCATTCCTGATCGACGTGTTGGTCAAGCTGGCGATCATCCTGTTTGCAGTCTTCGCCGTCGCGTTGTTGGCTGGCATCACCGGCAGCCAATTGATCGGCGTCTTTGGATTCGCCGCGATCAACATCGGATGGTTCATGGTCTGGTGGTTCTACGGCGTGGCGATGGAGACCTGGTGCAACGGCCGCACGCTGGGCAAGATGGCGATGCGAATCCGCGTGGTCACCGTCTCGGGGCATCCGATCGGTGGTGTCCAGGCGATGTTGCGGAACCTCGTTTGTGTTGCCGACCTGGCACCACCGCTGTCGCTGCAATTTTTCTTCGAAGACGCGCCCCCCGTTTATCTGATCCCGACCGGCATCGCCGCGTTGATTGCGATGACCTGCACGCGGCGAATGCAACGGTTGGGAGATCTAGCCGCTGGGACGATGGTGGTGATCGATGAACGAGGCTGGACGCTGCCGGTGGCCAGAGTCGAAGACACGCGGGTTCCGGCACTGGCCAGCTATATTCCACCCGACTATCGGGTCAGTCCCTCGTTGGCGAAGGTCTTGGCGTTGTATGCCGAACGCCGCATGTTCCTGTCCCCACAGCGGCGACGCGAACTCGCCAAAAATCTAGCCGCGGGGCTCGGCGACCGCTTTGAATTCCGCGAAGACCTCGATCCCGATCTGTTATTGTATGCATTGTATTGGCGGACGTTTTTAGCCGACGCGCGCGATCAAGATGTCGACTTACAACCGTTGGCTGGATACAGTCCGATGTTAAAAGACGCGCACTTGGTGGCGGCCGAACCGGTCGCCGACAGTTCCGACGCATCGCTCGTCGAAGTCGCCGTGGTCATGGAACCCGATCGCGACCTCGAAGCTTCCATTCCTCCGGAATCCAGACCATGAACATTGTCTCCCTGTTGGAACAGCGTCGCCACGGCTGGGAAGAACTGGAGCGATTGTGCGATGAAATGCAGAGTCGCGGTCGGACGCGTGGAAAAGCCCCCGGTGCGACACGGTTTGCTTCGTTGTATCGTTCTGCCTGCGCCGACCTGGCTTTGGCCGAGGCCTATCAATTGCCACCGGCAACGGTCGAATACCTGCATCGCTTGGTAGGCCGCGCCCACAATCAACTGTATCGCAGCCGCAATTTTTCTCTCGACCGATCGGTCGACATGTTGGTTCGTCAGGCACCGCGACAGATCTTTGCCGACCCATGCGTGCACGTCTGCGGGATATTGTTCTTCGGCCTGTTCTGGCTTTCGATGCTGTTGGGAATGTCGGAAGAACGGCTGCCCGATTTTCCCGCGCAAGTGGTGGGCGAAGCGCAGTTGGAGCAAATGGAATCGAACTTCGAAGCCGAACTCGACGCCGGCTTTGACCATTACGTGATGATGGCCAGCTTCTACATCCGGCATAACACGGGGATCGGCCTGCAGTGTTTCGCCTATGGAATCCTGATCATTCCTTGCATCTTCACGTTGGCTTACAACGCGGTGGCGCTCGGGACCAGCTTTGGATACATGGCTCGCGATTCAACCACGGGCGGCGATAATTTTTTCGAATTCGTGACCGCCCACGGACCGTTCGAACTGACAGCGATCGTGCTTTCGGCAGCGGCGGGATTACGGTTGGGGTTGGGGCTGATTTCGACGACCGGTTTGCGACGTGGGGATTCATTGAAAGTCAGCGCGATCCGCGCGATCCCGGTGATTGCTGCCGCATCGGTTTTGTTTTTCCTGGCGGCGATCACCGAAGGCTTTCTGTCTCCCAGTCCGCTTCCGTACACGATCAAAGCGATGTGGGCGATCCTTTCCAGCGGCGCGATGACCTTCTATTTTGTGGTGTTGGGATTTCCCAGGGCGGGCATCGATGCAACTTGACCGCACACACGTTGTTGTTCGCCCGCGATCCAATAGCGAGCTATGTGACCTGACGCTGTTGTTGATGCGTCAGTATTGCATTCCGTTGTGCGTCGCGTTCCTGGCCGGCGTTCTGCCGCTGGCCTTGATGAATGCTGCCTTGATTGGATGGCTGCCGATCGAAGCCGAACTCGAAGGGATTGGCGACGACGAGACCTTTGCTTGGCGCAGCGAATATCTGTTTTTGATGGCTTCGCTGATCTTCCTCGAGGCGCCGTTGGCGGGGGTTTTTGCAACGCTTTACATCGGCCAAGCCGTCTTTGAACAGCGACCTACCTGGCGACAGGTGGCGCGCGATGCCTGGGCGACCTGGCACCGTTGGGTTTGGAAATTAGGCGTCTTGCGAGGGCCGGTGCCCGCGGTACTGCTGCTGGTTTGGACCTGGTCGCTAGGCGACGCCGACGGCTTGGCTGTCTTTTTTATGATGTTGCTGCTGATGTACGTCGGCACCCTGCGAGCCTTCCGCCCTCACACGCCCGAAATCCTGCTATTGGAACGCTGCCCCTTGCGACGCGGCGCGACGGGGGCGGTCACCTACAGCCACCGCAGCCACTTGTTTCACACGCCCGTCGCGGGGGATTCGGTCAACCGTTTCGTGACGATGTTGCTGTTGTCGGGCATGCTGACGGTATCGCTGTTCTTCGCGATGATCTTCTTACAGGGCGTCTTTGCCCAGCGATGGTCGTTTAACATTGTCGCCCAATTGGTCTATGTGCCGGCCGCGATGTGGATCGTCGCCGGATACACCGTACTGTTCCGATTCCTGTGCTATTTGGACAATCGCATTCGGCTGGAAGGATGGGACGTCGAACTGGGGCTTCGCGCCGAGGTCCAGCGTCAATTTGGAGATCCCCAATCGCAGCAACCGGCTCCAGGAGTTGGCGGATGATCGTCAAATCAATCGACGCGGTGGTTCGCGTGATCTTGGATCGTCGGCCGTCTATTGAAGACGCTTGCTGTTGGCGAATGTTCCTCTTCGTCAGCTGGCTTACGCTGGCGGCGAACACATCGGTTCCCGCGGCGCACGGAGAAGCGATGCCGGCCGCGAGCGTGACCGAAACCTCCCAACCGATCGGCCGCCAAGCGCTACGGTCGTTGGGCAAGGTGCCGTGGTATAGCGGTGACGAAGATCGGATCAAAGCGGTCCCGGTCGAAAGCACCGATGCATCCGACGCCGATGTAGCGGCGCGAACCTCGGGATACGTCGGCATCGACAACGGCAAATCCACGACACCCCAGAACTTCGATTCGATATTGGAAATGATCGGGCAAGTCATCGCATGGTCGCTGTTGGCGGTCGTGCTGCTGTTGATCTTCGCGGCGATCGGTTATGCGTTCATCCTGCACGAACGCGACCGCGCCCGGCGGAGGGGAGCGGCAGGAAACCACCGCGAGGACCCGAGCGAAACGGCCGAACGACTCGAACGCTTGCCGGTACGGATCGATCACCCCGCATCGAACCTGTTGGGCGAAGCCCGGCGATTGATGGAGTTAGGGCGTTACAACGAAGCGATCATCTATCTATTCAGCCACGAACTGGTTCAACTGGATCGACACCAATTGCTGCGGCTAGCGCGTGGCAAAACCAATCGTCAATACCTGCGTGAAATCCGTCAGTCGAATGCGCTGCAAGCGATTTTGCACGACACGATCCACGCCTTTGAAGACGCCTTCTTTGGCGATCACACCCTCACGCGACAACGCTTTCAACGTTGTTGGGAACAGCTGGACAACTTCCACGCGGCGATTGATCAAACGGGCAACAAAGGAGCCTCCGCATGAGACGCTCTTGGGGCCCTTGGGGACTGATCGTGTTGGTCGTGATCGCGTGGGGGATCTATGCAATCCTCACCCGCCCACAAAGATTGACCACGCCGTACGGATACTCCTACTCCCATCAAGGAACGAAAAGCATCAATGGCGTCGCGGGGTTTCGGCGGATGTACGAACTGCGCGACTGGGAGACCGAAACGCTCAAGCGACTGTCGCTCGCGGCCGAATCGCTGGACACGATCGTCTGGTTTCCCGATGCCGAACAGGTTCCCAGCCGCAGAGCGACCCAGTGGTTGGACGAATGGTTGGCGAACAAACCGCGGACGCTGATCTATGTGCTGCGTGGCCTGCAATCGACCGAACCGATGTATTGGAAACAAGCGATGGCCGATGCCGAAGCCGAGCATCGAATGGAGTTTCGGCGGCGGCAAATTCGGACACAGATCGTGGAAGAAGCTTCCGTTCCAGGGGCGAAGCCCATTGCCGGTTTAAATTCGTTCAGCAATGGTTGGTTCACTGCCGACTTTACGCCGCGTTGGAGAACCGCCCGAGGGTTTACTGGCGACTGGTCCCAGGAGCCCCTGCGGTTGCCGCAACGTATGACGACGCGTGCGACGATCCGCCCCTACGATCCAGACACCGACGACCAACTGACTGCGGGAACCTTCAGCAGCGATACCGTCGACGAGGAAGAACCGACAGACTGCGCGTTCGATCCGCTGGTAACCTCCGACGCCGGAGACGTGGTCGCCGCGCGCGTGACCTCCGATTGGTGGCCCGATTCGCAAGTCCTGGTGCTGTGCACCGGCGAACCGTTGTTGAACCTTTCGCTTGCCGATCCGATCAACGCCGCGTTTGCCGAGCGCTTGATCGCCGCATCGGGCCCGCCGGGAACGGTCGGATTCCTGCGGACCGATAGGTTTGGTGCCCGTGTCCAAGGAGATTCCGACGACGAACTGGCCGCGGGCATGGAATTGCTGACGCAGTGGCCGTTGAGCATGACAACGATGCATGTCGTGTTGCTGGGATTTGTTGCGATCCTCGCACTGCTACCGATCTTTGGCCGGCCGCGACGACTGCCCCCACCCGCCACGGGCGACTTCGGCGAACATGTCTCGGCCGTCGCCGACATGCTTCGGCGCAGCGGAGATGCCGACTATGCGCGGCAACGAATTTCCGAATACTTCGTGCAGGTTCGCGGCGAGGATTCGGGCCCATGGGTGCTGCCAACCGCTCCCACTGCGAATGAGAAACCACCAGGAGAAACACCGTGATCGAGACCAATCCGCCGTCGTCAGAGCGCTTTGAACGGGCACGCGAGATCTATCAAAGGATCACCCAACAGATCGGCAAACTGTACGTCGGCCAAGACGAATTGGTGTTAGGCACGTTGACGGCACTGTTTAGCCATGGACACGTGTTGATCGAAAGCGTCCCGGGTTTGGGCAAGACGTTGTTCGTTCGCACGTTGGGCAAAGTGCTCGGTTGCCAATTCGGACGGATTCAATTCACTGCCGACCTGATGCCCTCAGACATCACCGGCGCGCCGGTCTTTGACATGAAGGAATCGGAGTTCCGATTTCATCCTGGCCCTGTCTTCACTCAGCTGTTGCTGGCCGACGAGATCAACCGATCGCCCGCCAAAACGCATGCCGCTCTGTTAGAGATCATGCAGGAATACCGCGTCACGATCGACGGCGTGAGCCATGAAGTGCCGCGACCGTTCCTGGTCCTGGCGACTCAAAATCCGCTGGAGAGCGAAGGAACCTACAACCTGCCCGAAGCCCAGCTGGATCGGTTCATGTTCAAATTGATCATCGACTATCCCAGCAGCCAACAGGAGGCCGAGATCCTGCGTATGCACAGCTTGCAGATCGACCTGAACAAACGACTGCACGACGAGATTGAAACGGTCACATCGCCGCAGGAAATTCGTGAGATCATCGCGCTTTGTGGGCAAGTGCGGATCGACGACGCGTTGGTCGATTACATCAATAGCCTCGTTCGTTTAACGCGCAACTGGCCCTCGTTACATATCGGCGCGTCGCCCCGCGCGGGGATCGCGTTGATGCAGTCCGCTCGCACCCTGGCTGCGTTTGGCGGACGCGATTATGCGACCCCCGACGACGTGGTCGAAGTCGTGTTGCCGGCGCTGCGCCATCGCGTGCAATTGACGGCCGAAGCGGAAGTCGAAGGCCGACGGGTCGACGAGGAGCTGACTTCGCTGATCCGTTCGGTCGAAGTCCCGCGCAGCTGAATCACAGCCGGAACCCCCCTTCGGCGCACCATCCTTCCCTCCACGTAGCATTTACGGCACCCACAGTGCCTCTAAAATCGCTAGCAATGGTTCCCCCGCCTGTCGCCCCCGCCTAGACCTCGACCCCACTTTTATCCTAGGATTGTGGGCAAGCTGCGTTTCAACGCGGCCAACATTGCTTGGTGCAACGTTTGCTGCGACGATCAACGGACTGTTCTAAATGCCCCTCCAGACCCCGCCCTCATCGAATGCCGACGACGCGATCCGCCAGATCGCTGGCTACCTGAACTTCTCGTCGGGCGCTAGCGACCCTCACACGCTGGCCAATATCGATCGATTGTGTCAGCCCTCGCTGGCGACCGATCCGTTGTTCAGCCAAGCCGCTTGGTTGAACCTGGGCGATCGGATCAAGACCGCCCTGGCCGAATTGGAAGGGACCAGCAGCGCGTTTGCGAGTGTCGAACAGGCACGGACCGTGGTCCGTTTGGTCTGGAGCGATCTGCTGCCGGCGTACATCGATTTCCACCGCGACCTGTTGTTCCATCAACCGCCCGAAGTTTTGATCAACAGCTTTTTCTTAGGCCGCTGCATCGAAGCGGTCTTGCAGCAGGGAGGCCCCTGGGAAGAGACCGACCGGATCGTCGCCGGTGCAATCGCCAGTCTCAATAACTGCGTCGGATACCGTCCTGTAGCGACGTTGGAAAACCGCCGTTGCCAACCTTATCCGCATGAATGGGTCGCCCCGATTCCGTTGTATATCGAAGGCGTCGGAGTCGCGTCGGGGCGTTATCACGACGTGCTCGCCCGCGCGTTGGAGATCCTCCGGGCGACCGACGAATCGATTTTGCGCGCCGCGCATTTCGACGTTCGGCTCCTTTCGGAACTCGCTTACGATCCCCGCGCTTACGATTTTGATCATCCCGTCAATCGGCGCCCCAATTATCACTTTGGCACCTGGGACCCGCACGTCATCGATAACCAAGGTCGCTATCGGCGGTTCCTGGTACAACAGGTGACGCTCGACGCGTTGCTGAGCCGAGTGAACGAAGAGAGCGACCTGCCGAAGGAACAACTGGCCGAAGAGGCTGCCGCCGTTTTGGCGGGGACGATCCTCATGGCGTCGGGGATCAGCGGATGGGGCCCATCGGCGCATGCATCGACCGTGACGCTGGCAACCCTGTGTCCCGAGATCGCTCAGTTTCGCGATGAGTTTTACGACTTCCTGCTCAACAGCATGAGCGGTCCGCATGGCGAGCGGTTGAAAGCGGAAATGCTCGTCCGCCATCAAGCCTTTGGCGGCGCGCGACAGCATCTCAACGCGTCGCTCGCGCGGCAACGCGCCAAACAACTGCAACACGTTCACCTGGCCAAGCTTTACGCGCGGATGGGATATCCCGACGCGGCCAAGCGACAAAACGATGTCGTCCATGTGACCAATGCGCGGATGCAGAGCCGGATCGATTGCGCGATGACCGAAGGCCTGCGGGCGTTGCACAAAGGGGATTTGGCAACGGCTTCCGAAGTCCCTGCTCAAGTCATGGATCTGGTTCACCGCGGCATCGATTGCGGTGCGATGGTCGACCCGTGGAACATCATCGGATTCGCAGGAAATTTCTCTCGTTTCCACGGCCCCGACAGCGCGGTCCACGATCACCGTGTCGACGAATTGATCGGGTTGATGGAACAGTTGTTCGGCTACACGGCGCGCGTCTGGAGCGAGGCGGCGGCCGTCGATGATGAAAAAGCCTTTGCCTTGCTGGATCACCAGTTTCGTGAAGCGGCGATGTGGTGGCGGCAATTTGCGGCGCATGAAGTTGCCGACCTGGAAGCGACCGACCCGTTGGAGACTTACGAATCGGCCAAGCTCGTCGCCGGCGCGTTGCGGATCTGGCATCGCGGTGGCGCGTCCGTAGGGGACGTTAAATTCTGGGCCCCTCACGCGCAAGCCTTTGATTCTCCGCGAGCCTACGCGTTGGTGATCGGAGCGTTGTTGGAACGCGAGGATTTTGTCGCCTCGATGGCCCTGCTGATGCACTGGTTGGGGAACGCTGCGGAAGTCGGCCTCGAGCGTGGCAACAGCTCTTTCCCGCGGATCGCCGAACGCTGGTTGGCCAGCTTGCGACAGACCGCTCGCCGCGGCGATCGCACCAAACCCGGCGCCGCCCGCCCCTGGGAACTGGTACACAAATTTTTCGACTACCTGGAAGCCAACGCGGAAGAGTTTTGGGAACCGCCACGTTTCGCACTGGGCGAACATTCGACACGGAAACGCGACTGGGATCGCGAACTCGAAGCGGTCGAACAGGGGGATGACGAAGACGAAGACGGCAAGGACCTGTTCGACGCCGCGTACGAAAACGTCACCTACCAAGACACGACCAACGACGGCTTTGAAGGGGCCGTGTTTGAAGAGGGAGACGGCAGCCAAGACGAATTGGAAGCCGAATCGCGTCGGCTGGCCGAACACCTGAGCTTCCTGACTTCGCTGTCGCGGTTGTGGGTCATCGCTGCCGATTTCCGCAGCATCGCTCACGCGGAAGCATCGGAACAGAACGATCTCGAACTGGTCGGCCGACGGGTCGACCTGATGGCTCAATGGACGCAACAAGCGGCTCACAATCGAGCCGGTTTGTTGGAACTGTTAGAAGCGGTCCAGCACTACCGGATTCCCACCGGTGGGGCTGACGACGATTCGATGAGCACTTACGATCGTCGCCGGATGGTCCGCGATTCGTTGATCGAACGGATCATCGGCACAGCGGTGGAAACTTCCGATGCGCGGCGGGTGCTGACGGGATCGCTGGGCGCCGAACCCGGGGGCGATGTGGTCGCATCGCAGCTGATGGAGGCGATGAGCGACGACGATCAGCAAGTGATCCAGATGTTCTCGGCCTTGATCGATGGCCGCGGCGAGGATGTGAAAAAACAATTCCCCGATGTGTTGCGGGCGATACAAACCAAAAGCTTGCTGTACATTCCACTGGCGCGTGGCGGCGACCCGGTGAAGATCTTTTCCACCCGCCTGCGACGACGTTTGCTCACCCATCTGCTGCAGTGGTTGCCGCGACAAGGACACCTGGCCTTGGCCTGCCAATTGGTCGAAACCGCTCGGCTGATGGAGCATCATAATCCGGTCGGTCCCGGCGCGGTCACCGAGTTTGATTCGCTGTTCGGCTTCGGTTTTCGCAGCATGGTCCAGTCGCTGGTCGATACGGTCCGATCGTGGCATGCGACAACGCGCGACGATGCGGGCGAATTGATTTCTCTGCTGGAGAAGCTGACCGAAACCCTATTGGGCAGCTGGCTGGCGCACAGCCGCACGCTGCGACTGTCGGTGCTGGAGACCGCTTCGGATGAAAGGTCTTGGGATGAATTGGTCCAATTCATTCGCGACTACGGCGACCCGATCTTCACTCAAGCCTTCCTGAAGCTGGGGAACATTCGAGCGATCTTGCACCAAGGCGTCGGAAATTGGCTGCAACGCTTGATGGAAGATCCCGATGCGTTGGCGGGGACTCCGATGGTCGAAGCCCTGGGTGGGGCGCTGCCGCTGAAGAAGGCCGAACAGCATTTGGAGATCGTGTTCGAATCGATCCTGGATCATCACAGCGAATATCGCGACTACAACAGCACGACGACGCAAAGCGATCGTGGCGACCTGATCTATATGTTCTTGGACTTCTTGCGATTGCGGGTTCGCTACGACCGGATCGCCTGGAACCTGCGACCGGTGATGTGGGCGCATGAGATCTTGGTCCGCAGTGGTTTCGATGCCGCCGCCGCCGCTTGGCGACGGTCCTTGGTCGAACGGATTGGTGCAGAGGCGGAGCTGTATCTGGAAAAACTGCAAGAGCTGCAGAATAAATACGCGATGCGAATGCCCACCGTCGCCGACCGGATCAGCGAACGGTTTATCCAACCGATGACGATCGACCGGATGCGGGCATTGATCAAATTGGCGATGAGCGACGCCGACAAACAGGAATATTCGCACGCGTTTGACCTGTTGGAACAGGAAGCGGAACTGATGACCCGCACTCCGTCGGGTTCTGGTCTCGATCTGCCCGTCTGGTTGGCATCGCTGGAAGAAGAGGTCGACAATGTGATTGCGCAGCGGGAAGCGGACGAGGTCGACGATCGCAAGCTGATCTCGATCGCAGCGACCTTCCCTTCGGCCGAGGAGCTGATCGACCAATTGGAACAAGCCAACCGCCAAGGCCGCCGTTTACCACATATGGAATAATGCCATCGAGGCTTCAAAAACGGTCGGGACCAAACATTGTGACAATGCCCAAACACGGCTTTGCAGACCGACGACAAATTGGTAAACTCTCCCTCGTTCAAAAAATGCCCCTGTAGCTCAGTCGGTAGAGCAGCTGACTCTTAATCAGCGGGTCCAAGGTTCGAGCCCTTGCGGGGGCACTTTACTTCGCTCGATCAAAAGCGTCTCGATACGCTTCGATCGAAGCCAAGGGTGCCAAGACCACAATCGTGTGGTTGCATTGCATATCACCCAGCGTTTCCAATCCGGAAACGTTGGGTTTTTTTATGCTTTCGCGGTTCGCGCTCCCCACCAACAAAAGAAGCTCCGCTCGGCGATTCGTTCACGCCAACCGTGGCGCGTCGGGCGAACGACATTCCGGTTGCAGCGAAAGCCTCGGATACCCATTTTGGCTGCAATGATCTCGTCGAAAAAACGCAGATCGCAACGGAAGAGCCGCGTTGCACGCGACGGTAATTCGACTTTTACCGCGACAGCAAGCTGATCGATAGCAGAATGACAGCGGTGGTCGAAGCGAGCGTTCGCAGATGGTTCCAACGCGTCCAACGATGAAGGTAGCGTTGCCATTGGGCTTCGCTCTCCGGAGCGGTTGCGGAGAGCGGATCGAGCTGGTTGTTCAACGGGACATTGCAGGCTGCCGTAATCAGGAAACCGCCCACTAGATAACAGGCAGCGCCCGCGGTCCCCCACGCCCATCCCGGTTGACGCTGCCAAAGGGAGATTACGGTCACGGCCAGACAGGCAACCTCAGTCCCGAAGAAGGTGCTCAGGAACACCCCATTCAAGATCGTTCGATTGATCGACTGCATTGCTCGGATTCCTTCGGCCGCAGGCAAGAGCGCCAAGGCACGCATCACTGAAACCGAAAAGACAAAAAACAATCCCGACATCAGGCCGCAGCCCGCGATGGCAAGGATCGTGATCAGCTTGAGGAATAGGAGTATCGTCATCGATGAAACTTGGATGGGGAACTCGAGAAGCGGCGCGGCTGTTTTAGTCGCGTGCTTCGTAGCGGGATAGTTTTGTTTCCAATTCGCTGATGCGGCTTTGCAACTGCTCGATCACAGGAGCCACATCGCGTTGTGGAAGCCGCTTGTGAATGTGTTGTGGGCAGTTCATGTCCCACGCCTCGACGGTGAACAAGATCGCGCGTTCGACGCGTCCAGGATAGTCGGGATCGCGCAACCGTTCCAACAGATCGGGATCGTCCTCCACGACGCGAGCCGTTCCCCAGAGCTTGATCCGGCGACTGTGAACGTAGTCGATCAGGAAGATGAACGCCCTCGGATTCTCTGCGAGATTCCCCAGGGTGATGTATTGCCGGTTGCCGCCGAAGTCGGGAAAACCGAGCGTTTGCGGGTCGAGCACTATCAAAAATCCCGCCGCCCCGCCGCGGTATTGGATGTAGGGCTGACCGGAAGCATTTGCCGTCCCCAAATAAAACATATCCAGTCCAGCAAGAAACGCTTCGAGCGACTCGGTGACTTCGGTTTGCCAACCACGCCCCTGTTCGACTTTGGCGTAGGTGGCTCGGGAGCCTTTTTGAGTCTGGAGCGCTTTGACCGATGGTGTAAAGGCGATGTCGCTAGGGAAGGTCCCCATCGTTACTCTCCTCATTGCAGGTTTGGAATTCCAACATCGTCGGCAGGGCGTGGCCCCGGCGCCGCCCAACGGAACCTTCTTTCGGATTCCTCGATCGCCAGATCGTTGATGCTCGCTTCACGGCGACGCATCAGTCCAGCAGAATCGAACTCCCACAATTCATTGCCATACGCTCGAAACCACGTTCCATGCGAATCGTGGTACTCGTATTGAAAGCGGACAGCGATCCGATCGTCGGTAAAACTCCACAGCGATTTGACCAAGCGATAGTCAAGCTCCCTCGACCACTTATCGGCAAGGAACTGTTCAATCGCATCTCGACCGCTAACAAATTGATTGCGGTTTCTCCACTGGGAATCTTCCGAATAGGCGAGCGCCACGCGCTGCGGATCGCGACTGTTCCAAGCGTCTTCGGCAGCACGGACCTTCGCGGTCGCCGATTGAAGATGAAACGGAGGACGGATCGCGGTGGGGTGGGACATGATTAACTCCAGTAACAGAGGTGACAAATGGGCAACGCGCTCGCCGACGCGAACGCGTTGCCCGTTCCGGTGACAAGACTAGTGCGTCGCACATGCTCCCGACGTGCACGCGGCAGCTTCGACAGGTTCCGCTTTGGCCACATCCAGCTCGGTGTCGGCCACGTTGTTCAGGAAGTTGGTGAAGCAACCCAAAACCACGCTGGCAACAATCTCGACGATCTCTTGGTCGTCAAAGCCCGCGTCGCGCGCTGCGGCCAGTTGCGAATCGGTCACCTTGCCGCGACTGTCCAACACGTCGTTAGCAAACGCCAGCGCCCCCTTGGTGCGACGCTCTTCCGAGCTTCCGGTGCGTCCCGCCAAAATATCCTCTGCCGACAAACCGGCCGCGGGAGCCACCGCGGTGAGGATCGATGTGCAATAGTCGCATTGGTTCGATTCACTGGTGATCAGCTTCAATTGGTTGTGCAGCTTTTCACCAATCTTCACGTCCCCCATCGACGTACTGAAGGCGAGATAGCTGCCGAGCACGGCCGGTGAGTGAGCCATCACTTTCGCAGCATTGGGGATCCCTCCCAACGCTTGCTCGACCGTATCGAACAACTCCTTGGTGCGGCCCTGGGCAACTTGTGGATCAACGGATGAAAGGCGTTGCATCGTAACATCTCCTACGATTCTCAAGACTCTTCGAAAACCAAGCCGGGCAACATCCCCGGCAACACACAATACAGACAGGTCTGTATATTTCAATTGTAAATAAATAAGACGTCCAAAAACGTCGACTTTAAAATTTCACAGCTGAACCCGATACGAAAACCGCTGGAGTCGAGGCTTTAGCCGAACGGATTGTCGTTGGAGTCAAGGCTTCAGCCGAACGGATTGTCGTTGGAGTCGAGGCTTTAGCCGAACGGATTGTCGCTGGAGCCAAGGCTTCAGCGGAACGGATTGTCGTTGGAGTCGAGGCTTCAGCCGAACGGATTGTCGCTGGAGCCAAGGCTTCAGCGGAACGGATTGTCGTTGGAGTCGAGGCTTCAGCCGAACGGATTTTTCCGCGCACGTCGCCTAAAGGCTCGACTCCAACTTCGCTTCCCGTTTCATTTATGTTTTGTTGTTTGCCGCTAACAGCGACCTCGCCGCAACCCTTGCGACGTCGGCCGACTTGGCCGAACGATTCATCTGCGCCGTGACGATCGCCCCTTCCACCAATAACGCGATCGCAGGGGTGCATGCCTTGGCGGCTTCTTCGCCGGCAGTCTCCGCGATGATCCCCTTCAACATCCGCTGGAACCGCTGTTTATGTTTCGCCGAAAACTTGGTCCCCGCATGCTCGGCGTCAGCCAACTCGGCCACTGAGTTGATGAACATGCAGCCCCGGAAACCGGGACTCTGAAACCAGTCCTTCAATGCGGCGAAGAAGGCTTCGAGTCGATCGTGCCCGGCGGCGACGTGCTCTTGGATCGATTCTTCAAACATCGCGTCAAACTTCTCTTCCCGAAATTCCAACACCGCCAGGATCAGATCGTCCTTGGAGGCGAAGTGGTTGTACAGCGACATCTTCGCGACGGCCGCTTCGGCGATGATCCGATCGATCCCGACCGAACGCACTCCATCGGTATAAAACAAGCGTTCCGCGGTCTCCACGATCCGCTGACGCACGTTCGACCGCTTTCCCTTTGTCTCTGGATTGTCCATATCGGAACTATACAGACCTGTCTACATTGCAACAAGAAGGATTCTCGACGATTTTCCGAAATTTGCCCGCCCGCGATCCGACGGATTGAGAATTCCGGCGAACGCCGATCGCAGCCTGGCCACAAGGATACGGAGAAAGGCCCCGATGGCGTCCGGTCAGTCGCATCCCAAGAACCTCCGTTTTCACCGGCCTGTTGATCGAGGTCAGTTACTTCAATCGGCGACATCTGAGATACTTGATTGCGTCTGCGATCGCGAGAGGCGTCGGTACGACGACGCCGATTTCATCGGATGGAGATTCGAGTCGCTCGATGTCCCCGCGGCGCGATCATGTTCTTGAAACCCTACGAAAAGAATCGATGTCGTTGTTTGATGAAGCCGAAGCGGATCACCTGGAATCAAATAAGCCGTTGGCCGCGCGGATGCGGCCACGTGTGCTGACCGAGTTCGCCGGGCAACAGCAATTGTTAGGTGAGGGCAAACTGCTGCGACGGATGATCGACGCCCGTCAGCTTGGTTCGATCCTTTTTTTCGGCCCGCCAGGGACTGGAAAAACAACGCTCGCCGAACTGCTCGCTCACGAAACCGGCGGTCGTTTCCATTCGCTCAGTGCCGTGCTGTCGGGCGTTAAAGAACTTCGGGAAGTCTTATCGCAAGCCCGCGACGACGTGGCGGCGGGCGCCCCGCGGCCGATCTTATTCATCGATGAGATCCACCGTTTCAACAAATCGCAACAGGACGCGTTGCTTCCGGACGTCGAAGCGGGAATCGTGACGTTGGTCGGGGCGACGACCAGCAACCCGTACTTTGCCATCAACGCGGCGTTGATCAGCCGATCGCAAGTGTTTCAATTCGAACCACTGAACAACGATGACATTGTCGATCTGTTGCAACGCGCGATTCGAACGCCTCAACGCGGCCTGGGGGATATTCCAATCGAAGCCGAGCCCGAAGCGCTTCAATACATCGCCACGATGGTCGAAGGGGACGCTCGAAAGGCGCTTGGGGCGCTCGAGATCGGCGTGCTCAGCAGCTCCCAACGGCCGGTCCGTTTCGACCTGAAACTGGCTAGCGAATCGTTGCAGCAAAAGTCGATTCGTTACGACGGCAGCGGGGATGAACACTACGACATGGCCAGCGCGTTGATCAAAAGCCTTCGCGGCAGCGATCCGGATGCCTCGCTGTATTGGTTGGCGCGGATGTTGGAAGGGGGCGAAGATATCCGGTTTTTATGTCGGCGGTTGGTGATTCTGGCCAGCGAAGACATCGGCAACGCCGACCCTCAGGCGCTGCCGCTGGCCGTTGCCGCGATGCAGGCATGCGAATTTATCGGACTGCCCGAATGCCAACTGACACTCAGCCAAACGGTGATCTATTTAGCCTTGGCGCCGAAGAGCAACTCCGCCACGACGGCGATCGGCAACGCACGGCAGGAAGTTCGCAAAGGGGATTTAGTCCCCGTGCCCGTCGCTCTTCGCGACAAACATTACCAAGGGGCCCGCGACTTGGGGCATGGCGAAGGCTATCTATACGCCCATAATCATCCCGACGGGATCGCCGCGATGGACTATCTGGGGATCGATCGTGAATTTTACACCCCCTCGGGGCGAGGATTTGAAGAACAACTGGCAGCACGACTGTTAACGATTCGCGAAAAGTTGAAACAGGCAAAGTAGCTGGCATCGATCCCACCACCCGCACCACTAAAACCGCCTCAATGGCGAACAACCGGCACTTAAAGGTCATTCCCTGCACGGCGGGTGGGCAGAAATCACCTCGCCGAGACGATCTATGGTGTATCTTTAGAGGGCCCCCAAACGTCGCTGCATGCTTGCAGCGCGAATTTCCGACCACACGCCACGGGCAACAACCTCCCCCAAAGATACGGGCTTTCGAGTTGATTTGAATTCACTGCCCTCCCGCCGTTTTGGATTGCGGGACATAATTGTCGGCATCCCGAAACACGACAGCATATTTACGCAGTTCAGGCCCCCCTCGCCTGATACGTCGCAAACCGATCGCGTGGTTGACGTGCTGCTGCTCCCACTGAACAACGAAGCGTAACGGAATCCTACACTGTGAATCTGGAAAGCTTTTTCGCCCCGTACAATCCGCCCCGCACCCACTTTGTCGATATCATTCGGTATTGGACCGAGCAGCAGCCCGATGCGCCGGCCTTCTATTCGACCGATGGCGATGGTGGAGACGACGATGCGATGCTGACCTATGCCCAATTGTGGGAACGGGTACGCGCGCTGGCCGGTTACTTGCAACAACGTGGAGCCACCGGCGGTCGCGTTCTGCTACTGTATCCACCGGGGTTGGAATTTGTCGTTGGTTTCTTCGCTTGCCACGCCGCCGGTGCCACTGCGGTGCCGGCCTACCCGCCTCGCCGCAATCGAAAAGCCACTCGGATCCATTCGATTTCGAAAGATTCCGGTGCGGGCTTCGCGCTGTCGGTCGAATCGGTGATCGAACAGATTCGCAGCAACAAAGACCAAGCGGCCGATCTGTCGGCGATCGAAATGATCGCCAGCGACGACCCGAGCAATGCAGCGGCTGATGCGTGGAAGATGCCTACCATCGCAGCAGACGACATCGCGATGTTGCAATACACCTCGGGATCGACCGGCGATCCCAAAGGCGTGATGTTGACGCATGGCAACCTGATCGCCAACTGTGAATACATCGTTCACGCGTTCACCCCAACCCGCGCCGGTTCGGGCGCATCGTGGCTGCCCACCTATCACGACATGGGGCTTGTCGGGGGCGTGCTGAAGCCTTTGTTCTACGGCCGGCCCAACGTGCTGATGAGCCCGATGGCATTCCTGCAGAAACCGGTTCGCTGGTTGCAGATGATCAGCAAGTACAAGGTCTCGATCAGCGGCGGCCCCAACTTTGCGTATCAGTTGTGCGTCGAAAAAGTCACTCCCGAAGAGATCGACACGTTGGACTTGTCGTCTTGGGAGGTAGCCTTCAACGGGGCCGAACCAGTTCGCCCGACCACCATCGACGCCTTTGCCGAGAAGTTTGCCCGCGTAGGCTTCCGCCGCGACGCATTCCTGCCCTGTTACGGAATGGCCGAAACCACGCTGATCGTCACCGGGGGCCCCAAGGGTCAGCCAAAGATCAGCCATTTTTCAGCCGACGGATTGAACCATTTGCAAGTCAAGTTGGTCGCCGCCGACGATGACGACGCGCGGGCTTTGGTTGGCTGTGGCGAGATCATCCCGGGCGAACGTGTCGAGATCGTCGACCCGGATAGCTTCCGCTTGCTGGCCCCGCAAGAAATTGGCGAGGTCTGGGTGCAAAGCCCCAGTGTCGGCAAAGGTTACTGGAACGACGACGCCAAGACGCGGGCGGTCTTTGGCGCGGCGACCGCCGATGGCCAAGGCCCCTTCCTGCGGACCGGGGATCTCGGATTCATGCACGAAGGGCAACTGTACGTTACCGGTCGCCTCAAGGACATGATCATCGTCCGCGGCGTGAACCGTTACCCGCAAGACATTGAATTGACTTGCGAACAAGCTTCCGACGTGGTGCAAAGCGGTGCCGTGGCGGCGATGGCGATGGACTTCATGGGGCGCGAGCAATTGATGATCGTTGCCGAAACGGTCCGCATCCGCAATCACGATTGGAACGCGGAAATCGACCGCATTCGCAAAGCGGTCACGGCCGAACATGAACTGCCCCCCGACGCGATCTACATGGTCCGCGCCGGTTCGGTTCCGAAGACCAGCAGCGGAAAGATCCAACGACACGCTTGTCTGGACATGATCCGCGAGAACGAACTGAAAATCGTCGGCAGCTGGTCGCGATGGGAATCCAGCGAACCGTTGCAATCGGGTTCCAATCACACACAACCCAAACGTCCGCGTCTGGCGAGCGAACAGGTTTCGCCCGAGATCGTCTCGGTCGTCATTCGGGAAGTCAAAGCGATCGCTCGCGAACGCGCTGACGAAATGAACGAAGACACCAATATCGCCATCGACCTGGGACTCGACAGCCTGGAACGGCTGGAGGTCGCCCACTCGCTGGAAAAGATCTTTGGTGGTCGCTTTCCCGACGAAGCGCTCCAGGAAATGGAGACCGTCGCGGAAGTTGCCCTGGCAATTCGCGAGCATCTGGATTGCAATCCGATCGACATCCTGGCGGCTGCCGCCGACCAGGCCGATCTGCCGTTGCGCGAAGTCCGCCCGGAAGACTACACGTTTGCCCTGTTCCCCGAATACCAACGGCTCAAGCAAACCGAAAAGACCCTGTTGGTGACCGGGCTGCCGAATCCCTATTTCACCGTCCACGAAGGGCTGACGCGCGACACCACGCAAATTGATGGCCGCGAACTGATCAGCTTTGCCAGCTACAACTATCTGGGCATGTCGGGCGATCCGGAAGTCACCCGAGCGGCGAGCGAAGCGTTGCAACGCTTTGGAACCAGCGTGAGTGCCAGCCGTTTGGTCTCGGGCAACAAAACCATTCACGGCGAATTGGAACGCGAACTGGCGGAGTGGATTGGAACCGAAGCTTCGATCGTTTTCGTCGGGGGCCACAGCACCAATGAAACCACCATCGGCCACTTGGTCGGTCCGGGCGATCTGATTTTGCACGACGCCCTTTCGCACAACAGCATCATCCAAGGGGCGTTGCTGTCGGGTGCCCGTCGACGTCCATTTGAACACAACGATTTCGAATCGCTCGATCGGATCCTTACCGAAGTCCGGCGCCAGTATCGCCGCGTGTTGGTGATCATCGAAGGCGTTTACAGCATGGACGGCGACTTTCCCGACCTTCCCAAATTCGTCGAGATCAAACAACGTCACCAATGTTTGTTGATGGTCGACGAAGCGCACAGCATCGGCACGATGGGGGCGACCGGCCGCGGAATGTCGGAACATTTTGGTATCGATCCCAAATCGGTCGATATCTGGATGGGAACGCTCAGCAAATCCTTCGGCAGCTGTGGTGGCTACATCGCCGGCTGTGCGGAATTGGTCGAGTACCTGCAGTACACAGCTCCCGGTTTTGTCTACAGCGTCGGTCTGCCACCGGCATCGGCCGCCGCGGCGCAAGCGTCGCTTCGCGTGATGAAAGCCGAACCCGAACGGGTCGCGCGGCTGAAGGAACGCAGCAGCCAATTCGTCCGTGAAGCTCAAGCGCGCGGCCTGAACACCGGGCAAAGCTGCGGAACCCCAGTGGTTCCCGTGATCACGGGCAATTCGTTGCTCGCATTGAAGCTATCACACGCCTTGTTCGAATCGGGCATCAACGTGCAACCGATCCTTTACCCAGCGGTCGAAGAAGCAGCGGCCCGTTTGCGATTCTTCATCACTTCGGAACACTCCGAACAACAGATCCAACAGACGGTCGAAGAGGTCGCCAAACAGTACGTCGCCGTCGGGGGCCAATTACCCGAAGGGGCTGCGGCTCCGCAGGCGTAACGCTTTCGGCTTCGAAAAAGCTGCCGCTGAACGCAATTCTCCAACCGCCAGGTCGCAGGCTCGCGGCGGGCTGGGCAATGGTGATCGATCGCGCGACCGCGGATTGCCGGCCCCGAACGCGGTGTGCGGCTCCTACAAGCCGCGCCATGGAGATTGCTAGCCCAGCAAACCAGGAGCCAACGCGGCGGAACTGGCAAGATTTTTCCAAGACAGGTGGGAACTATCGGCCGGAGAGAGGCATCCAAGGATTGGCGACCGTGTTCTGGCCGGTGTGGCGGAGCTAGGATTAGCGAACGTCGCCCGCGATGGCAACTCTCCCTTCCGCTCCGTTCTATTTGATACTTTCTCGGGCACATCATCATGGGTAGCGCTCCGTGGAGCGATGACAGTGACAACGGTCACTCCAGCATGAAGCCCTATTCCAAGACGGGCCCTTTCCACCGAATCCGCATTGTCCGGGAACAGCAGAACGTCACCATCCGTACGGTCTCACGGCGCAGCGGCGTGCCGATGCGCGACCTGCGTGAACAAGAAAAGCCATCGACCGACGTGCCGATGTCGGTGCTTCTTTGCTGGCGTGATGCGCTCGATGTTCCGTTGTCGGAATTGCTGATCGAGCCCGATATGCGATTAAGTCAATCGATCGCCCACCGAGCGAAATTGGTCCGCATGATGAAGACGATCCTGACGCTGTGCGAACACGGCGGCGACCAGCGAACGCAGCGACTCACGACGATGCTTCACGAGCAGATGTTGGAACTGATGCCTGAATTGACCGAAGTCACCGGATGGCCCAGTTTTGGCAGCCGTCGCCCTCAGGATGAACTGGGACGGATCGGCCAACAACCGATCTCGCTCGACGGGCTCAATAGCGACGCCCTGACCGACTGACAGTGCCGAAGCGTCGCGACAGCACGCCGCGACCGAAGACGCACTCCATTGAAGGCGTCTGTTTCGCAGGGCACCCGCTTAGATTTGGTAGTTCAATTCGGGAGCCATATCGTCGGGCATTTCGGCCCGTACGCGGAGCTTCGGTTTCTCCAGCACGACGGTGCTGCGCGGCGCCACGCTGCTGGTCACCCAAACGCTCGAACCAATCACCGTATCGTGACCGATCACCGTCTTGCCACCCAAGATGGTCGCATTGGCATACACGACCACACGGTCTTCGATGGTGGGATGCCGTTTTTGTCCGCGGATCAACTGCCCATCGCTGTCGGTTGGAAAGCTCAACGCTCCCAGCGTCACACCCTGATACAGCTTCACATGACTGCCAATGTTGCAAGTCTCGCCAATCACCACTCCCGTGCCGTGATCGATGAAAAAGTGATCCCCGACCGTGGCACCCGGATGGATGTCGATTCCGGTGTTCATGTGCGCTTTTTCAGTCATCATCCGCGGGATGAACGGAACTCCCAGCTGTAACAATTGATTTGCGATCCGGAAGACCGTGATCGCTTCAAGGCCGGGGTAGCAGAAGATGATCTCGTCGGTCGTTTGGCAGGCGGGATCGCCATCAAAGGCGGCTTGCGCGTCGGTTGCCAAGATCCTTCGCAAATCGGGAATTCGCTTCAGAAGCTCCACCGCCATCGCTTGGCCCTTGGCTTCATAATCGACCTGCGATTCGCAATCCCCATGGTTGTGCTTCACGCGGTCTTCGTGCTGCAACGCGCGGCCGATCTGCGTGGTCAGCGTATCGTGCAACCGGTCGACAAGACAGCCGACATGGTAGCCGACGTTGCCGCGGTGCAGCCCTGTGCGTCGCCGATACCCTGGATAGATGATCTCCTTGAGATCTTCGACGATCGAAACCACGGCTTCGTAGCTGGGCAGGGGACAATGCCCCAGATGGTTTATTTTGTCGTCGGCGGTGTAGGTCGCGACGATGCGATCGGTCAGTTCGGGCAGTTGTTCTTTGAGTCGAAAATCAGAAGCCATCGGGATCTTCCTGTACGGATCATCAGACTGCGATCTCCACAGCCCGGACGTTGCGCTCCGGCAACTTCAATTGAAGCACGAATCCCTGCGAACCCAATTGTATCGGGATTCGGCCTGGTTGGATGCCACACACCGGTGCGGCATCAATAAAGCGACTCCGGTTTGTAGCCGCCGGTTCGCTGGCAGCCCCGATAAATCGACCTTTCCCCTGTCGAAGCGTCCCAATCGGTTCGCATTCAGGGATGCGTCATGGCCGTCGCGATGAAACCCCGCCCCACGGCGTTTCGGATTGATTATGACCAACCGAAAGTGGCGCGGCATTCAATCGAAACCTAGTAGCCGATCGACGGCGGATTGGCGTTCAGGAAGTCGCGCGGACCGCGTGTGGTGTAGTACGGGTATGCGGTCGACGCCGACGGTGGCCCTGGATTTTGTTGCATTTGACCATGCTTGACGTCGCTGTAGGTCAAATTGTGGCCGTAATCGGTCCCCCCTTGCTGCCAAGAAAGGTTGCCCGGACGACAGCCGGTGCTGACACCACCACGACAACACGACGAAAGCCCACGAGCTCCATTGCCGCACTGGCCACAATTGCATTGCTTGGTGTTGCAATTATTGCAACTGTTACACTGCTGGCCACACGAATTCGAAGAGCATCCGCCACGAGACAACGCTTTCGCGCAACCGCCAGTACTCGACAACAAGCATAACAAACCGGCAACGACCAATAGCTGTTTCATCGCGAATCCTTCCCCTGATCAAACGCAGACGGTTATCAACCAAACCGTTCCTTGCTGTCAGGGATCGACCGTCGCGATCGAATACATTGAAAGAATCGTCAAAACCGAACGAACACGAAGAACTCCCCCGATGAATATTCTTCCCGGTTTACGCAATTTATGCTATCGAGGACGGCGAGGACTCAGCCCATACGCCTTGGCAGCATTGAGCCCCCAGAACTTCTCCTGCTCACTGGGCGACAGACCTGCCGACAATTCCGTTACCATCTCGACCCATTGTCCGTAGGAAATCTTCAACAAACAGACGGGCCAATCGCTGCCAAACAGTAAACGGTCGGGGCCAAACGCTTCCAAAGCGACATCCCAGTAAGGGCGAATGGTTTCGATCGTGGCCTCCGGATCGCGCACTTCGGTGACCACGCCAGAGAACTTACAAACCACGTTATCGCGCCGCGCCAATTCACGCATCTGCCGCGCCCACGTGTCATCGAACTGACCGCCGCGAATCGTCGGTTTGGCGATGTGATCCAGCACGAAAGATTGATGCGGGTGCCGATCGACAAATGGGATCGTCGCAGGGAGATGTTTGCCGTAGATCAGGATGTCGTAGACCAACCCAAAACCAGCCAGCTTGGCCACGCCCCGATTGAAGTCGTCGCCGAGGATAAAGTCGTCCGCCGGTTCATCTTGAACGACGTGGCGAATCCCTTTCAGCAGTTCGTTCTGATGCAAGCGGTCCAGATCGTCGGCGACCTGGTCGCTGGCCAGCGGTACCCAGCCGACGACCCCTGCGATCACTGGATTTTTCCCAGCCTGTTCCAGCAACCACTCGGTCTCGGCAATCGTCTGCTGCGCCTGCACTGCAACGGCCGCATCGATCCCCGCATCGCGAAGTTCCTGTTGGAGATCGGTCGGCGAAAAATCGCGGCGCAGGACCGCCATCTGCTCGCTGATCCAACCGTACTGTTCCGGATCGTAGTTCCACAGATGATGATGGCTATCGATTTTCATCACGCCTCGCCTCCTTCCCGGATCAACAGACCTTGGTCTTTCAAATACTGCACGATCTCGATCGCTAACGCCTCGGGGGATTTGTCCGCGGTTTGCAAATGAATCTCGGGGGCTGCAGGCGCTTCATAGGGATCGCTGATCCCGGTGAAGTTCTGAATCTCGCCGGCGCGGGCCTTCTTATAAAGCCCCTTGGGATCGCGTTGCTCACACGTTTCCAGCGGCGTATCGACAAACACCTCCACGAAGTCGCCAGGCCGCCCCACCGATTCGATCAACTGGCGAACCCTTTGCCGATCCCGTGCGTAGGGACTGACAAACGCGGTCAACGTGATGATGCCCGTCGATGCGAACAGCTCGGCGACCGCTCCGATCCGGCGGATGTTTTCCTCGCGATCGATGGCACCAAATCCCAACCCAAAACGGTTTGCAAACGTTTCGCCATGTTCGCTCGCCAGGCGATCGGGGCCGGCACACAGGTGATGGCGGATGTTATCGCCATCCAGCAGGCTAGTAACGGCCCCCAACTGGCTTAATTTGTGATCCAAGGCGTTGGCGATCGTGCTTTTGCCGCAACCACTCAACCCCGTAAACCAGATCACACAACCTCGCTGTGCCAGTTGACGCTCGCGATCGGCGCGGCTGACACTTTGTTCGTGCCAGACCACTTCGGGACGTTGATTGGATGACGGTTCATTCATTAAAGATACCAAGAGCTTGCTGGGAGGATGCATCGCGATCGACCGATGGCCCGAGGGGGTTCAAAGTTGATTTGCGAGAGTTTCGCTGTGGCTTCCCCGTGGTCGAGCGTTCACTGTACAATACCTGAGTTTTCCCAGTTTAAAAACCATTCGCGATTTCTATGGTGGCGTATCTCAAAGTTCGTTCTGGTCCCGATACCGGACGCCGATTCCGCTTGGATCCGCTGCATACATTGCACGTCGGACGCGATGCCAATTGCGAAATCATGTTAACCGATCCGGTCAGTTCGCGGTATCACGCGGTGCTGTTTCACGAAGATTCGCACTGGCAGGTCCGCGACACCAACAGCCGCAACGGGTTGTTGGTGAATGGACAAAAGACCGACCACGCCACACTGCAAGACAGCAACACGATCCTGGTGGGAACATCGGAGCTGCAATTTTTTGATGGCCACGGCGATTCAGCCGATTCCAACAACCGCGAACAAACGATCGTTCTGGACCGTCCCATTTCCGGTGGCCTGTCGTCCAGCAACTTTGGCCCATTGGATCCGTTGCGTAAAATCGCCGACGTGGGCTACTTGGTCGATCTGTACCAATTGAGCCTGCAATTGATCGGCAGCGGCGATCCCGATTCGGTGATTCAAATCGCTACCGAACTTTTGAAAGACCGTACCCAAGCCGACGTGATCGGATTCATGTGGCTGGGGGAAGATGGCAAACTGCAACCCGAATATGTCTTCCCATCCGACGCCGCCGAAAAGATCAAACTCAGCAGCGAACTGACCCGCCGGGTCACCAACGGTGGCGAGGCGTTTTGGTTTAAAGAGGAATCGACCTCGCCGGGGCAGAAGACCCAATGGACCGATGCGATCTGCGTTCCGTTGCAACACGGTGAAGAAGTTGCCGGCGTGCTGCATCTGTATCGCAACGACCATCGCTTCAACGAACGGCATTTTGAACTAGCGTTGAATTCCGGACAACTGCTGGGCGTCGCGCTGTCCCGCGCCCGTCGGACGGCGGCATTGCAAGTCGAACGCGACCGGCTGTTCACGCGGAATGCGGAAACGAATAACTTGATCGGCGAAAGTCCGCCGATGATGCGTTTGAAATCGAAGATCGAACGTGTCGGCAAAGCCAACGGTTGCGTGCTGATCCGTGGCGAGAGTGGCGCGGGCAAGGAACTGGTCGCCCGCGATGTCCACCAACACAGCGGACGCCGCGAGCGGCCGCTGTTAAGCGTAAACTGCGCCGCGATCCCGCGAGACCTGATCGAAAGCCAATTGTTTGGCCACAAAAAGGGTTCGTTCACGGGAGCCGATCGCGATCACATCGGCTGGTTTCAACAGGCCCACACCGGCACGTTGTTCCTGGATGAAATCGGCGAACTGACACTCGAAGGCCAAGCCAAACTGCTGCGGATCATGGAAGGTCATCCGTTCCTTCCCGTCGGCGGTGTCGATGAGATCCGCGTCGACGTGCGGATCATCGCGGCGACCAATCGCGACCTTGCCGAGTTTGTCCGCGAGAAACGCTTTCGCGAAGATCTCTATTATCGCTTGAGTGTCTTTGAGCTGCACGTGCCGCCGCTTCGCGACCGGGGACAAGACATCGAATTGTTAATGAACCACTTCCTGGAGCATTTCTCCCGCCAGCACGCGCGGCCATCGATCCAGTTTTCCGAAGCGGCCAAAAAACGGATGCTTTCTTACGCGTGGCCTGGAAACGTGCGACAGTTGCGAAACGTGATCGATAGCGCGATCGTGATGTTCGATGGCAATACGATCGAAGCTGATGACCTCGGTCTCCGCGACGCGGGAGTCGAAGTGACCGATACGCTGCGGTTGGATGTCTGGGAAGAAAAACTGATCCGCGAGGCGTTGGACCGCTGCAACGGCAGCATCCCCGAAGCGGCAAAGCGGCTTGGTATCAGCCGCGCGACAGCCTATCGAAAGATCGCCGACTTCGATATCGAGAAATAGTCGAAGGGCGATCGAGTTCGGGAGCGACGTCTAAGCCGCCTGTCGAATCTCGCCGCGACTTGCGTCTTCGATCCATTCGCCAACGTCTTCCATCTCGGGACGCGGACTGCTGCGCAAAATCCGCTCTCCCGCCTTGGTATCGCAGTAGTCCGAGATCCTTGCCGTCAGCGCCGCGGCGTCTTCCGCTGCTAACTGGTCGACCGATCGGCAATCGACAGCCACCAACAGCTGCGATTTGTAACCGCACAGCGAGGCGACGCCGCATACCAAACGGGCTTGGGCCTGCCAGTCGGCCAACAGGTCGCCGTTGATCCAACGCGTTTCCAACTTCACCGCCAACACTTCCGGTTGCACCGCCAAGAACTGACCGATGGTATGGATGCCAATCTTGGTAAACCGCTCGGCCGTCTTCGGCCCGATCGATGGGGCATCGACCAAATCGCTTTGCTCCGACACGCTTGGCTGCCTTTGCGTCGACCACGAATCGGCGACACGGCTGACCGCAAACGGAACCGATGCGACAGCCGGTTGCGCCGCCGCCGCGGCAGCCGGTTCCATCGTCACGGCCGGTTCTTGTGCAACCGGTTCGTGGAGACTCGACGCCGCTGGCAACCAGGCAGGTGCCGACGGTTCGCCGGCCGATGGCGTTGCGATCGACGGGGCTTGCGTGGTTTGGGTTGTCGCAACCATCGCAGGTGCCGGCGATTGGATTGCCGCCGGTGCCCAAGCTGCCGTCGCCGCGGTGCTGCTCACCACCGGCACGGGCTGCGGCGCGGTCGTCGGCGGATTGATCGGGGTGTTCCGATTGACCGTCATCGCCATCTCGGTCCGCACGCTACGGACCTCCGGTGGCAGATGGACGCGCACGGTTCCCGTGGTTTGAAATTCTTCGAAGATCGCCGCCACGGCTGCTTTCTCTTGCACCGATGCGATCTTCTTGATGATCCAAGCGACGGGCATATCGATCGCGGCGACAAGCGTTGCCGCGGTTAGGCCCGCGTTGGGAAGCTTGCACGTCGCTTGTTCGGCGACGCGTTCCAAGATCCGCGCCCAGCCGGTGATCGCGATCCCAAACATCTCGGACAAAATCTCCCGCGACTCCGCATTGAGTCCCTCGGGAGGGCTTTTGACGCCTCGTTCCAGATCGTAGATTTCGATGATTCGATGATAATGCACGTGCGAGCGTTCGGCGCCCGCCGTGACCGCTTGCGTAATCCAATTGTTCCCCTCGGGCAATTGGAACTGCACCCGAACCTTGCCGCTCTTCCAGCGTTCATAGAGCGATTCATAGGACTGACAAACACTCCATTCCAACGGTCGATGGACAACTCCTTCGGGGTCGCTGGAACCGGTGTGCAAAGGCATGATCGGATCGGTGAAATAGTGGCTAAGCACCCCGAGATCGTAGGCAGCGTATTCCCACTCTTCACTATTCAAATGATTGACCGCTGTCTTGAGCCATTTTTCGCAGGCCCGCGTCGCTCCGCCCCAACCACCATCGCCGACGTGCAGCACGTGGTTCTGGAAGTCGCGGAACTTGGCATCGGGATCCTTGGCACCTTTCAGATATTGGTCGTAGTGCTTCAACAGGATGTCTGCCAAGCGTCCGCCACGTTCAGTGTTGATGCAACGCAATGCGTCCAATGCGAAATAGTGATGCGTGCTACGACAGTGGGCAGCGCGCAAGATCGTCAGAATCTGCGACATCCTTGTCTCCGTAATTTGTTTTGTGTTGTTGCGTTTTCCATTTTCCAGCGGCCGCGATCGGCGATGACTTTGGCTTTGATCCCGTCGGCGTTAGTGACCTGACGGAGCCGGCGATACCCCCGCGGTGTCGCTGGCACTCGAGGTGTGGGACGTTGCAAGCCGCGAGAACTGATGATCCTGTGCTGCCGCGATCCAGGCCGAAACGCGTTCCAGCGACGGGATCTCGATCCGACGGGTCAACGCCCTACCACGACTGGACAACGCAAACCGTTCCAGGTCGCGAAACAGATGCCGTGGCGAATCGGATGCGACGTCTTCGGGGCTGCGACGATGAATCGCGATCAACAGGTAGGCCTCGCGAGGGTGCATTGCCCGCAGCGCGAAGGCCATCCGAATCGCCCGTCGTACCGTCCGCAGTTGACTCTGCTGCGATGCCGTCAGACGCTGCTCCGTCGCCCATTGCGACAGATTCAATCGCAACAGATCCTGCACTCGGCGATGACCACTGGATTCCAATTGCCGCAGCACTCCTGTGGGCAATAAACGCAGCGAAGCCAACGACGCTTCCATACGCCGCTGCCGCGCCGTTTGCGGCTGAGCCTGCGGCCGACCTGTCGGCGAATCGACAATCGTCCCGGGCGATGGGTTGGATTGCGGCTTTCGAAACCATTGGGCGATGAAGTTGCGCATCGTGCGTTCGCTCTCGAAGGGGGACGTGGACTACTGCGCGGCGAGCGCCTGGGCGATCACCTGCTTGAAAGCATCCGGTTCGGCATATCCGTTCTGCGAAGCAAGGATCTGTTCGTCGGGCGAGATGAAGACGATGTGCGGATAGCCGGTATTCTTCAGCTTGCGTTTGACGGCCGATTCTTGATCGCCATCGACAAGCACCAAGACAAAATTCTGTTCCAGAAGGCCGCGGATCTCGGGATCTTGCAAACAGGTCGCCGACATCCGTTTGCACCACTTACACCACGTGGTCGTCAAGAAGATCATCGCCGGCCGCCCCTCGGCCTGCGCCTTGGCAAGACCTTCGTCGTAGCCATACAGGAATGGCAAACCGACGGTATGTTCATCCCACACCTCGGCACTGGCTTCTGTCTTCGGTTGCCCAAAGGCATCCATCAGGTTCCCCAACTGTGGTTTTGAATTGCAGCCGCACAGACTGAGGATCATCGCAAATGCCACCGGAAGCGCGAGCCAGGGACGTGATCGATCGATTTTCATGGGAGCTTCCTTGCCCTGATAGTATTCGCGGCCCGACCTTCGTGGCCCGCAGCGCGATGGATTGCGATGCCTGCCTTCAGCTACCGGACCGGCACCTGGCGGTATCGTTGATTCGTTTTGTAACCTTCCAGCCGAGCTTCAAATCCGCTGCGTTCGGACGTGGGGACGAGCCTTTCCCCCGTCTGGGCAATGCGAACCGCTTTTTCAAACTGCCCCGTTTCCGCCAAGGCGGCCGCGTGTGTATCGATATAGCGGAATTCTTCGGACGCGGGAATATCACGCAGCCCGTCGGTGATCTCCAACGCTTGCTGCCCATCGCGGAGACTGCCGTCGGGACAGGTCGCCAACAACCAGGCAAGGTTCAGCCGGGTCCGCAGATTCTGTTGGTCCAACTGCAACGCGTTTCGATAGTTTTCAGCGGCCTGCCGCCATTGCCCACCGTTCTGCAAGGCATCGGCAAGGTCGATCGCGCGGATCGCGTTGTCCGAATCCAACTGAAACGCGCGATGATAATCTTCAATCGCCGCTTGGACCTGGCCCGCCTGGAACCGCGCATGGCCGCGACCTGTGTAAAAATCCGCTTCACCCGGCTGCAGCGTGATCGCACGATCGTAGTCGGCGATCGACGACGACAGATTCCCCATCTCATAGCGCAACTCGGCTCGATTGAAATACGCGTTGGCGTGATCGGGTTTGGTTTGAATCACATCGTTGAACAGCGCCTCGGCTTCTTTCATCTGACCGCGCGTGGCGTACACAAACGCCATATTCTGCTTGGCACGCCAGCGGTTGGGATCCAGCTTCAACGAATTCCGAAAATCTTCAATAGCCGCCACGGCCATCGCATCGTCGGGGACCTGGATTTGGTCCCAGCGAAGTTCGCCGCGACGGTTCAGGGCCCAAGCCAACAATTGGTTCCCGTAAGCACGCACCTCTTGATCGGCCGCCGCTAAAGCGGACTGTTGAATCTGATCGATGATCCGCGTGTAATCAGCTTCGGTCGAAGCGTTCTTCGAGATCGTGTAGGCTGTTTTCAGCAACGCCGCCGTCGAAGGGTTCTGAGCCGCAGCGACGCCAGCCCAGATCAAAATGCAGGATCCGATAAACAGGTGCTGCCTGAGCATTTTACGAAAGTCCAAGGGGCGTGAATCGAACGATAGAGTCGATTCCCCTAGCGTATCGAAGTTCCCAGAGGGTTGGGAATAGCGATTTGGACTAGCAGAAAGATAAAATCGGCCTTTTCGATGGCCCGATGCCCAACGATGTTCAAGAAAACGTTGAGCGAAAACCGCATCGGTCGCCGCAGAAAGTCCCCTCGCGGGAACGCTTGGGGCCACCGCGATCGAACGATCACGGCGGCGCGACCAACGTTGTCCATTCGCTAGATTTGGACTTCACTCAATTGATCCAACAGACGCCGAGCTTCGCTCAAACCGCCTGCGGTGCGAGCGAATTCAGCAGCCGATGCCAGTTCGCCACCCGCGACGGCAGGTTTCTTCGCAGCAACCTTCTTGGTGGTCGTTGTCTTGGCGGCTGCGTTTTTGCGACGCGTCTTCTTACGTCCGGAGCTCGGCAACACACCTTCCTTGCGAAGCTTCGACTTCTGGTTGCTGAAGTAGCTCTCGCTGATCCCTTGAGGTTCCAGCGTCGCCGCTGCGTCCTTCCAGGTGATCTCAGGATTCTCTACCAAGTACTCAGTGATGGTGCTGGCCATCGAATTAGCTCGTTTTGCCACGGATTCTATTCCTCAAAAGTTTTTGTGTTGCGCCCGCCACATTCTAGTCAATTTACGCAATCCAGAAAGCCTACAATGTGATAAATGCTCAACTATTAAAGCGCATTATCGCACGTGAAATCTTATCACTGCCAAGCGCCTCTATGTAGAGTGCATCGGCCCAAGAAGGCGTCCTCAACCACAAAGCGGTTT
This sequence comes from Rosistilla carotiformis, assembly GCF_007753095.1. Classification (NCBI taxonomy): domain Bacteria; kingdom Pseudomonadati; phylum Planctomycetota; class Planctomycetia; order Pirellulales; family Pirellulaceae; genus Rosistilla; species Rosistilla carotiformis. The sequence continues at coordinate 5,367,020 of NZ_CP036348.1, forward strand.
CTATACTTATACCCCATACATTGCGTCTGGTGAGTATAGAATTGAGTCAAGTCCAAGCGAGGGGGCCGTCGCGTTGCGATTGGGAAGCTTGAGTGGATCGCGTCCCCCCCGCTGACGACTCGTGGGAAACCGCAGCATGGAGCACCGACACAACGCAATGCCCCTGCAACGCACCGATCGACGGAATCGTCGATCGAAAATACGCACGTACCAACGGGTCGCGCTAGTAGCCCTGCCGTCGCGTCGCAGTGCAGCGGGTAACGCCATGGATCAAGATGTCGCAGACGATCGAACCTACCGCGCCGATCCAGCGAACAATTTTCGGAAGATCCGCATCCAGTTGCCGTGGAAGATGGCATCGAGATCGGCATCGCTATAGCCGCGGCGAGAAAGGATGCCATCCAGCTTCTGCATATCGGCAATGGAATGGAGATCTCCTGGCGTCTGTTCGGTTCCAAACCCGCCGTCCAGATCGCTACCGATTGCGCTGTGGTTTGTATTCCCCGCCATCTGACAAACAAAGTCGATATGGTCGGCGGCCGCTTCGATATTCACCACACCGGGATCGGTTTCACCACGCGTCCAGCCGGGATAAAGCATCCACGCATCGAACGCGACACCGACCACACCATCGTGTTCGATGACGTTTTTCATCTGTTGATCCGACAGCTGACGCTGCCCCGGAACCAAGGTTCGCGAATTGTGATGACTGGCCCACAAGACGCCCGTATAGCGATCAAACGCTTGATCCATTGCACGATCCGCCAGATGGGTCACGTCCAATCCCATGCCCAACCCGGCCATGGCATCTAACAACCGTTCCCCTTTTTCGGTCAGTCCACCTTCGACAGCGGTCCCGGCAGCGTATTGACCAAATCCATAGTGAGAAAGTCCGATCGCACGGAGCCCCGCATGAAACCAATAGGGCAATTCTTCGGGATCCGAAATAGGATCGGCCCCCTCCATGGAGAGCACCATTCCCAACGGACCGTCGGATTCACTTTCACACTGCGTCCAATGCGACTCGAGTTCCTCGAGCGTGCGGATCCAACGGATCGCTCCCTGCTGTTCCCACAGTTGATAACAAGCCAGTTGCGAATGCGCGGCGGCATAGGCACCGATATGATGGGCAAAATCGAGATCGGTCCGCGCATAGCCTGTTTGCCGATCGGTCACAGGCCCGCTGCGAGCCAACAGCGTGCCGATACACATCCGAATCGCACCCGCCTGAAGTTCGGGAAAGCAGGTGGTGCCGCGTGTTCGCGACTTCAGATCGGTCATCGACTGCTCGCACGTACGGATCTCATCGAGGGAGAGTCGTAGATCGCGATCAAAAGAAGTAGCATTCCAGGCCAAGTCGAGGTGACCATCGATTATCGTTCGCATCGGGAAGGACTTTGTCTTGCGAGGTAGGGAGGTGGGAAAAGACGACAATGCGTCGGTTTATCATACTCCCTTGGAAACCCCGCTTTGACAATATCACCCACCCGTAGGAACTGCTGTTTTTGAGAACTTCTCTCTTCTCTGCCCCATTGCGGGACGTTGCCAGTTCAACGGACGCCGTCAGAAAGATTCAAAGCGTCCAAGGCGAGTAGATCGAGCGTTGAATCGAGCGAATCGTCATCTTCCTCGATATCGGCAACCGTGAACGCTGCCGCGCTACGTTGCATCCCGAATTGGGCGTTCAACAACCCAAAATCTCCCAAGTCGATGCTGCCATCAAGGTTTGGGTCGTGACTTTCACTGTACATTCCGTCGCCACGCGTTTGTCCAAACACGCTGTCCAGTAGGACAACATCGGCGATATTCACGCGTCCATCGAGATTCAAATCCGCGGCAAAGGTAGTTTCCGCCGTGGTGCTGATCGCATAACGACCTCGGTTGCCAGCGTTGCTGACGACAACAATTCCTTCGGATGCGTTGACGCTTCCCGCTTCGCCTGCCGAGAACTCCACAGCGATCCGCTGCGATTGGCCAGGTGCAACCTTAAACCCATCGGCGAGCGCCAAATCGTTGGCAGCGATCGACAGGCCGTCGACTCCCAACTGGATCTCATAGACTTCCAGTACGGTCTCGCCGACATTGGCGATCTCGATGTACTGCAAGGAATCGACGCTTCCTGGACGCAGCATTGTCGATTGAACGCCGTTGTCACCCGACGCCGCAAATTCCAAACCGCCGTCGGTTCCCGAAGTGGAGATTTGAATCAAGGGAGGCAATGCGGCGGTGGCGATCTCTACATTTGTTTGGGCATCCGCGACATCGATCGGTGCGCCCGACGTGTCGCCTACCAAACCGACGCCGCCATCACCCAAGGAGACCGTAATCGAAGAGCCATCGGTCGGCTTCAGCGCGACAAAAGTCAACGTGACAAACGTCTCAGCGACACCATCGCCAATCGCCCGTCCGATCCCCGCCGATTCAAACGACGCGCCGGTCAGTTCATCGATAAACCCAGCTGCAGTGTCAACGCTTCCGCCCTGAAAGCCAGGAAAGTTCTCGGTAATCGTGTCGGTAATCGAACCGGGATTCACCAACTGAAGTTCACTCGGATCCCAATCGACATCGATCGAAATCCCGCCGACCCCCGCGGCATCGGGATCGGATTCCGAAACCTGGACGTCGATCGTGATCAAATCACCAATCTGCACCTCTCCGGTTGCGTCAGCGACTAGCGACAACGTGACATCGGAGTTTGCATCCGTTGACGCTACTACATCGTCCGTTGTTTTCGACTCATCACTGGTCGGGAACGTTATCTCGTCGGTTGGCTCAGTTATTGGCGATGGATCTGCCGCGTCCGGCTTCGTCGGCTCATTCGTCTCGGGGGATACAACTTCACCATCGGGCAACGCGTTGGAAGTATCGGGTTCCTGTTCGGGCAGCGTCGTCTGCGGATCTGCAGCAACGATTTCGATCATCTCCACATCGAAATCATGATCTTCGTGGCGAAGCGACAGCGACGGGTAAGTTGCGGTTTGTGAGATACCTTCGAGCAGAGTAATTTCCGTAAGCGATGTCGGTGTGATTGCCTCAAATCGTAAAAAGGCAAAATGTTCGAACTCGCCGTCGCCGATCCGGCGTCCCACACCCGCCGATTCGTAGCTTGCACCCGACAAATTCAAGATGCGACCGAGATCGGCTTGCAGCGTCCCGCTGCGGAACATCGGCAGATCGTCAGTGATCGCTGCGGTCAGCGTATCGTTTGATTCCAGCGAACGCAGGTGATCGATGTTCCACATAATGTCCAGCGATACACCGCCAAGACCGTCGATCTGGTCACCTCGTTCCAACGCTTGAATCTCGACAAAAAACGTCTCTCCTGATTCGAGCGGACGAACCAATGGCGCACCTGGCTGGCCATCGATATCTTCGAGGATTTGAAGATCCATGGCCACCAAGGCCATCAGATTGCGTGGCTCTAATCGCTCGGTCCGAAGGCGTCTGCGTCGAGATTGTCCAAGCATAACTTCTGTCATCCAATGACGTCGTTGAGAAACCGCCGCCGCAGTAGAGGAACGTTCCATCGTTCCCTTGCGCTCGTCGCTGCAGGAATCTGCGCGGCCAGCGGAGTGTCAGAAATCCATGCGGAGCGCGTCAAGTCCATGACTTGAGCCAAACCTGAAAAATACCGGCAGGTTTTCGATTGCTAGCACGCCCGGTTTGCTAGCGCATCGCTGGCGGCGGCCCCGAGGGGACCGACATCCTAGAAAATAAAAGTCCGCGAGACAGCTCGTTAGGAGGTTGGCAGGATCAAGATCTTCGCGGTAACTATTGTTGTTCGATACGCTTCGCTGGTATCGACAAAATTGAGCTCGGGTCGGTTTTCAACAATCGCAGTCACTGTGACGGTCAACTGACGAACCGATCCCGTTTCGCTTGTGCTGAATTGCAGTTGGCGCAAGATGTCTTGCGCCGCTGAGGTTGTCAGGTTGTTGAACGTCAACAATGGCGCTGTCTCGCCATCTGCAGACAAAATGTCGCTTGGATCAACCGGACCAAGAATCTGGATTGTAAGAGATTCTAGCGGTAGATTGTCGACCGCCGCGAATACTGCGTTGGGGGCAACACCGATCGTTTCTCCGGTAGAAATGACTTGGTTCCCCGTCCCCAATCCGCTTTGGTTCACATCGGGCTGCAGATCTAACCATACGGGCCGCACAAAACCAAACTCGACATTTAAGGTGCCCAGGTCTCCAAGAGCGATTTCTCGATTGGGGGAACCTGCGATGCTCCAAGTGCACGTGTCGATTGTTTGCTCGGCTCCGTTAGGGCAGCGGGCATTCATATCTGATGTGAAGTCAAAACCATCCATCGTCGAAGTGACTGCCGCCGCTGCATCCGCCACCGTTTGGTAACTTAGGAAATCATTCAGGTCGACATTTCCCGAGTGAACAATATCGCTGTCGAAAGTCGATCCACCAACCAATCGAACGCGGAACAGATCGGTCCCGGAAGAGCTCAACGCGATCTCGGCTGCGGCGGCGAAGTTGTGAGTCGGAGTTTGATTTCCCGCCAACCAATCGGGCGACTGTTGGGTGACCTGCGCACCGTCGGATACTCGTACTGCTGGATCATAGAAGGCGATGTAATATTTCGTTTCGCCGACTGCAAGCTGTTCGCTACTACCGGAGAGAAACGCGGGAAGGACGGGAAGTCCGTCGATATCGCGCAGTAGGTTTCCGCTGGCATCGGCTTCATAGAGAACCACTGTGATGCCAGGATCGATCCCCGAAACATTCAACCCATCGAGAGTCATCGCGGCGTCGGTGGTATTGGTAACGCCAAAATGTTGCCAAGGCTGAACCGCGGCGACCATCCGATCTGCGTTCGCGGAGCCGGCCAATTGAGGATTGGTTGCCCAGGCGGTCAAATGGCCCGCAAGATCATCGGCGGGACGCAGATAGGGGACATATTCGAAGCTGCCAAAATTCGGCGACTCCGTCGTTTGTTCCGTCCCCGCTACCGAAACGCCTCCACTGATTTCGACTTCATGGAAGTCGGAAGCTTCCGGGAACGACGCGATCTCAAGCGTCCCTTCGGAACGCGAGGTAGCCAAGCGTCGGACAATATATGTCCCATCGCTCAACAACGTTCCGTCCGCCAATCCTGTAAACGTGTATCGCCCGTCGGCGTCGGTGACCGCCAATGGTTCATTCGCTTCGGGATCGAGAACGCCGTTGCCGTTGATATCCAGAAAAATCCCAAATCCGCTGACGCCCAGTTCCTGGGCATCCCAGATGCCATCGCTATTGAGATCGTTCCACTGGAATCCACTGATTGTCGGCCCCGCATTGGCAACCGGCGGAATGTACGTCAGCGTTCCCTCGCGCAGCGTTCCGATCGGCAAAATGAACTGGACAAGCGCGGCGACATCTAAAGTCGCCTTGCCTTCGGGGTTGGTGTCGTCGTTGTTCGTTGGATCGGGATCGCGCTGATCCGAAATTCCCGTGGCAACGTTTTCGATTTGTGTCGCTCCCACATCGCTTTTCACGCGAACAGCGAATCGCATCGTCGCCGATTCGCCTGGAGCGAGATCGAAGCCGCTCCAGGTGATCGTCGAGACTTCGGACCCCGGCGGGATCGTTGCGTTGCCAATGCTTGCCGTTGGCTGCACGATCGCGCCAGCGCTATCGCGGATTGGCTCGAGCCCGTCGGGCAATCGATCGGTCACCACAATACCGGTCGCCGTCGCGAAATCAGTAGGGTCCGCTCCTTCGGGGACTACGTTCTCCGCAGTGACTTCGAAGATTACAAAGTCTCCTTCAGTGACCATCGTCTCCAACGCGGTCTTCGTGATCTTCAGATCGGCAACCTGCGTGTTGCCAAAATTGGCGACCGACGCAACGCCCGCATCGCTGATCACTCGGATCCCCTCGGGCGGATCGATCGTGACCACATGTCCTCGGGCTACCGAATCGATGGGCACGGGATACGTCTGTTGCCAGCCGTCGCGATCGACTTCACGCACCAGATATTCGCCCGGCTCCAAGCCGCTGAAATAATAGACGCCATCCTGGCCGCGATGGTTGGTCGTGACAAAGCTTGGTTCGGGATCGTCGCCGGTCGAATCGAAGTTGCCGTCCCTATCAAGGTCTAGATAAATCGTCCAACCGTTGAGCCCCGATTCATCATCGTCCCAAACGCCATCGCCATCGACGTCATTCCACTTGTGCCCCAAGATGTCGATCTGGCTGTTACCAAAATTGGGAGCTTCTTCTTCACCAAAACGGCCGATGATCTGTGCGTTTGGATCCGTCGAGATCGTGATCTCATGGCCCCAATCGGTCGCGTTGCCGGGGTAGGTTTGTACCCAATCGTCCGGCAAGATTTCACGCAACAAATGATCGCCGACTTCCAGTCCATCGAACCAGAACGCGCCATCATCCTCGCCATCGTTTTGTGTTGTGAACCGAGGTTCATCGGCGTCAAGCTGGCCGTCCCGATCTCGATCAACGTAGATGATCCAGTCGTTGAGTCCCGGTTCATCGTCGTCCCAAACGCCATCGCCATCGATGTCATCCCACTTGTATCCGATCACCTGCGGTCGCCAATTTCCGAAGTTCGCCGACTCGGTCACTTCAAAATCGCTAACGTGTCGTAGTCCATTGGGCGGATCGATCGCGACGACGTGCTGGAAATTAAATGCCGCGCCGGGGTAGCGTTGTTTCCACCCCTCGGGGACGATTTCGCGAACGGTATAGCTTCCCGCAGCTAGTCCGGTGAAGCTGTACGCGCCATCATGCGTTCCATCAAACGCCGTTGTCGTGATCGGCTCGATCCCTTCGTCGAACGTTCCGTCGTTATCGAGATCGAGATAGATTTCCCAGCCGTTGAGCCCGACTTCACCAGCGTCCCAAGCACCGTCAAAATTGACGTCGTGCCATTTGTAGCCCGAGATGTCGGCCTGGTAGTTGCCAAAGTTCGGCAACTGTTCTTCGCCAAACGCGCCGTTGACGCAGATTCCAGCCGCTGGATCGATCATCACCAAATGTTGGAAACCTGTCGCGACACCGGGGAAACTCTGCTTCCATCCCTCGGGGACAATTTCTCGCACGATGTACGTTCCCGGATCCAAATCGTCGAACCAATAGGCGCCATCCAGAGTGCCGTCGTTGCGGGTTTCAAACAGCCGTTCGGTGCCGGCGTCGTATTGCCCGTTGCCGTTGGCATCGAGATAGATCTGCCAGCCGTTGAGCCCCGATTCGTCATCGTCCCAGATGCCATCGGCGTTCAGGTCGTTCCATTTGTAGCCGGAGATCGCCGGCGGCGGCGTGTTGATGATCTCGATATCGTCGACGTACCAACCCTCGGGATCGATCCGAGGAATTTCACCCGTGTCGAACAGGAACTTAATCTGAATCTCTTGGCCGTTGAATTGACTGATGTCATGCGTCGCCGACAGCCACTGATTGACCGTCGTCTCGGGCAGCGAGCCGTCTTGTCGCGACAGGATCTGCGTCGCCACACCATCGACGAGAATCGAAACGCTTACAAAATCGGCGTCTAATTCGGGGCGAGTGTCTAACAGATAGGAGAAGCTGACGATCGTCGTCCCTTTTTCGGGCAATTGGATCAACGGCGAGGTGATCGTGCCGCGATGCGACTCTGTCAAAACATAATGGCCGCCGCCATAAGCGGTTTCGAACGCGCCGTAGTAGAACGATTGAATCGGCGTGTGATTCAACAATCCATCAAATCGGCGTCCTGGGGACCGGTGCCATAGCCCATTGATCGTACGGCCGGTGTTGTCGATCGTGAACCCGCCATCACCGAGACTAAAGTTTTCGCTGTAGACCTGATCGATCACGCGGGCGTTGGGGGAAAATGCGAGATCGCCGAACACACCGTGAACGGGATCCTGCAGAGGCACAAGGGCCATCGCCCCGCTGGCCGCATCGATTTGGAACAGCTTACCATTGGCCGCATCGCTGCCGACCAAAACCCCATCGTTGCGATAGCCAAGCCCCGCGAAACTTCCCGAAAATCCCGCCGCCCCAACCAGCGACTTTGTGGCTAACGTGCTGCCATCGCTTGGATCGATCTCCAACACGATTGCGGCACCAGTGCTCGCGTTTTTTGCCGTCACATACGCTTTGCCACCGGCGTCGATCGCCAGTCCGCCCGGCATATAAGCAGCCACGTGTCCGGCCAACACAATCGATCCGTCAGAAATATCGATCGTGTACAACGACATCTGGCTGGCCACCCCGCCACCGCTGACGCCCAAGGCATAAATCGTATCGGTGGTCAGATCGGTCGCCATGTCATCGACACGAATGGGCAATGCGATGGCCGCGCCGATCGCCGTTCCGCCACGTGGATCGATCTCCTGCAAGGTCGATGTGCCCCCGGCCGCGTTGTTGGTCGCAATGAACAACCGACCATCAGCGGTGAACGCAGTTCCATTCACCCCTGTGTCAATGGTTAAGTGATCGTTGTGCAATGGAGCTGCGATTGCAGCGGTGGTGTCCAAGGCAAGGATCAGCCCACTGTTGGTGTCGCTGATCGAACCATCCGCGATCCCGCCGTACGCGATGCCAAGATCACCCGCCAACAATTGGCGGTCTTCCAGGCGCTCTATCTGGCGACGCAGCTGGTTTCGACGACGACGTTTTGGGGCGCGTTGATGATCCGCACTGGAACTCCGCCGCCGCGACGCGGCACTGCCCGATGCTGAGTTTTGCGGAACCGAACCGAAGAAATTTAAACCGAACACGCCTGAAGCTCCTGACTTTGCCTGGGCTCCCTGCCGTTAGTGACTGCAACGTGCCAGCGCCCCCGCTGGCCCCACGTGTCAACGTATGGAAATACGCTGCAATCGGTGGATCCACTATATTCCGCCCCCCAACGGTGTTCTAGAGAAGATTCTCGTGTTCGTCAGATGAATTGTCCTGTTGGAACCAGGAAACGGCAAACTTTACCGATTGGTGAGAGCTTCGCGATGGCTGCGAGTTTACCGGACACTTAATCTGTGCCGCCTCGATATCAAATACTTAGTTAAAGATTTGTGCTTTCGAAAACGATTTGCTTGTCGGTACTTGGCACCGTGAGTATAAGTGATCTAAGTGGCACGAACCTGTCAAACCGTGGCATTGGAAGAATCCTTTCAATCGCCAGAATGAGGCGCGGTCGTTGCGGCACCCGATTTATGTGGATCGGCGTGCGGCCAGGGAGGGCAAGTCAGTTTCGTTTTTTCTAAGTTGCCATCGAGTGCTACTTACGGGGAGATCTAGAATGTTGTCGCTATTTCGAAAATCGAAAAAGCCTTCCGAATCCACGCGCCGAAAACAGCAGGCTCGTCGACGTCTGAGGGCTGAATGTTTAGAAGACCGTCGTTTGTTGGCCGGTGTCGTCAACGTCGACACGACCGTCTTCGGCGACCTGACGCTCGATGGTAATGTTTCGAGCAATCAGATCGCTGTGCATGGGACCGCGGTTCCAGGACAGTTTGTTATCGAGGGCGAAAACGGAACCCTGCTAACACTCGATGGCGGAGCTCAGACCTTTTCCTCGCTGACCGTCAACGGGATCACCGACGATATCATCGTTGATCTTGGACATGGCGATGACATCTTTACGTTGGGTGACAACTCTAACCCGACCGAGATTGGTCAAAACCTGATCATCACCAATCGTGACGACGACACCAACATCCTCAGGAATGTGGATATCGGTGAAGACTTGCTGATTTCGCGAACCGACATCGCCTACAGCGAATTGCAAATCGATGGATCGATCATCCGTAACAACGTGGATATCGACAACAATGTCGGCGACACGAAGACGGAGATCAGCGACAGCGAGATCGAAGGAACCTTGATCATCGTCAATGGTAATGGCGACGATGTCACCGTCGTCGACGCCACATCGATTGGTTCGGCACAGTTCTTCCGTCCCGGTGGCCCAGGCACGCCCGCCGATCCCGTCGTGAGCATTACGAATGGGAATGGCAGCAGTTTAACATCGTTTACATCGGCCAACGATCCCGACACGACAGGCTTCCTGCCAACCGGAACCCTCTCGCGGCCAACGATTTACGGTGGCATCAACATCGTCAACGGCGATCAACTGCCTCCCGGATTGATCGTAGCTCCGCCGACCGCTGGCGGCGCAACACCCTCCAGCTTGAGCGTGGCTGTTGACATTGTTGTCTTCAACCAGGCGGACGTCTTGGGGCACTTGGACATCGAAAACTTCGATGGACACACAGAAACCGTCATCGTCGACAGCAACATCGGTACTGACAACAAGGCCCGCGATACCGTCGTTCCGATCAATGGAGGTTATGGTGACGCGGTCACGATCGCCAATGGCAATGGCTTCGACCTCTTCCTGTCTCAAAATTCGACCATGCAGTACGGCTTGAGCCTGAACAATGGCACGGGCAACTGGGGCAGCCAAACCGATATCCGCGACAGCGAAATCGGTGGACGTGATACCGGATCACTGGGCGTCGACGCGGCGATCTTCTTTGTCGGTGACAACGGCGACGACGTGTTCAACGTCAGCGATACAACGTCGGGTTCGACCTTTGATGGCATGGTGATCCTTGAATTCAACAATGGCGAAGACCACGTCCAATTCATGGGCGTTGCCAGCCAGTTGGAATTGGACATGCTGGACATCAATTTTGGCGCCGGCGACGACTTGCTGTACATGGAAAATGTGGAAGTCAAGTCGATGGTCAAGGTCCTGTTCTTGGCCGGAACCGACACGCTGGAATTGCGTGACAACGTTGATTTCCCACCGGGCCTGCTAGGCACGATTGAGATCGATGGTGGTGCCGGAGCCGACTTCTACCATGTCGACAACGTGATGATTCCGTTCATCAACTTCGACACCTTAATCCCGTAGTCGTCCTTTCGACGACGAATCGAACAATTTGCAAAGCGTGTGGCGTCTCGTCACACGCTTTTTTGTTGGTAGCCGACGAAAAAACATCGCCTCAAAAAATTCGTGAAACATCGGCATGCAAACCCACCCGACGCGGTCCAGGTTTGCACTGTGGAGACGCCTTCCCGTTTGCAAATCAGGGGATGCAATCGGCACAATCGTGCGGATCGTTAGTATTCCTGTAACACAAACCGATCCCGCGATGGAATAAATTGCGGAATTTTTTGGGCCCAAGTAGTATCCAACGGTTTGTCGCCGCGTGCCCGATCGCTTCCCCATCCCGTCTCTTTTACCCGCGCCAGGTTTGATGCGAACCCCACTTTCCCTGCGAAAACTGTTACGAAAATCGACATCTTCGCGGCGGCGTGCGCTGCGGCGGCGGGTGCTGCAGTCCGAATGTCTCGAACAACGCCAACTGCTTGCCGGTGACGTGCAGTTGCGGTTTGAGTTCGTCGATGCGGCGCAGAGTGCCGTGACGTCGCTATCGGTGGGGGAGGACTATACGCTGCGCGCGTATGTCCGCGATGTGCAAACCGCCGCTCCGGACGGGATCTTCCGCGCCTACCTCGACGTAAACTACGACAGTAGTTTGGCCGCCGCATCGGGCGCGATCACCCATGGTCCCGGCTACAGCATGTCGCCCGATGGCAACACGAACACCGCTGGGTTGATCGATGAAGTCGGCGGCAGCGATTCCGATGCGACCCCACCGTCGAACGACACCCAGCGGACGGCGGAATATTTGCTGTTCTCGACGACAATCACCCCATCGGCTCCCGGCACGCTAAACCTTTCGATCGACGACGCCGATGGGCCAACGCGTTCGATTCAAATGTGGGACCTGCGTCAGATCCCGGCATCGGAAGTGGCACTCGTCGGCGCATCGATCGAAATCGCATCGAACATCATCATCACGCCAACGACCGGTCTGCAGACAAGTGAAGCCGGCGGAAGTTCCAGCTTTACAGTTCGCCTGGGCGAACAGCCCACCGGCAACGTGTCGTTTAATCTCTCCTCCAGCGACACCACCGAAGGAACGATCGACAAGAGTAGTCTGAGCTTCACATCGACGAATTGGAACACGCCGCAAACGGTCACGGTGACCGGCGTCAACGACAGCATCGCCGACGGGAACGTTCCGTATCAAATCATCACCACTGCGATCACCAGCACCGACAGTCGGTTTAGCGGCGTCAATCCGTCGGACATCTCGGTCACCAATCTCGACGATGGTGATGCGGCCGGGATCACGATCCTCGACGCTACCGATTTGACAACACGCGAATCGGGAACGCGATCCGACACGTTCCGCGTTGTGCTGAACAGCCAACCGACCGCGACGGTGACGATCCCATTGACTAGTAACAACGCGTTGGAGGGGACCGTTTCGCCGAGCCAGTTGGTCTTCACGACCAGCAACTGGAACGTCCCGCAAACCGTTACGGTGACCGGACAGAACGACGACGTCGACGATGGCGATCAATCGTACAAGATCGTCTTAGCCAAGCCGACCGGATCGGATTCTGCTTACACGGCGCTCAGTGCCAACGAGGTCACGGTGACGAACGTCGATGACGACACCGCCGGCGTTGTCGTTACGCCGACAAGTGGGCTGGTCACTGGAGAGGATGGCCGCACCGCAACCTTTACCGTCCGATTGCAATCGCGTCCGTTGGGCAATGTGACTGTCGGTTTGGTGTCATCCGACACGACCGAAGGCACATTATCGACGTCGTCGCTCAGCTTCAACGTTACCAATTGGAACACGCCCCAAACCGTGACCGTTACCGGCCTGAACGACAATGTCGACGATGGCGACATCGTTTACAGCGTGATCACGACGGCTTCGGCTTCGGCCGACCCGAAGTATCAACTGAGTGCCAGCGAAGTCCCCAACGTCTCGCTCACCAACGCCGACGATGCCGACACGGCAGGTTTTACGATTTCGCCAGCAACGGGCCTGACGACTGCCGAGAGTGGAGCCCAACAGAATACGAGCTTCACGATTCAGTTGAGCAGCCAGCCGACAGCGACGGTTGTCGTCTCGTTCGCTTCGTCCGATTCGAGCGAAGGGACTGTATCACCCGCAAGCCAGACATTCACGACCAGTAACTGGAACTCGCCCCGAACGATCACGATCAGCGGCGTCAACGATGCGCTCTCCGATGGCAACATCGACTACGCAGTCCAGGTTTCATCGACATCGACCGATCCCAAGTACGTGCTGAACCAAAGCCTTCCCGTCACGAATGTCGATGACGATCCGGCCGGGGTGACGATCAGCCGCACCTCGGGGCTGAGAACGACCGAAGGCGGCGGGACCGACAGCTTTAATATCCGTTTGGATTCGCAACCGACGGGCAATGTCGTCGTCAGCTTCACATCGAGCGACACCACCGAGGGAACCGTCGCGCCGAGCCCGATTACGTTTTCGACAACCAACTGGAATGTCGCCCAGACGGTGACGCTCACCGGCATCGACGATCCGGTCCAGGACGGCGATATCGGCTACACGATCAGCCTCTCGCTCGCTTCGAACGATCCGGCTTACGATGACCTGCAAGCTCCATCGATCTCGGCGACCAATGCCGATAACGAAGTCAACGTTACGATCCAACCGGTCGGCGATGCGATCACCGACGAAACGGGACGGCAGGCGACCTTCAGCGTCAGCATCGACAAAGAACCGACCTCCAACGTGACGATCGCCCTCTCGTCCAGCGATCTCACCGAGGGAACGGTATCGCCCGCGTCGGTCGTCTTCACACCCCAGAACTGGAACCAGCCGAAGACCTTCACGGTGACCGGCGTCGACGACAACATCGACGATGGCGACGTCAGCTACACGATCATTACGTCGGCGATTCAAAGCAACGATCCAAACTACAGTGGCGTCAACCCTGCCGACGTGACCGTTGTCAACCAAAGTGCTGGCGATCAAGCCGCCGTTGTCGTTAACGCCGATCCCAACCTGACCACGACCGAATCGGGAGGCACCGCGACCTTTACCGTCGCGTTGGCGACACAGCCCGTCGCCCCGGTGACGATCGATCTAACGTCCAGCAACACCGCCGAGGGAACGGTCAATCCAATTCAGTTGACGTTTACGACGAGCAATTGGAATACGCCCCGGACCGTCACGGTGACCGGAGTCGATGATCTCGTCGATGATGGCGACGCATCGTATTCGATCCGCTTTGACGTGCTAAGCGCCGACGGAAAGTACAACGATCTAGCCGTCAGCGATCAAGCGATACGAAACACCAACAACGATGTTGCCGGGCTGAACCTAACGCCTGCCACGGGACTTGTGACCAGCGAAGATGGGGCGGTGGCAACCTTCACCGTTCAATTGACTTCTCAACCGTTGCAAAACGTCACCGTCACTCCGCAATCCGGCGACAACAGCGAAGGGCTTGTCACCTCGCAACCGCTGACCTTCACATCGACCAATTGGAACCAACCGCAAACCGTCACCGTGGTCGGCCAGAACGACGACGTGAAAGATGGCAGCGTCGACTACACCGTTGGCTTCGCGTTGACATCGACCGATCCCAAATACAACGCCTTGGCGGTCGGAACCGTCCAAATCACGAACGAAGACAACGAGATTCCGGTCACGATCTCCGCACCGTCCTCCAGTGCGACCAGCGAGGACGGAACCAGCGTCACGTTCACTGTCGTCTTGGATCAACAACCGACCGACAACGTCACGATCGACCTCTCGTCAAGCGACCTTGGCGAAGCGACGATCGACCTGACTTCGTTGACTTTCACGAGCCAAAACTGGGACACTCCGCAAACCGTTACGGTCACTGGAGTCGACGATTTCATCGACGATGGCAACGTCGCCTACCGCATCATCACGGCGGCCGTCGTCAGCAACGACCCCGATTTTTCAGGGCTCAAGCCGGCCGATGTGTTGCTGACCAACAACGACAACGGCGACGTCGCGGGGATCAACGTCAGCCCACGTGTCGACGTGACCACCAGCGAAACGGCAGCCGACGGTTCGACCGAGGTTACCGTCGTCCTGAACTCTGAACCGACAGCGTCGGTGATTGTCGAGCTGATCTCGAGCGATACCGGCGAAGGAACCGTCGCTCCGACTCAATTGATCTTCGACGCCACCAACTGGGATACGCCACAGACCGTCACGCTGACGGGAGTCGATGATTTCATCGACGACGGTCCGGTCGATTATTCGATCCGTTTTAATGCCCTGAGTGCCGATCCGAAATACAACGCGATCGAGACCGCGGATCTTGTCGTTTCGAATTTGGACGATGATGTCGCGGGGGTTCGCATCGAATCCGATGGCCCGTTGGCGACAAGCGAAGATGGGGGCGTGGCGATCTTCACGGTGCAGTTGGATTCACAACCGACAGCCGACGTCACGATCGCCCTTGCGTCGGACAACACTGCCGAGGGAACAGTCGCTCCGCAAACGTTAACCTTCACCACGTTGAACTGGAACGTGCCGCAAACGGTCACCGCCACAGGCGTCGACGATGCGGAAAAGGATGGCGACGTCGACTACTCGATTCAACTGACCGCCACCTCGACCGATTCGGTCTATAACGCGATCCCGATCGCATCGGTTGTTGTCACCAATCAAGATGACGAAGTCCCAATCACGATCTCCGCGCCGTCGGCGGCCACAACCAGCGAGACCGGCACCGAGGTGACGTTTACGATTGTCTTGGACGAACAGCCCAGCAGCGATGTCACGATCGGACTCTCCTCCAGCGACACGACCGAAGCGACGATCGACATCGATTCGGTCCTCTTCACTTCGGACAATTGGAACGTTCCGCAAACGATCACCGTTCGCGGCGTCGACGACGACATCGACGATGGCGATGTCGATTTCCGAGTGATCACGTCGGTCGTGCAAAGCGACGATCCGCTATTCTCCGTATTCGATCCCCGCGACATTTTGCTGACCAACCAAGACGATGGCGATACCGCCGGAATCACGCTCACGCCATCGACGACTACGCAGACGAGCGAAGCGGGGACCGGAACGGCTGCGACGATGCAATTCGTTCTCGACAGCCAACCGACATCGGACGTCACGATCGCGATCACATCGACCGACACGACCGAAGGGACCGTCTCGGCGAGTTCGCTGGTTTTCACCGCCGACAATTGGAACGTGCCGCAGAGTGTTACCGTCAGCGGAGTGAACGACGACGTCGACGACGGCGACATCGATTACCAGATTCAGTTCAGTGTCAGCAGCGACGATGCAAAATACGCGGCGCTCACGCTGCCAGCTCAATCGTTCCAAAACCTCAACGACGACACCGCCGGCGTCACGGTCACGCCTCCTGGGAATCTAACGACCGGCGAGGACGGGACCTCCGATCAATTTGTCGTCGTCTTGAACAGCGAACCGACCAGCGACGTGACGGTGACGCTTGTCTCGTCCGACACCACCGAAGGAACGGTCGATCCGCAAACGTTGACCTTCACCCCCGCCAATTGGAACATCGCACAAACGGTCACGGTCAGCGGCATCGACGACAGCTTGGAAGATGACCAAGTCGACTATACCGTCGACGCAACGATCAGCAGCGACGACGCGAAATATGCGGCTGTTGTGATTCCCGCGATCACTGCATCGAACATCGACGACGAGGTGGGCGTCCGCTTCACTCCCGCCGGCGATCTGGAAACCTCCGAAAACGGAACGACCACCTTTTTTGATGCCGTCCTGACCAAACAACCCACGGGCGAAGTTCGCTTCGATCTGGCAAGCAATGACAGCGGCGAAGTCACGATTTCGCACATCCAGCTGGTCTTCACGCCCGACAACTGGGACGTTCCACAGCGTGTGACGGCCACCGGTGTCGACGACGCAAGTGTCGACGGCGACATCGCGACCACGATCGTCACGTCCGCCGTTGTTAGCGACGACGTCCGCTTCAGTGGCTTCAACCCACGCGACCTCACGGTCATCAATCGCGACAACGACACGGCGACATTGCAAGTCACCGCAGTGACGACGTCGCAGGTCGAAGGAACCGCAGGCGGGACCACCGCGTTCACGTTTGATCTCGCCCTGACCGGAAGTGTCACCGGTGGCTTCGATATCGACTACGCAACCGAAGATGGAACCGCGACCGCGGCCAGCGGCGACTACATCGACAACGACGGTTCACAGTCCTTTGTCGGCACCGACGGGGAGACACATCAGGTGACCGTGTTGGTCAATCACGACAACATCGTCGAACTCAACGAACAGTTTCAATTCGCATTGGGCGCGTTGACCGCCACCACCGATTCGATTCGCGATCGGATCACGATCAGCGGCAGCCCGATCACTCTGACGATCGTCAACGACGACACGGCAACCGTCACGCTCACGGGGCAGAGAAGTCGCGATGAGGGAACGGCCACCGGAAACGATACGATCGACTACACGGTCACGCTCTCCAACCCGGTTCAAGATGGATTCTCTCTCGCCTACGCAAGTTCCAACGGCACCGCGACCGCCGGGGATGACTATGTCGCCAATTCGGGAACGCTGAATTTTTCAGGGACCGAGCTGACAAAAACGATCAGCGTGCAGATCACACGCGACAATAAGGTCGAAACCGATGAGACCTTCCAGTTGGCGATCGGTCCGATCACCGACGTATCCGCCGAGATCTTGAGCCAGTTGACGCTGGTCGATCCGTCGATCACGACCACCTTGGTCAACGACGATTCGGCGACGCTGCGTTTGATTCCGCCAGCGGCGACCGACGAAGGATCTTCGCAGACGACCACGCCGTTCGATTTCACAGTCGAATTGTCCGCGCCGGTCCAAGGCGAATTGCGAATCCCTTTTAGCACAGTCGACGGGACCGCCACCGTTGCCGACAACGATTACGTCGCCCGAACCGGAACGCTCGTCTTTTTTGATGGCTCGACGACGCCCAAGGTGATCACGATCGATGTGAACCAGGACGATCGCGTCGAAGCGTCGGAGAACTTTTCCGTTTCGCTGGGGACTCCGACGGGACCTGCGGCTTCGATACTCAGCGAACTCAACATCGAAGGCTCGCCCGCCACAGCAACGATTCAGAACGACGACTTCCCGCGACTGATCCTTTCGCCTCTGGCCCCCAGCGAGACCGAAGGAACCGGCGACGACGCGACGGTTCTCTCGTTCATGGTCCAGTTGACTGATGCCGTTCCCGGCGGCTTTGTGTTGCCCTACACGACCGATGACGGGACTGCGTTCGCCGGTAGCGACTACATCGACAACGATGGAACGCTCACGTTTAACGGCGATGCAGGGGAAACGAAGGTGATCACCGTCTCGATCATCAAGGACAACCGCGTCGAAGGGGACGAGACGTTCGAACTGAACTTGGGCCAGTTGCAGCAGCTCGCTTCGGGGCAACGCGTCGACATTCCGGACAGCCGCGCGATCGTGACGATCGTCGACGACGATACAACCACCCTGTCGATCGATCAAACGAGTGTCACGCAGAACGAAGGAACCTCGGCCACCGGCACCGAATTCCTTTACACCGTGACGCTATCGAATCCTATCCAATCGTCGTTTAGCTTGCCTTACGCAACGGTCGATGGCACCGCGCGAGCGGCTGATGGCGACTTCACGGCAGTCGATTCGACGCTCGACTTCGTCGGCACCGCTGGTGAAACGCAGACCGTCCGGATCGTCGTCGCGGCGGACAACATCGTCGAAGCGAACGAGTCGTTTTCGGTCGCGTTTGGCAATCTGATCGGTGTTCCCAACGAATTGGCCGATCGTGTGACCGTCGACTTTACCTCCGTCACGGCGTCGATCGTCGACGACGACACCGCAACGATCACGGTCGCCGATGTCAGCGGTTCCGAATCGGCCGGCGCGTTGACCTTTAATGTGACAGCCAGTGCGATCGTGCAGGGGGGATTCTCGATCGGATATTCGTTGTCCGATGGCACCGCAACCCTTGCCGACAACGACTACGTCAACACCAACGGAACGCTCACGTTTGATGGCGTCACCCAACGCAGCGTCGTCGTGCAAATCGGCAGTGATGCCAAAGTCGAACGCAATGAGACGTTCCAGTTGATACTCGACGCGCTCGCGGGGCTGCCCGCCGGAATCGGCGATCGCGTGACGCTTGCCGACAATTCTGCGACAGCGACGATCACCAACGACGATACCGCTCAGTTCGCCTTCACCTCCGCCACCAGCACGGTCCAAGAAGCTGCCGGTTCGCATTCGTTCAACGTCCGCTTGGATGCGGGAGCTGGCGGATCGATCGGCGAAGCGGTCACGGTGAATATCACTGCAACCGGAACGGGGACGGCATCAAGCGCCGACTACACGCTGACGACGACCTCGATCACCTTCCCCGCCGGAAGCACAACGGGAACGACGTTGCCGGTGCAGTTGCAATTGACCGACGACAATCTCCAAGAGCCTTTTGAAACCGCGGTCTTCCAAATCGCCGTCGCGGGAGATGCGGTCGATGGGGCGGTCAGCGTTGGTTCCCCCAGCAGGCACACCGTCGAGATTCAAGACGATCCACGAACCGCCGTGATTTCAGGCAGCGTGTGGGTCGATGCGAACCAGAACACGTCCGCCGACGCGGGCGAAATGATGCTCAGCGGGATCACTGTGCGATTGTCGGGAACCGATCTCCAAGGACAAGCGATCACGGCCGCGACAGCAACCGATGCGTTGGGACGCTACCAATTTACCAACCTACCGGCGGGAACCTACACCGTCACGCAACAGCAACCGACCGATTACCACGACGGCAACGCGGTTGCCGGCAGCACGGGCGGGACGGTTTTGGAGAACCAAATCACCGGGATCGTCCTGGAACCGGCTGGCGTTTCGCAAAACAACAGCTTCATGGAAGCGGGAAAGAAAGCCCAATACGTCAACTCGGGACGTATCCTCTCGCGACCGATCGATCGCGACACCGTCTCGAGTTCGGAAGTTCAGGGCGTTCAGTTGCAGCGATCCGGTGCAACCTTGACCATTCTGGGAACCGACGATCGCGACATCATCGAGGTCACGCCAGCAGCGAGTGCATCGGGGCAGCACATCCTGACGATCAATGGAGCAACGCAATCGATCAATGCGAGCGAGGTCAGCGTGATCCGGATCGAAGGGGGCGGTGGGGACGATGACGTGATCTTCCGCGACACCGCCGGCAACGATCGGCTGACCGCCGCGGCGGATCAAGCGATCTTGGAGACAGCCAACTTGCGGATCGAATCGATCGCGAACGAGTTTGTCGAAGCGATCTCCAGCGGCGGAAGCGATCAGGCCGATCGCCAAGCACTCGACTTCATCTTACGTCTATCGGGCGATTGGCAATAAACGAATTCAGGCAGCCGTCCAATCTTCGAACCGCAGGTTCGGCACTCGAACAAAATCGACGGTGTTGCGAGTCAGCAGGGTCAGATCGTTGGCGATCGCGATCGATGCGATCCGCAGGTCCATCGTTCCAATGCGAATCTTTTGGGACCGATATGAGGCAAAGACTTTGGCTGCCGCGTCATCAAAATCGGCCAACTGCACGTCGGAGAACTCTTGCAATGTTTCTCTCAATCGCTGATACGCTAAAACAACGCTCGCATCGGTCTTTGCTTTGGCAATCAAACTGGTCCAACCACGAAAACGTTCGTGAAATGTAACGATCGACAGAAAGACATTCTCTTCGGGCACGCTTTGAAGGCGGCGTATCAGCTGCTCAAACGAGTGACCTGTGGCACGCTGCAAGACACTCACATGATCGGTGTCCAGAAGAAACACTAGTCTTCGTACTCCATCTGATCCGTTTGCCGAGCTTCACGCCCCAGGCGGTCCATTTCATCGAAAACCGGATCTTCCTTATGTGAACCCACGAGCCTCTTTATCCACCCCGCCCGCGGTGGCTTCCGATCTACAATCTCGCGAAGCTGAACCATTTCTTTCTCAAGTTTGGCTATCCGCTCTTCGACCTTCGTTAGCGTTTGTCCCATAGTTTCGTCATCCTTCCCGCGTTACCGAATTGGAGTCTAGTAGAGAGGACGGATTTTTTTATTAACCGCGTGGGCATCGCACCACGTTTTTGAGGGCCGCACGCCCCAATGAGCTCGCGGTTAAACGAGGAAATACAATACGACTGACCTCTCCCATCATACCACGCGGCAATCGACATCGTGCAGCCGTAACCTGCACGAAGGATTTGAGTGGATCTTGCCGTGCCAATGAAAAAAGCACGGCGGAGTCCTTGGTGGGACAACGGCCGTGCTTTGTTCGACACTTGGTGGATAGCTAGCGGCTATCGCTGCTGTAGCCAACGTTCTTCGCCCGGTACGTAGGGCTGGATGGCTGTCAGTTCGGCGCCGGTATGTTCTTCGGCAAACTGATAACCGAGCTTCGCGATCTTGTCAGCCGCATCGTTCAGCGCGTCGGCATTGTTGATGCTCAGCGGCACCGACATGTAGGTTTCGATGATCTCTCGCAACAGAGGAATCTGTGTCTTTTTGTAGACCGAGGCGAGGCGTTTGGCGACTGCCGAGGCACGCTTTGCAACGGTGTAACCGTAGGTGCTTTTGGAGGTCGCATTGCTGGTGGCTCGCAAGCTGAATTCCAGATCGGCGATCATCCCGCTAACGAACAACAGATTCAACTCATCGGCCGTGTGCTTGGCGTTGTGAGTTCCGCCGCCGGCCAAGAAGCGATGTCGTACCATTCCTTCAGACCATGAGACCATTTCGAAATCGAGGCTGCCGCTGCTGTGTCCGCCGACGTTGACTAGTTCCTCATCGGGAACGGTGTGGCACTTCATACAGCTTTGCGCCATCGTGTAGATGTTGTGCGGATTCCGCATCCCGGCGGCGATACTGTCGGCGATCCGTTTCTCGCGATGCTCTTTGGATTCACTTTCACGCGTGATCCCGGCGCCGCCATAGTTGTAATGGAGATCGATCCAGTTCTTTGCAGGCCCGTGGCACGATTCGCAAGAGATCCCGGAAATCGCGGAGACTTCGCCGTTCTCCGTTTTCTGCGTGTAGTGGCACGAGATGCAACGGCCGTCGTATTTGATCGACGAAACGCCCAACTTCTGCGCGATCTGCTTCGCTTCGGGACGACGATGCAGTTCTTCGAACGTTGCGTAGTGAGGCGTTCCCTTCCAAACTTCGATCTCGTTGGGATGGCACTTCGCGCACGTGGAGTACCCGAGCACCAGGTTCGGATCCATCGGCGTGATCGCGGGTGGAACATGTCCGGTCTGATCGCCACGCGTTGTGCCAAAGACAGCTCCGGCAACAACGAACAACACGATCACCCCAACAAACACAACACGCTTGTGGCAAAGACTGGCAAACAACACGAACGACTCCCGCTACAACGTCATGAATGGATTCGATGGAATGGGCAGAAATGCCAAGGAACCCTACGTTACGGGTGTTGTCGGAACAAATCAGAGGCAGGGAAATTTGCTAGAAAGCGAAGCCACGCCCGCCATCTTCGGCCGTCGCGCAGCGGTTCGACGCGCGGTCGCACCGATTGTTCCAGTCATTCCGTTGCGCGTTCCCAGCGAAGCAACAAGCCGATCGTTCCAGCCAGCCCCACGGTTCGCTGCACACATCGGCCGTCTGCATCGTCGCCCGCCTGCTTTTCGGATCGCCCGAACGCGCCTAATATGGGCGTGCAGCGTCGCCGCAAGGCTTCGCCGCCATCCCCAAAACAACTCGAAACCAACCGCTTGCAACGCCCACCTCTTTCCAGAACGCGTTGCGATATCTAACAACTTCAAGGAACATCACTCATGTCAGACTGGATCGAAGCAGGCCAGAAGGCTCCCGCGTTTCATTTGGCTAGCGACGAAGGGGGCAAGATCCGTTTGTCCAGCTTGAAGGGGAGCCCTGTGGTCCTCTACTTCTATCCCAAAGACGACACGCCCGGTTGCACCAAAGAAGCGTGCGCCTTCCGCGATCGCAGCGAAGAGATCAAGGAATTGGGTGCGACCGTGTTGGGCGTGAGCCCCGATGACACCGCTTCGCACGCCAAGTTCCGCACCAAATACGAACTCAACTTTCCGCTGTTGGCCGATCCCGACCACAAAGTCGCCGAAGCGTATGGAGCGTGGCGAGAAAAGAACATGTACGGCAAAATAAGCATGGGAATCCAACGCTCGACATTTGTGATCGATGCCGAAGGCAAAGTGGCCAAAGTTTGGAAGCGTGTCAAAGTCGACGGTCACGATCAGCACGTGATCGACGCGATCAAAGCATTGACCGAAGCTTAATCTTCGTCGCGAAGAGATTCCTTGGCGCGAACGACAATCGTCTCGTTCGCTATCGCCGGAACAAAAACTCTTTGGCGTTCAGCAGCGCCCAGGCGAGGTCTTCGACGGCGGTACGTCGATCCGACGCGTTGTCGATCAACTGCGCCGCCCGTTGGCGTTCGGCGTCGCTCGGCGGACGTGTCAGCGCGGTCCAGTAGAGTTCATCGGCGATCTCGGCTCCGCTGAGTTCCGATGCCGCCAAGCGGGCGATCCGGTTGCTGCGCGACGCCAGACGTTGATTCAGTCCTTCGCCGATCAACATGAAGACCTGCTTGAGCGTCGTTTCGTTGGAACGTTCGCAATCGCAGGCCAGGATCCGCTCCGGTTTGCCAAACGTTTTCAAGAACCGATCCCCCAACTGAAGCCTCGCGTCCCGTTTGCGCCGCTTCTGAACACCGGGAATCTGCGTCGCGCGAATCCCCTTGGGATACCCATCAAACGCTGCTGGATCGTCCAACACATCGCTCTGCAAATCGAGCAGCACTTCAGCCGGCAAGCGTCGCACGATCGCGTGGGAGTAACTGGTTTGATCGTGCGCGTTGGTGGCGTTGGGGAGCGCCGACAACTGGTAGGTCTGCGAGTTCATGATCTCGCGGACCACCGCGCGGAGATCGAAGTTCTGTTGCACGAAGTGATCGGCAAGATACCGCATCAGTGGCGGGTTGCTTGCGGGATTGGTCAATCGGAAATCGTCGATCGGATCGACAAGCCCGATCCCCATCAGGTGATACCAGATGAAGTTGACCTGCGACTGGGCGAACAGTTCGTTGTCCTCGGTCGTCAACCAATCCGCGACCGATTGCAAACGATCCTTGCGCGCCTTTTCATCTAACGTCGGTCCGCCCAAGAACTTCGGGGGAGCGACCTTGCCGGTCGTGGGATTCTTGACTTCCGCCTGCTTCGAGACCAGCACGACCTGTTCGCCGACAAACTCGTTTTTGTCCAGCTTGTCCTTCCGTTTGTTTTCCCCCAGTTCGTAATCGAGCTGCGAAAACAGACTCGACCACTGGTAATAATCGCTCTGCGTCCAATGATCAAACGGATGGTTGTGGCACTTGGCACACTGCAGCCGCGTTCCCAAGAACAGCCGCGCCGTCGTCTCGCCACGCGTCGCCGGATCGCGATTGGCCCGGTAGTAATTCGCCGCGGGCTGGTCGTACGTGCTGCCAACTCCCGTCACAAGGTCGCTGACAAATTCAGTCCAAGGGCGTCCCGATGCGATCGCATCGCGAATCCAGCCATGAAAAATCTCGACACCGTTTTCATCGAGAACCTTCTCTTCGGTTCGCAGGACGTCGGCCCACTTGAGTGCCCAGTAGTCTGCAAATTCAGTCCGCGATAACAGCTCGTCGATCAGACGCCGGCGTTTGTCCGATCGCGTATCGCTTGCAAACTGTTGTGCCTCGGTCGCCGTTGGAGCTCGTCCGATCGCATCCAAATACGCGCGGCGGATGAAGACGTTGTCATCGCACAGCGGCGACGGATTGATCCGCAGACGTTTCAGTTTGTCCCAGACGAAACGATCAATCGAATTATTGATCGGTGGCGCGTCCCAGACGAATTCGGGACGGGCATCGATGAATGCGATCGAGACCGGAACTTGCATGTTCAAATAGCGAACGATCAGCGTGGTTTCGCCTTGGGCGAGTCGAGTGACTCGGCCGCCGGGGCTGATCTCCGCGATCAAGTTCGACAATTCATAGCAGGCGCGATCGGTGACATCGCGCGACGTGCCGTCGGACAGTTGCGCGATAACCTTCAATTGCAGATCGGTCTGCGGCGCGGCGACGACAGCTTCCGGTGGCGTCACATCCAACTGGATCACATGAGCGGCATCGGGCGAAGGTGCCGGAGCTCCTTGTTGCAACCACTCTTTGATCACGCGGTACTCCTGCGAATCGGCATCGAAGCGAATCCCGCCGCGATGCGCCGCAGCCCCCGTCGCCTTCTGCAGGATCAAACTCGCATCGGGAGCCAACACGTTGACGCGTCGGCCGCGCGCTTCTTCGACCAGAGTCCGGAAGTCATCGCGTGGATTCTGTCCACGCAGCGACAGCTTCAGCCCCCCTTTGCCATTGAGATTGCCGTGGCAGGTTCCCAGATTGCAGCCCGCTTTGGACAACACCGACATCACATCGACAGCAAACTCTGGCGACTGAGCAGGCAGCGAACCGGCAGCAACGATCAGCAATAGGGCAATGGGAAGGCGAAACATCATGAAAACGCTGGCAGGATGGAGTTGGGGGGAGGCACCGTCGGGGGAGGATCTATGATAACGCCTCCCCCTGCTCGGTTCTACTTGGAATTCGCTCCGGCAGCGTTTGCATTGGTCCCCAACAAGGGCTGACCGATTGAACTGCTTAAAACGTCAATCGGAAGACTTGGCTGGCGGTCACGATACTCAGTGGTTTCACTCGCAGCGTACGGGCTCGCAGGTCGTGATGGAAGCGGCCGATCAAGGTCTGGTTTTGGAACATCTCCGGCGGCAGCAACTGCAACAAATGACAACTGGCCGGCTCTTCGGCCTGTCCCGTTTCGGTGAACACGATCCGCGTCTTGGCGGCATCTTCGACGACCAGATCGTCGCCAACCTTGCCGATCTGAGCATAGTTTAGTGCCACGATCGGTCGCCGGTCAGCCAGCGGCGACTTCAGATGCGTCTTGATCGTCTTCAGGATGGTGGCGAAATCGCTGTGCGCGTGCCGGCGGACGGCTTGCAAATCGGAAGCCTCAACGGGGCGTGGCGTGAGCGCGTCCCAACGGATTCGCGGATTGATGTCCCCCGGATATAGGCAGAGTTCAGGAACTTGAGCGATCTGAAAAAAGCTGTCCTCCGCTTTGACAAATTTCAGGGCTTTGTAAGGCCGGAAATTTAGAGTCAGTCCGATCTGGCCGTCCCCTAGATTCATCCAGATTCCGGTGTCGACAAGTTCCCGCCGCGCGATGTCGTCGTAGGAGTTGAAGGCGAGTTGAATCAGTTCGGCATTTTCTTGAACCAGCCCCGCCTCTTTTAACTCACGTAACTGCCACGCATGCCCCAGCCAAGCCGCAATCGTCGACTGCGTCTCCGCGGCGAGTTCGGGGTCGGCCAGTCGATCGTTCAGATAGCTGCGGCCGTTTTTGATCAACGCGTTTAATTGAGTCAATTGATCCAACGCCTGGCTGTAGATCGCTTCGCGCTGCTGTGGTGCGACCGAGGAATCAAAGCCGCCGTCGTCGCCAGAGAACAGTTTCGTATAAGCGTGCAGCGCCGATTGGGCGCCGGGCAGATAGGCGTTCCCCAGTTGTTTGGCTTGTTGTTCGATGTTCTTCGCAGTCTTGGCGTTGGTGTTCCCCATCCCCGTGCGAATCAATTCGTGAGTCAATTGTTCCAGCAGCGTCAGGCCGTCCAATTGAGCTTGGATCTTCTTCTTTAGAGCCGACTTGTTGACCTTCCGAGGCTTGGTCGCATCGGCTTTCTTTTTCTCCACCCGCTGTTCCAACTTCTCCCGCTTGGCGGCAAGGTCTTCGGGAACCGAAGCCACAGCGAATGGCTTGCCGTCGGTAAAGGCATACATCAGCCCGATGCAATGCTTACAGGGAAACTGACGGCTGGGACAGGAGCAGCGGTAGGTGACTTTGCCCGGCGTGATGAAGTCGCACGAGCAGTGATAGTTCGTCCGTCCGCTGCCGCTACACTCGCCAAACAGGATCGTCTCGTCATCGCTCTTATGCAGCGCGACGAACTTTCCTTTGACCAACAAACCGCGCCCGTTACTGATCGCGTTACTGTTGGGCGCCTCCGAATCTACAAACGTTTGGTCGATTGAAATCATGGGGACGATCCTTCGAGAAGCAGAGCAGGGAAAAGGGGGACGAACCAGCCAGCACGAATTTTTCTAGTTTAACCACGTGGGCATCGCCCCGCGCGTCGTGCCAGGTGTAGTCTATGTTTTAAGCTGATTCGCCTAAACTCCAACGCGGACTAGCCCTGGCGGGCGTGCATTACGCCCCGTAGTCCGCTGGGCAAGTAATCCAGTTTGTGGCTGTCTCCAAATCGCCCCTTGCTTGTGGACGATAGATGTCTAAGAAGTTTTCGTAAACCAACATAGGGATCCGAAACCGTTTACGCCCCTTTTCATGCATTGGCAGTATCTGCTTCAGACTCATAGGTCGAATCGATCATATCTCTGTCTTCGTCGGTCATCGCAAGTGTTGCGTGATATTGATCGGCTTCGGGTTCGATCGTGAATGGACCCGCAGTGAAGGGGATGGTGTGTTGTTCGTCGTCTTGCAGGCCTTCGACGAGATCAATGATCTCTTGAATCGAGACGCGGAAGAACTCTTTGCGTAGGTTGACTCCGTTGACTCTGCGATCATGGAACGCGCGATGGAGGGCGTTTTCCAAAGCCGGCGCATTGGAACTTTCCAGCATCATGTGGACGTCGAACGGGAAGGGAACCGATGCGTCGCCAAGTTCTTTGATGCGGTCCATGGGATCAAGTCGCCTCGACATTCCGATCTTGAAGACTTGATCGCCGAAACTGCCGATGTTGCTAATCACGTACACGTGCCCCGATTTGGTTTGCTGAGCCATCGACAGGGCGCGTTGGCCCTTCGACTCGGCTTCCTGCAGTCGACGTCGTAATTCTTCCACTTCAGCGGAATGCTCGTCTTGAGTTTGTGCTAACGCTTCCGCCAAGGCCTTTTCAATGGCTTGGCGTTCCGCGGCGATCCGTTTCATTTCGCGTTCGAGTTCTCGTTCGGCTTTTTGTTCTTCTTTTATTTGTTCTCTAATTCGTGCCTGCTCGGCCCGCTGAACTTCCTTGCGAACGGCTTCTGCATAGTCTTCCTTTAGTTCTGCTTTGACGGACTCATAAATTTCGGGAGCAACCGGATATCCTTTCTTGCCGCAAAACTCGACCGCTTTTTCATACGTCTCAAGCATCTTGTGGTAGTTGTTGGAATTGAGTTTGGATTTGATTCCTTTGCGAACTTCGGTCAGATATCTGGTTGCGATTGCTGCGGCGGCGGCCTCGTACGAGGCGATCTCGGTCTTTGCCTCGTCCATTGCTTCTGACACGCGAACTTGAACAGCAGACCATTCATTGGCGGCATTCTCGCGATCGGTGGCCGCATCGGCCAATAGTTTGGCATGCTGTTGCTGAATCGTCGCGGTTTCCACAGCGATGAGTTGTTCAAAATTCGATTGAAAACCGTGGCATTGCTGTACAAGTGCGGTCTGTTGGCGATGCAATTGTTCCGCCGTTTGCATCAGGTCGCGATAGGATTGCCGCAGTTGGTTAGTTTTGGTGCCGTGATCTAACCAGTACGCGCCCCCCGCAAGTCCCAGTACGAAGGTAGCACCTGCAACGATGAACAACCCGATGGAAATCCCCGAGAACGCCGCGCCGATGAAAGCAATTGCTAGGGCGACAACTGCAACTAAGCCAACCAGTTGCACCTTGGGTTGACTCAACGGAGTGCCGGAGCCGACAAACTCGACCAATACAGGGGGGAGCTCGGGCCGGACGTTGAAGTAATCGACGAACAGCACGCGGGTCTTGCATTTCGGGCAGATTTGCGGGGTCGCAAACCTTTGTTCCTCCGCAGTAACCTTCGTTTTGCACTCGGGGCAATAGCGTGTGACTTTTTGTGGTTCGTTCATTTCCTCATACTCGCAGCATTGTTGATTCGTGAAGGTGATTCGCTCGTGTAGCGGGCGAGCATTGGCTGAAGTTCATCGGCGACTTCTTTACCAAGTGACTCGGGTTCGATGACATCGGCGGCTGGGCCGAAGCTGAGGATGTAGCTTTTGATTTCGATCGTGCCGGTCAGCGTGACAGGCTCGATCGAGCAGGCTGAGCGGTTGGCGATGAAGGTCGCTCCGCTCTCTCCAATCCCCAGCGTGATTGCGTCGAGTACTCGGTCGCTCGTGGCAATTCCCATCCCCTGGCGAGCAGAGGAGCCACGGGGAGATCCGCTCAAAATAATCGGCTCGGTTGCCGCCAAGTGCGACTCGGATCTTCTCAAATGCCGAGCGAGAGGCGTCGCCGATCAACATGTGTTCGAAACCGCTGGTGCCGGCCTGGCAGATCATCAACGAGAACGCTTCGTCGTAGGTGAACCGCACCTGCTCGATCGCATCGCGGGACAAACTGTAGGTCTTGCGACCGTTCTGCTCCGCGTACTCTTGAATCGCGAACGGGAGCTGACGCAGCCCCGCGATGTCTCGGCGGACCGTTTTCTCACCGACGCCCAATGATTTCGCCAGCGTCTTGATGGTCTCGTCGCGTCGTTCGAGCGCAATCAACCGAAGTAAACGAGGATGACGCGTCCGCTGCGTTCCCATGCTCATCAACCAAACCTCGCTTCCAGGCCGTCATGGCTCACCGCTATACCCCATGTGTGCATTGCGCACCCCAACAAAACGCGTCGACAAGAGTATAACGGAACATTTACCCGGTAGAGGGGGTGGTGGACATAGCATGTCCAGGTGGGCGGATTCTGGGAGTCGGGCAATCGCTCTGTCGGGGCAGAAATCAGGAAAAAGAGAAGTCCGGAAGGGGACAGCCACAAATTGATGGGCAAAGTGTGGCGATCCCTGAATCGGCTGATTCCAAATCGGATAGCGCAAATCAAGAAGGTCAGCACCCTCTGACGCGAATTCCTGAAGAGCGAACTCCCGCCGATCCGTCCGCAGGATCGCAGCGGATCCCATTGGTCAGGGCGGAATGCTTCATGCCGGCGAAAGCTGTCTAGCCGTCGAAACGCGCGGCGGGATTTTGGCGATAGTATTGCGAGAAGATCTCGTACAGTTCCGGATGTCGGGCGCGGAACGATAGCGGGCGTTCGAAGAAGGTTTCGGTAGCGACGGCGAAGAATTCGCTGATGTGTTCGGCACCGTAGCTGTTGATCACGTGAGAGCGTCCGTATTGGCAATCGGATACCAATTGCTCGTACTCGCGCTCGATGAGCGTCTGCCAGCGGTCGAACTGAGCTTGCGTTTCCAGTGGCGGCGTTCCGTCGACGACGCGTCCGTTGAGCATATCCAATTGGTGTGCAAATTCATGCAGCACCAGATTGTTGCCATCATTGTCGCGGTCGCCATCTTCCAAAACATCGGCCCAGGAAAGGATGACTGGGCCGCGATACCAGGCTTCTCCCTCGCGATGCGAGACGCCTTCCATCAGGACTCCCGATCCGATCGACGTGTGACTCTTGGCCGTATAGACATCGGGGTAGACAAGGATCGATTGAACCATGTCGAAGAATTGGTCGGTGAAACCGAGGCACAGCAGGCTGATATGAGCTGCAATCGTGACCTGAATCTCATCGTTCATGGTAAGGCCCTTGCAGCCTTCCCAATTTTTTTCCGCGATGAAAACGAGCGCGTCCGATTCGAGCTTGGCTCGCTCGTCGTGGTTTAAGCGATGCACATATGCGACATTGCGATCGATGATCTGCGACCAATCGCTGCGCATCGGTTGGCGACGGATGCGGTCGCGCCGCCGCTGTGCAATCCAGCTAAAAATCATCGCGGCGTCGCCTATTCAGCCGTACCGGGTGGGATCAGTTCGCCCATCCCTTCGACGATCAAGCGGTTGTCGACTTTCGAAACGCCCGGTTCCAGCCGCATCAGCATCTCGGCCATGCGACGATCTTTTTCCGTCTTCACGTTGCCGGTCAACACGGCGGTGCGGTCGTTCATTTTCAAACGAACTCCCGTCATGCGAGCGGCAACGGGCAGATTGACCAAACGATTTTGAATCGTCGATTGCCGCGAAGCGACACTCGGACGGTCGACTTCGATTTCGCCACGCAGACGCGTGCGGAAGGTTTTCTGGTTCGATTGCGACTGGCCTTGAGCCCCCGCACCAAACAATTGATTGAACGCCCCGCCAAAGGCTCCCCCCATCGCACCGCCACCCAGCGCGGTCGATCGCGCCCCGGTGGTACCTTGAGCCGCTTGGCCTTGAGTGCTGAAGGCCGGGACGGTGCTCCCGGAGGCACCGATCGTGCCATCGCGCTGCACGCCCCCGGCAAACGCCGACTCCACGTCGATCGTCGCCAGTTCGCCACCGGCGACTTGTCCGGTCGTCGACAGGTTTCCACCCGCATTGCCGGCGTTGCCTTGAGCGTGGACGCTCGCGACCAATCCAGGTGCTGTCAGCAGGATGCTGATGGTGATCAGATGCTTCATCGGGTCGGGCTCGAAATGCGGTTTGAAACTTATACAACCATCGTACTCATGATTTCGGCTGTAACGAACATGCCGCACAAACTTGCGGCCTCAGTAACCGATTGTATCGATTATCGCAAAGATACCAAAAATTATTCTTACACCGGCCAAGTACGGCAATAACTCCACGAATAGAATGAATTCACGCGAGCACTCCCCCCAAATTGAGATCGCTCCACTCGATAACTCAAATCTTCCAACAGGTGGCCTTCGAATGTACTCCTCCGTCCGCTGCGGGCTCTCCGCATGCCTGCTATCGCTGTTGACCGTGTCGGTTTCGATGGGCCAGTCCGATCCGCGGCCGACCGCCCCGCGGCTGCTGCCGAGCGAATCGTTGGCCTATTTCCGGATCGACGATACCGCCGCTTACCGCCAGATCATGCGAGAATCCGCCGCCGGGCGAATGGCTGCCGATCCGCAAGTCCGACCGCTGGTATCCCAAGTCTATACAGGGGCGCAGGATTTGATCGCCAACATGAGCGAGCAGCTGGGCGTGACGCTGGACGAATTGCTATCGATCTCTCAAGGGGAGCTTTCGGTCGCGTTGGTTCCAACCGATGCCGAAGCGAGGCTCCAACGAATGAAAGAGGCTCCCGTCAACGGCGATGCCACGGAAAACACGCCCAAAGTTGACGATGAGTCTCCCGAAGCGATTCGCGAGCGACTGCAGCAAAAACGTCGCCAACAGCGACTGACCACGCGGCTCTCCTTTGGCATCGTTGCGATCATCGAATCGGGAGACCAAACGCCCGTGCTGCGTCGATTGTTGGAGACCGCCGAAGGACAGATGACAGAAAACGGCTTCCAACGGACCGTGGCAACCGAACAGAACGTCGAGATCGTTTCGTTGCAGATGGGCAATCGCCCCCAATCGATGCACTATCTCGTCCACGACGACACTTTGGTCATCGGCAGCGAGCTCGATTCGGTTCGCGAGATCTTGATGCGCTGGAAGGGTTCATTGGACGACGAACGTCTGTCGGGCAATTCGAACTTTACGACCGTGATGAGCCACTGCGTTGGGACCGAAGAGACGCGACCTCAGCTGACTTTCTACGTCGATCCTTACGGTATCCTCGACAAAGCAACCGCTTCGGGGAGCGGGGCGGGGATGTTCTTCTTCATCGTTCAAAATCTGGGACTCGAGGGAATCAAGGGAGTCGGTGGCAGTATTTTTACCGGCGGCAAACGCTTCGAATCGATATCGCACATGCACCTGTTGCTGGATCCGCGTCGCGGCGGGGTGCTGTCGGTCGTGCGACCGCAACAGGGCCCCGTCGGACCGCCAAGCTTTGTCCCGTCCGATGCCACGGGTTTCATGGCGATCAACTGGGAGGTCGAAAAGTCGCTGGATGGTGCGCGACGTGTCTACGATCAGATCCGTGGTGCAGGCAGTTTTAACGAAGACATCTTTGGGAAAGCGAACCGCCAGCTGAAAGTCGATCTGCAGACCGACCTGATCTCGCAACTGACCGGCCGCTTCACCACGTCGCGATGGATTGAAACGCCAGCCCGATTTGGAAGCCAAGTCAACTTGTTCGGCGCTCAACTAAAAGATCCCGTTGCCGCGGAGGAGACGCTCGGCAAAGCGATGGCCAACCTGCCCGACTGGAATGCGGAAAAGTTTGCCGGAGTGACGCTGTACGCCGGACGCGAGGCGAAGATTCCCGAGTCGATGCAAGAGTACATGCGTCGCGGCCAACCACACGTTGCGATCGTGGGAGACCATCTGGTCTACACCGACAGTCGCCAGTTCCTGGAGCAGGCGATCAAGACCGAAACGGGGAGCGGCCCGGGACCGATCTCGAATCTGATCGAATACGATTTGATCGCCGGCGAACTGTCGGGCCAATTGGACGGTCGCCCGCCGTTCATGTTCTCTTTCACCCGTCCCGAAGAATCGTTCCGAGCTGTCTACGAAATGCTGAAGGCACCGCCGATGCGTGAGGGACTGCGTCGGCTGGCCGAAAACAATCCGGTCGCCAAGATGTTCCACGATGCCTTGGAAGACAACGACCTGCCGCCGCTTTCGGTTTTCACCCAATACATGGCCCCCGCCGGTTCGTTCGCCTACGACGATACCAGCGGTCTGCACATGGCCAGTTTTGGGCTGAAGAGCGAATAGGGCGATCGCTGCGGGGGGATTGGGGCTGCGATCGAGAACCGATCCGATCTGTTCAACCGCACCTGGATCCGGTACGTTGAATTTGTCCGCCCCATGAAGCCCATTACCTCCCACATACGGCTAGTGCCATGAAAGCTTTCTCTGTCGCGTTGATCGGTCTCGCCGTTTTGTTAACCGGTTGCGAGGAGTCGCAGTCGCAGAAGTCGGGAAAATCCGATGGCATCGATATCAAATGGCCTGGAGGCGGGTTCTCTTACGATGCGGAGAACGGTGTTCAGGTCGATGCACCGGGCGTCGATGTCGATGTGAAACCGGGACAGCGTGTCGACGTGAAAGCCGGTGGCGTCGAAGTCAATCACGAATCGGGACGTGGCGTCGACGTGAAGACACCCAACGTGAAGGTCAAAGCGAATCGCGATGGCAACGTCGAAGTCGACACGCCACGGGTGCGAGTCGACCGCGGTTCGGATGGTTCCCTGGATGTGTCGACTCCCGAATCTCGCAACCAAACCGAACTGTAGCACCTGCGTTTGGTGAAGCTTGAAGTCGGTTAGGGAGAACACGACGGATGCGAATCTGGGCGCGATTGACGGTAGGCCGACCGTTCTTATTCTTATGCATCGTGCTGGCGGTGACCGTCAGCTGTGGCATGGGCCTGCTGCGACTTCGCTTCGATACCTCTCCCAACGCGGTCTTCTCGTCCAACGACCGCTCTAGTCATCAGCTGAGCGATCTGCACGAGGTCTTCGGCCCCGATGACAACGATCTGTTGTTGATGATCGAAGGGGATCGTCTTTTAGACCCGCAATCGATCGATCGCTTGCGAGCTCTCCGCGACCAATTGCAATCGCTCGACGATGTCGCTGGCGTCGCAAGCGTCTTCGATTTGCGCCGCGGCGGGGCGATGTTGCCCGTGCTGCCCGAAGCGATTCCGCCGGGCTGGGATGCGGAAAAGATCCGCCACGACCTGACATCGCATCCATCGGCCGCGGGGCAATTGATCAGCGACAGCGGCGAACTGATGGTCTTTTGGGTGCTGTTAAAAGGACGCGATCTCACCCAATCGCAGATCGGATCGGCGATCGCGCCGATCGACACCGTGATCGAAGGCTTTGAAACCGACAGCGGTCTGCGCGTTTGGAAAGCGGGCCATCCGGCGATTCGCGACGGCGTGTTGTCTTCGATCCAAGGGTCACTGTTCTACGGATCGGCGTTCGCCATGATCGCCGGCATGACCGCGTCGCTGCTGCTGTTCCGCGGCCTGGCGCCGGTTGGCGTCTGCATGTTGGGGCCGACGCTCGGTTCGATCTGGACGTTTGGATTGATGGGCTGGTGCGGAGTGGCTGTCGGCGGGCTGACCAGTTCGCTGCCGTCGCTGATCTTCGTGATCGGCCTGACCGATGCGATCCATCTGCTGTTGGCAGCGAATCGTCGCTTGGCCGCCGGGCACACGCGGCGCCGCGCGATCTATGCGTCGTTACTGCGTGTCGGCCCGGCGTGTCTATTGACTTCGTTGACGACGATGATCGGCTTCGGTTCGCTGCAATTGTCGCGGTTGGATGCGGTCGCGGAGTTTGGTTTGTGGGCCGGGATCGGTGCGGCGGCGGCGTTGATCGCCGACCTGTGCGTGCTGCCGCTGGCGATTCGTTTCCTTCCCGAATCGCATCTGCACAGCCGCCGCGGCAGCAGCGTCCCGTGGATGGAATCGATGATGGCGGGAGTTTCGCGGATGCCGCTGCGGGTTCCGATTCGCGTTTCGCTGCTGGGAATCGTTGCCTTTTTTGCGATGTTGCCTTTTGCGATCGATCAGAAAGTCGATATCCGCTGGACCGAAGCGATCCCCGAGGCGGATGAGACGAACGAGGCGCTGCGGCTTGCCGACGCGGAGCTTGGCGGCGCGCTGCCGGTGCTGATTATCATCCGCTGGCCCGAGACGTTGTCGTTCCCGGCGTCGGAGATCAACGTCGTTGCCGGGCGGGTCTCCAAAGCGGTCAAAGAGACAACAGGCTTCGCTCCGCCAGCATCGATCTACAACACGTTGGCCGGATTCCCAGGGCGTTCGTGGGAGGAGAAGTATCAATTGATCGAAGGTCGCCGCGGCGCTGTCGATCGGATCTTCAACCCCGATCAGCGGCAGATGCTAGTCAGCACGCGGGTGCCCAACGATGGAGCGATCGCGTTGGAGGAGCGTCTGTTGCGGTTGGATGCCAAGCTGGAGCCGATCATGGCGACGCATCCCGATTTCGAAATCGAAGTCACCGGCACCGTCGTTGCCGCGGCGCAGAACATGCGAGCGGTGATCGGCGATTTGGCTCGCAGTCTATCGGTGGCTAGCGTCTTGATCTTCGCGGTGATGTCGATCCAGTTTCGATCGCTGTTGATCGGCTTGATCAGCTTCATCCCCAACATGTTGCCGCTGTTGATCACCGCCGCCGGATTATCGATCTTGGGCTATCCGCTGCAGATCACTTCGGCGCTGACCTTTTCGCTGTGCCTTGGCCTGGCGGTCGACGACACGATCCATGTGATCACGCACTTTCAACAGGATCGAAGACCGACACGCCCGGTCGCCGAATCGGTTCGCATCACGATGCTCCGCGTCGGGCCAGCGCTGCTGCTGACGACTGGGATCTTGGTCGCTGGATTTGGATCGATGCTGTTGAATCCCATGCCCGCGATCAAGTTGTTCTCAGCGCTCTGTTGCATCACGATGATCGCCGCGTTGATCGGCGATCTGATTCTGTTGCCTGCGCTGCTGATGGTTGCATTTCGCAAACGGGCTCCGCTTCGCTGGCCTCGCCGCGCGATGGTGCCAACGCGTTAGATCGGTTCGCCGTTCCAGCGCGTGAAGGCTTCCAACGCGTAATATTCTGGCAACCCACATTGGTTGTACGCGTCGGCGGTGCCGCGGTTGCGGTCCTCGGCACGTTGCCAAAATTCGCGTGGATCGCTGCCGGGGAACAGGGCTTCGTCCTTCTGGCTCTCGTGCATGAAGATCGCTTTGCGTTTCAGCTCCAAATCGTCGGGACTCAACGGCACCGCGATCTCGATCTCGTGCAACGCGTATTCCTGCCACGCCCCGCGGTACAGCAGCACCTCGGGAACCGGTTGATTCTTTTCCTTCAATCGTCCCAGCGCCAGGAAGATCGCTTCGGCGCAGACGCGGTGCGTGCCGTGAGGGTCGGCCAGATCGCCAGCGACAAAGACGACGTGTGGTTTCACTTTCAGCAACAGATCGTAAATGATCTGCACATCCTCTTCGCCGACCGGATTTTTGGTGACCGTTCCGGTGCGGTAGAACGGGAGATCCAAGAAGTGCAGGTTCTCCTCTTTGCAGCCCGCTTTGACGGCTGCCGCGCGAGCTTCGCTCCAGCGGATCAGGCCTTTGATTCGTTGGATCTCTTCGCAATCGGGCTGTCCCGGTCGCTTCGAATCGAGACCGCGGCGAACCTGTTTTTCAACTTCCGCCGACCGATCTAGATCGATGTTGAACAGGCGGTTGTATTCGGTCACCAGATCGGCAACGCGGAGCGCGTCGTGATCGAAGACGGCGATGTTGCCGCTGGTCATATAAGCGACATGCGTCTGATGACCGTCTTCGACCAAGCGGATCAAAGTGCCGCCCATGCTGATCACGTCGTCGTCCGGATGGGGACTGAAGCACAAGCAGACCTGATCATCGCGACCGGCCGGATGGTAATCGATCGTGTCCATCATCATCCGGAAGACGCGATGAGCCAATCGTTCGGCGGGGCCGTAGTGACGCAGCAATTGGTGCAGGTCGTTGACGCGGAAATCGTTGTCGTCCAGTTTCAGCAGCGCCTTGCCGGCGACTTCGCTGAGCCACAGGACCGCCCGCTTGATCATCGGTTCGTCCCACGACATGTTGCCCAACAACCATGGGGTCGCGATGCCGGTCAGCATCCCCGCGGCGGGTTGGTCCAGCAACAGTTCGAGGTTGGGATGTTCTTGCAGGAAGCTGGCGGGAACGCGATCGGTGATTCCCCCTTCAAACGCTTCGCGAACCAGACCGGCTTTGTGTTCCCCCAACGCCAGGCAAAGGATCTTGCGCGCGTTGAGGATCGTTTCCAAGCCGGCGGTGACGGCATGGGTTGGAACGTATTCCTCGCCGAAGAAGTCGCTCGCAGCGGCTCGGCGGGTGACTGGATCGAGCGTACACATCCGCGTATGGCTGTTGCGGATGCTGAAAGGCTCGTTGAATACGACGTGCCCGTTGCGACCGATGCCACAGACGACGATGTCCAATCCGCCGTCGTCCTGAATCGCTTGTTCGTAAGCGTTGCAGACCGATTCGATCCGGTCGACGCTGACGGTGGTGTCGGGGACCAACACGTTTTCCGCGGGGATGTTGACGTGGTCGGTCAGATAATGGCGAATCGAAGTCAGATGGCTCTGCGGACTCTCGGGATTCAGCCCGATGTATTCGCCCAACAGATAGATCTTAACGTTGGAGAAGTCGAGCTTTTGCTCGCGATGCAGCCGGATCAATTCGCGGTACGTGCCAGTGGGGGTCGAACCGGTCACCAATCCCAAGACGGTCTGCTTGCCAGCTTGATTGTGCGAATGAATCGATTCAGCGATCGCTGCGGCGGCGTACGCGGCGAGATCGCCACTGCGATCAAAGGCGAGCGTGGTGACGGCAGTTCCGTCGACAAAGCGGCTGTGGTCGGGAGCGGTAGAACTGGAGCTGGATACGAGCAAGGGATCGGCCTTGGGTGGAAAGGGGACAATCGAGCCGCATCAATTGTGTCAAATTTTCTTTGCTTGCGAATACGTGCCAGCCGAATTTTGGCGATTGTCTTTTTCATCCGCCATTTCTTCGGCAGCACTCTTACGAAGGTAACGCGGCACCAACGACCAGTAATCGTCCCGCTTGCCTGATTGATACATCTTCCAAGCGAGCCGTCCGAGCGTCGCTGCCATCGGCCGCGGCCAGCCATCAAAGGTCGTCCCATATTCGACCTCATCGGCGGCCGAAGGTTCCGTCGCCGAAGCGTCCCGACTCGGCGGCGGTTCGACAACGCGGCGTCCCACCGCATAAATGTCCATCGTCGCCTGCAAATCATCCCATCGGCTTCGATCGACAATTTCGGTCGCCCCTTCGTCCGGGTCGATTTGTTCGTCCAGGTGCTCGGTGCGGATGAATAACTGCCCCCGGTAGGCGTTGGTGCAGACGGCGATTCGTCGCGCCGTAGCGGGAAATTGTTCGGGGTTCGCCAACCAAGCTTCCCGCTGTTGCTGGCAGATGATCGCCAGCGAATCGACGGCGACAAGATCGGCTTTCAAAGCAAAACAGAGCGTTTTTGCCGCGGTCACTCCGATTCGCAGACCGGTGAACGATCCCGGCCCTACCGAAACACTGACAAGTCCCAGCGGCGGATCGCCGGCCGGAATCAACCCCAACAAGGTCTGGATCGCGGGGGCAAAGCTGGCCGTCGTACGCTGCTCTACCGTCAAATTCAGTTCGCGGACCAGGTGATTGCCTTGTAACAAGGCGATCGAGGCTTCGCGCCCGCTTGTTTCAATTGCCAAATGCCAGATCATTGTGGGATTGTGCCCGGAAAAACGTAGAATTTACAATAGCTTGTTTCCCGTAACGAGGGACAAGAGGAATAGCATGTGGTGGAACTCTCTACAACGACGGGCTATAGTTTCCCCTTGAACAAGCGTTCCATCCACGAGGTGCATTAGCGTGAAGCGAGCTCTGATTAGCGATATCCATGGAAATCTGGAAGCCCTGCGCGCTGTCCTTGCCGATATCGATTCGCAAGACATCAGCGAAATTGTCTGTTTAGGGGACATTATCGGCTACGGTCCCAATCCATGCGAATGCCTGGATCTCGTGATGAAACGCTGTGCCATTACGATCTTGGGCAACCATGATCAGGCGGCGCTGTTCGATCCCGATGGCTTCAATCCCGTCGCCCTGCAAGCGATTTATTGGACGCGCGACAAATTGGACAGCGGCCCGGCCAGCGAATCGAATCGCCGCTGGGATTTTCTTGGCACCCTGCCCCGTCTGCACAAAGCCGATCCGTTTATGTTCGTGCACGGCAGCAGCCGCGATCCAACCAACGAATACGTCTTCCCCGAATATGTCTACGATCAGCGGAAGATGGAAATCTTGTTCGCTCGTATCGAACATTACAGCTTCCAAGGCCACACCCACCTTCCAGGTGTGTTCACGACGCAGTGTGAGTTCCTGACGCCCGAGGAATGCAATTACGAATACCAGCTGGGTCCCGAGAAGATGATGGTCAACGTGGGCAGCGTTGGACAGCCACGCGATGAAGATCGCCGCTCCTGCTACGTCGTCTTGGACGACGAATCGATGAAGATCGAGTTTCGGCGGATCGAATACGACGTCGAAAAAACGGCTCAGAAAATTTACGACGAACCCGATCTTGCCAACATGTTGGGTGATCGTATTAAACTGGGGCGGTAAAGACGACACGGCTTGGAACTGCGAGACTCCAGCCGATGCTGGATTTGAATAATCTGCCGGGGCTAGCCCCTGCTGCAACACCAGCCGCCGTCGCGGCTGATTGAAACTAGGAATACTCCATGCCGCGTCAGGCGATCGTTAGCGACATTCACGGAAACCTTGTCGCGCTTCAAGCCGTGCTCGCCGACATCGCCGAGCAAAACGTCGACTCCATCGCCTGTCTTGGAGATGTTGTGGGCTACGGTCCGCAACCATGTGAGTGCTTGGACGTCGTGGCGGGATTCGAATTCACGATCCTCGGCAATCACGATCTCAGCGCGCTGTTCGACCCCGAAGGTTTCAACGCCGCCGCCGAACAAGCGATCTTCTGGACCCGGCGTCAGCTGGAAAACGGCACCGACAAAGAAGCCAGCCGCCGACGCTTGGACCTGCTGTGCAATCTGCCACGAACCTATCGCCGCGGCGGCATGTTATATGTCCACGGTTCGGCGCGGGGACCAACGACCGAATACGTCTTTCCCGAGGACACCTACAATCCTCGCAAGATGGAAAAGATCTTCTCGATGGTTCCCGAGGTCTGTTTCCAGGGGCACACCCACGTCCCGGGAGTCTTCACGCACGAGAATCAGTTCGTTCGCCCCGATGAAACCGGTCACGTCTACGAACTGTCGGGGAAGAAGGCGATGGTCAATGTCGGTAGCGTTGGGCAACCGCGCGACGGCGATCCACGCAGCTGTTACGTGATCGTCGAAGATCGCCGGCTGGAATTCCGCCGCGTCGAATACGATATCGAAAAGACGGTTCGGATGATCGAAGCCGAAGCCGACCTCGATAACTTTCTTGGCTATCGGCTCCGCGAAGGCCGTTAAGCCTCCTTCGCCGGCGGCCGCATGCCGCTCGTCGC
The DNA here is from genome assembly GCF_007753095.1 of Rosistilla carotiformis. Classification (NCBI taxonomy): domain Bacteria; kingdom Pseudomonadati; phylum Planctomycetota; class Planctomycetia; order Pirellulales; family Pirellulaceae; genus Rosistilla; species Rosistilla carotiformis. Next base: position 5,407,931 of record NZ_CP036348.1, read on the forward strand.
CAGTCCGGCAATGCATCCGATCACGACGATGCTTACCGTCCCCACAACGATCACCAAGAACTGGTGAAACGGGCTCTGCAATTCGGCCAGCTCTTCCGGCCACAGACCGCTTGTCGACAGCACCATCCAAGCGATCACAAGCGAACCGCTACCGACCGCTGTGAGCGCGGCTCGGCTGTTCGCCCGCTGGCTGATCAAGCCCAGCAAGAACAGTCCCACGATCCCGCTTCCTAAAACGCTCGACAACGTCCACCAGACGTCCAGCGCACTTTCGGTCAACCGGACCAACGCGATCGCCATCCCGGTCCCCAGCAGGCCCCAGACGACGGTCGCGACGTGCAGCACTCGCATCCGTTGCCGATCGGTCGCTTCGGGGCGAACGAATCGCTGGTAGAAGTCGCTCATCACCAACGTCGCCGAAGAGTTCAACGACGTGGAGACCGTGCTCATCGCGGCGGCAAAGACCGCGGCGATCAACAGCCCCGAGAGCCCCTGTGGAAGGTGAGCCGAGATGAAGTGCGGGAAGACGCGGTCGCCCAAATCGCGCGGCGTCAGCGAAGCCGCTGTCGTGGATAGCTGTTCCTGATAGCTGGGCGAGTAGATTTCGACGTTGTCGGCCGACAGGGTGAACTCTGGATCGACGCCCTGCTGCATCAACCGCTGGCGAGCGACGATCTGCCGGACTTGGTCGAGGTCGTCGGGATAGCTGGAGTACCAGGCGAACAGCGACGTCCCGATGAAGAAGAACAACGCGCTGACCGGAACGTACAGTCCGGCGCTGATCCACAGACTGCGAGCCGCATCGCGATCGCTCTTCGCCGCGATGTAGCGTTGGATGTAGCTCTGATCGATACCGAAGTTCTTCAAGTTCTCGAACAGTCCAAACAGCAGCACGATCCAAATCGTTGGCTGCGAAACAGTCCAGATTTCGCTGCTGCCGAGCGAGAACTTTTCGGAATCGTTTGCGATTTGAAAGACCTGCCCAGGCCCTTCGGGCAAGCCGACCAAAATCACCGCCACGGCGATCAACGCTCCGGCCAACAGCACGATCGCCTGGATCGCATCGGCCCAGATCACCGCCACGATCCCGCCGATGAACGCGTAGACGGTCACGACGATTCCGGTGCAAACGATAATCCAACGGATATCCCAACCGAAAATCACCGCCATCGGCAGCGCCATCAGATACATCACCACGCCGATCCGAGCGATCTGATACAGCAGATAGAACGCGCTGGCATAAACGCGTGCCCAGGCACCGAAGCGACGTTCTAACAGCGCGTACGCCGAGACCTCTCCGGTCGATCGGTACAACGGAACGAAGTACCGCACCGCAATCAGCGCGGCGAGCGGCAGGGCGAGCGAGAAGACAAACGGATTCCAGTTGTCGACAAAGGATTTGCCCGGCAACGCTAGATAGCTGATGCTGCTCAAGAAGGTCGCGAAGATCGACAGACCGCACAGCCAACCGGGAAGCGAACGGCCGCCGGTGGTGAAGTTGTCCGATGAACGACTGTTTCCGGAGAAGTAGAGTCCGATGCCGATCACGCCGACAAAGTAGAGAATCAGCACCGACCAATCGATGATCGTGAATTGCGCTTGCATGGGTTAGCTTTCGTCGATTGCTTTGAGTGAGGCTTTGAGCCCGCGGCTGATATGCGTCGCTGAGGCAGAGCGTGATTTCTTGACATCGCCCGCTTGGATCGCCGTCAGGATCTGGAGATGGTCGTCGCAGGTGCTGCGCATCGTGGCGACATCGTAGCGGTGGCGGCGGATTCCAAACACGCGCGTCAGCACATGCGAGCGGACCGCCGTTCGCGCGAGCGCTTGGTTGCCCGTCGCTTCGATGATCAACATGTGGAAGGCAAAGTCGGCTTTCTCAAACTGGGCGGTCATCCGTTTGTTGGCGAATTCGGAACTGGAATTTGCCAGTTGATCGGTCAACGCGAGCATCCGATCGACTTGTGCTTTAATCTGATTCAACTGCTTCGTCGCCGCCCGCTCCGCTGCCCGAGCTGCAGCGTACGGTTCGATCGCTTCGCGAACCTCATACAGTTCGATCAATTCATCGCGGTCGATCTTGCGGACGATCGCGCCGAGCTGAGGCACCAGATCGACAAGCCCTTCGTTGACCAATTGCCCAACCGCTTCGCGAACCGGTGTTGCGCTGATCCCTAATTCCTTGCCAATCGGTCCGTACAACAGCCGCGTTCCCGGTTCAAATTCGCCCGCCAGCAACTTGCTGCGGAGATGGCGATAGGCGCGGCCTGCGTTGGTTTCGACTGCCATCGGTAGATTCTCTCGCGACAGAATTAGAGGATGAGTAGAAGACCGCTGCGAAGCTTTTGCGGAGTATCGCTTGCCGCAAGTCTATAGACTAAGCGGAAGACTCTCACACAGCAAGCGTTGCTACACCGCTCATTTGTCGCGACGCTGCGATTCCCGTTGTGGTATCATATCGCAACCGATCTGCTTTGGGGGCCCCGAATTCTCGATCTCGATAGGCGATGCCGATGCAACCCGAATCCTCTCTGAAACGACGCGATCTGTTGACCTACGCAGCTTTTGGCAGCGCCGCTTGGGCTGTCGCCAGTCAGGCCGATGGAGCCGGCTCGGTAGCGGTTCAGGGAGAATCGACCGATCCGCCGCGGCCTCGGTATGCGATGAAGAAGTCGATCAATTTGTGGGCCTTCCCCTACCCCGACAAGATGTCGCTGCGGCAGTGCATGGAACTCGCCAAAGCTGCTGGCTTCGACGGCATCGAGCTGAATTACGATCTCGACAGCGAACTATCGCCCAAATCGGGGACCAAAGAATTCCATGCGATCCGCCGGATGGCCGACGAGATCGGGATTGAGATCAGCGGCGTCTGTTCGTTCCTGTTCTGGCCGTTTCCGCTGACCAGCAACGACCCTGCAGAGCGGGCCCGCGGGATGGAGCTGGCGGGCAAGATGACGCTAGCCGCTCACGATTTGGGAACGGAAAATTTGTTAGTCGTTCCCGGAGCGGTCCACATGCCGTGGCGAGCCGATCACGATCCGACTCCTAACGATGTTTGCGATCGCCGGGCCCGCGAAGCGATCGGGAAACTGTTGCCTCAAGCCGAGAAGCTGAACGTTTCGCTGAACATGGAAAACATCTTCTTCAACGGTTTTCTGATGTCGCCGATGGAGATGGCCGACTTTGTCGACAGCTTCTCCAGCGAGCATGTGAAAGTCCACTTCGACACCGGCAACATCATGGAGTACCAGTTCCCCGAGCACTGGATTCCGATCCTGGGCAAACGGATCAAGAACGTTCACCTGAAAGAGTTCACCAAAAAGGGAAGCGACCATTCGTTGGAAGCCTTCCGCCCGCTGCTGGATGGGACCACGAACTGGCCCGCGGTGCTGGCCGCCTTCGACCAGATCGGCTACGACAGCTATCTCACGTTCGAATATTTCCATCCCTACCAACACTTCCCCGAAGCGTTGGTCTACCAGACGGCCGATTCGCTGGACCGGATGTTGGGGATCAAGCAGGGCTGATTCGGCTCACGAGTTCGCCCAACCTTTGGAGCGTTCGACGGCCATCTGCCACTTGTGATATCGCGACTCGCGAATTTCGGGATCCATCGCGGGCGTGAACTCGCGATCCAAAGCCCAGTTCTCTTTGACGGCTTTCAGATTTTTCCAATAGCCGACGGCAAGTCCCGCCAGATACGCGGCTCCCAAAGCGGTCGTCTCGCTGACCTTCGGGCGTTGGACCGCCGTATCTAAGATGTCGGCTTGGAACTGCATCAACGCATCGTTGCAGCAAGCTCCGCCATCGACCTTCAGAATTTTCAGCTTAGTCCCCGCGTCCTGCTGCATCGCATCGAGCACATCGCGCGTTTGAAAGGCCATCGATTCGATCGACGCTCGAGCGATATGAGCCGCCGTGGTGCCGCGGGAGATTCCCAAGATCGCTCCACGGGCGTGCGGGTCCCAGTGCGGTGCTCCCAGCCCAACCAAGGCCGGCACAACGATCACGTCATCCGCATCGTCGACCTTCGACGCCAGCGATTCGACGTCGCGCGATTCCGCGATAATTCCCAGCCCATCGCGCAACCACTGCACGATCGCTCCGGCGACAAAAACCGAACCCTCCAAGCAATAGGTCACCTTGCCATCGATTCCCCAGCCGATTGTGGTGAGCAATCGATTGTCGGAAAGCTTGGGCGTTTCACCGATATTCATCAGCATGAAGCACCCGGTGCCGTAGGTGTTCTTGGCGCTCCCCTCTTCGAAACAACCCTGCCCAAACGTCGCCGCCTGTTGGTCGCCGGCGACGCCCGCGATCGGGATCACGCCGCCGAGAAACTCCGGTTTCGTTTCGCCAAAGCTTCCGCTCGATGGGAGCACTTCGGGCAACATCGCACGCGGAATGTCGAGCGCCGTCAGCAGTTCGTCGTCCCAGTCGAGATCGTGGATGTTGTACAGCAGCGTCCGGCTGGCGTTGCTGTAATCGGTCACATGTTTTCCGCCGGTCAACCGCCACAACAAAAACGAATCGACGGTACCAAACAGGACCTCGCCCCGTTGGGCTCGCGCTCTTAATCCGGGGTGACGATCGAGGATGTATTTTATTTTGGTCCCCGAAAAATAGGGATCGATCAAAAGTCCTGTCTTGTTGCGGAAGGTGTCCGCCATTCCGTCTCGCGTCAATTGATCGCACAGGTCGGCGGTGATTCGGGACTGCCAAACGATTGCGTTCTGAATCGGTTTGCCCGTCTCGCGGTCCCAGACGACAACCGTTTCGCGTTGGTTGGTGATCCCGATCGCAGCGATGTCGTCATGCGTCAGCTTCGCTTCCTCGATCACCTGCCGAGCGACTGCCAACTGGCTGCTCCAGATCTCTTCAGGATCGTGTTCGACGTGCCCTGGTTGCGGAAGGATCTGCCGGAATTCCTGCTGCGCCACCCCGCGAATCTGTCCCGAATGATCGAACAGGATCGCCCGACTGGAGGTCGTCCCTTGATCCAACGCCAGGATGAATTTTGTCTTCTTCAACTCGCCACCTGCTTTCCAAACATCGTTAACAACCGCTGCTCACACTCCGCAACTTCCTGCCCCACGCTGTCGGCTTCCAGAATTCCAGCCGCCACCATCCGCGATGCCAGTTGGTCCAACGTGGCTCGCGACAGCCGTGGATGATACAGCAACATCAACCGACGCTCCACCAAATCGCCCAATCGGCGAACGTGTTCGTCGGCGATGATCGCATCGACCACGGCCAGCGGGATTTGGGTGCCGACAAGCATTTCGCCATCGCCGCTGGCCGTCGTCGCTTCGCGGCAATCCTCATGACCGGGGAAAGGACGATCGCGGCCAAGATCCTTCGCCTCAAAACCGACTCGATCGGCCAGCCACTCGACCGTCTCTTCGGCCAGGCTGCGACAGGTGGTCAATTTCCCGCCGATGATCGACAGCATCGGCCACGGTTGGTCGGGATGGTCGTGTAGAATGTGGTTCCGCGTCACCGAAGCGGCCGACTTGCCGCTCTCGCGATACGGCAGCGGACGCACGCCACAGTAAAAGCATTCGATGTCTTGACGACTGAACTTCGTTTGCGGAAACAACGAATTAACAACAGCGACCAGGTAATCGAGTTCCTCGTCGGAAGCTTTCGCTTTGGCAGGGTTTTCGTCGAAGAAGATGTCGGTCGTCCCGATCAAGCAGCAATCGCCGAACGGGAGCAAAAAGACGGGGCGGCCGTCGTCCGCTTCCGCATAAACACCGCCGCCAGCGAGCATCTGACGCAGCTGGGGATGGAACGTGATCAGATGGCTTCCCTTGGTCCCGCCCATCAATCGCTTCGAATCGACGTCGATCTTTTTCAACGCGCGATCGACATAAGATCCCGTCGCGTTCACGACAGCTCGTGGGCGCAGCGTCCGCGTCTCTGCGGGTGGATACGCCAGTTGAGGCTCCAGTCGCAGCGTCGCGTCATCGCGATGCGTCGTGTGGTAGGTCAGCAGTTCGAACGTGACGCCATGCTGTTTCGCAAGCGCTTCGCAATCGGCGATCATGCCGACGACAAACCGTTCGGGAAAACGAATCTGAGCGTCGTAGTAGGAGCTGAGCCAACCGTAACGCTTCGGATCGACAGGGGGCACGTCGGGAGCTGACACTTTGCGGCGGCAATGTTTGGGCAACGTGCTGGCTCGCGCGAACAGATCGTACATCGTCAATCCGACCCCGACCAACCAAGCGCCACGCGGTTTGGGAGTGGAGCGTTTGGCCGGTATCCCAAGGAAGTTCCGCGTCGCCGCGACCGCTCCGCCCAACCGCGACTGGCTGGGAATGAACAGCTCCAACGGTTTGACGAACTGCGGCGCCAGCTTCAGCAACCGCGAGCGTTCGTCCAACGATTCGCGGACCAAACTCACCTCGGCGTATTCCAAATATCGCAGCCCGCCGTGGATCAGGCGACTGGAATAGGCGGTCGCCCCCGAAGCGATGTCGGCCGAATCGACCAGCACGACCGATTGGCCATTGATCAACAGTTGCCGCGCGATCGCGACGCCGTTGATGCCGCCGCCGAGGATCAGGATCGGATCATTCATGGTTTGGTTTCAGCAAGGATCTTGGCCATCGAGACCGCCGCGCGCGGGGCCGAGGTGGGAGAGCGTTTCAGCAGCCCAGCGACGTTTGCAATCGTTCGCTGAGCGTAGTCGTGGTACGATGTCGGCGCTTCGATGTGCTCGCCCAAATACAACAGGTTCTCGGCGGAGACCGTATTTCCCGATGGGATCGCACTATCGACGGGATCTTTCGCCCGCGCGATCAGCGATTGGTGATCTTGCGAGGTGAAAAAGAATCCGTCCCGTTGTTCATCCCAGAACTGGGCGATCTGAATGTCGGTCAGCGTTCGGGCGGCGTCGAGCCACTGCGGTTCGCCGGTCGCTTGGTGGATCGCGATCAATCCGTCGACGAAAAATGCGTAATCATCGACGTAGCCATTCAGCTTGGCCTGGCCCGCCGAATAGGTTCGGAAGAGCGTGCCGTCGGGTTGCCGCAACGATTTCAAAACAAACGTGGCCGCTCGTTTGGCGACCTCTACATATTCGGGCTGCTCCAGCAGACGACCGGCATCGGCGTAGCCACGGATCATCAAACCGTTCCACGACGTCAAGATCTTGGTGTCGGTGATCGGAGCGGTTCGTTTTCCGCGAGCCGCCAGCATCGTGGATCGCAGCGGCGCAAGCGTCTCTCGCAACGCGGCGGCATCGGTCTTCAAAGGCTCCGCAATCGTAGCCAATGGTTCGTCAGTCTGTGGGACAAAATATTCGCCTTCAAAATTTGGTTCGCCATCCAGATGATAGGTCGCGGCAAAACGGGCGTAGTTTGGATCGGCAGCAAACGCTTTCAGATCGTCTTTCGTCCAACGATAGAACGCTCCCTCCTCCCCTTCGCTGTCGGCATCGATCGCCGAATAGAAGCCACCTTCGGGCGACAGCATCTCGCGAGACGACCAGGCCAGCAGGTCCTCGACAATCCAGCGGTATTCGGGATTTCCAGTCAATGTAAACGCCCGAGCGTAGACGCTGGCCAGTTGACCGTTGTCGTAGAGCATCTTTTCAAAGTGTGGGATCTGCCAGAATCGATCGACGCTGTAGCGATGGAAACCGCCCCCCAGATGATCCTGGATCCCGCCGGCAGCCATCTTGTCGAGCGTGCGGGTGAGCATCGCAAGGGCTTGATCGCGGACCGGTTCATCGAGCGATTCATCGGTTGCCCGATGCAGCAGATAGAAGAGGTTTGCCGGCTCGGGGAACTTTGGACGATTCGGTTGGTTCTCGACAAACCCAAAGCCGCCGTGTTCGGCATCATATTCTTCGGCCAGTCGCTGCCCGACGCGTGCGACCAGACCTAAAGAAGGTTCTGCCGCGGGAAGAACCGATGCCAGGTCCATCTGCTTCTGCAGCGCATCGGTCATCTGGTCGCCGCTGGCAAGGATCTGATCGTGGTCGCGTTCCCAGGCGGTCTGGATCGCTTGAATCAGAGAGAGAAAGCCGGGGGCTCCTTCGCGGTCACCATCGCGAGCGGGGAAGTAGCTGCCGCCGTAAAACGGTTTTGCGTCGGTCGTCATAAAGACCGACATCGGCCAGCCGCCGCGCTGCGTTAACAGTTGGACCGCTTGCATGTAGATCGCATCGACGTCGGGGCGTTCCTCGCGATCGACCTTGATGCAAACGAAGTGCTCGTTCAGGTATTTCGCTATCTCCACGTCCTCGAACGATTCGCGTTCCATCACGTGGCACCAGTGACAGCTGCTGTACCCGACCGACAGAAAGATCGGCTTGTTCTCCGCCTTGGCCTTGGCAAACGCTTCGTCGCCCCACGGATACCAGTCGACCGGATTGCGAGCGTGCTGCAACAGATAGGGACTGGTTTCGGCAGCTAATCGATTGGGCGGATGCTGCTTGCCCGGCGGCTCATCGGCCCCGGCCGGTCGTCCCGAAAGGACGACTGCGGAGAGCACCGCGATGCAAACCATCGCGGCAGGGAAGGGGCGAAAGACAACCGATCGGGAGGTAGGTGCGTGCGACATGCCCTCATCGTACCACAACCGATCGGTGCGTGAGCTTGCGGCGATTCGCTTAAGCTGGCGCGATCGTATGCAGCTTTGGCTCGTAGCCATCTTCGACGACTTGGCCTTCGATCGTCTTGATCACCGGCAACGGATGGGCCTCAACCCACGCGGCCCAATCGGCTTCGATCTTCTTTTGTTGATCCTCTTCCAGCGACGAAAATCCGACGCGACCGCGGCACTTGGGGAAACTGGAACAAGAGAGCCACAGCCCGCGTTTGCTGTCACGAACGTACAGCGGATGCTCTTCGCATTTGGGGCACGTCAATTCGCTGACCATCGGTTCGGTCTTCGGCAGGACGACGGTTCCTTTCTTCGGATCCAGCTTCAAGATGAACTTCACCTCGGGGTAGTTTTGGCTAGCCAGGAAGGGCCCAAAACGACCGGTCCGTTTGATCAGCGGCGTGCCATCTTCGGGGCACAACACGTCGGTCTCCTCGGGCAGCATCGGGTTGCCGTCGCTGTCGATCGGCGCGGCATAATCGCATCGCTCGGGCATCTCGTCGGAGATCTTTTGAAACTTCGCCTTATCGTCTTTGGTCAGCTTCATCCAACCCAACTTGGCCGACGTTTCCTTGTGCAGCAATTGTGGCCGCGCCTTGCCGCGGGCCTTCTGCAACAGATAGGTTCCGTCGTGCCCTTCGGCTTGCACTTCGACCGGTTCGACCATGAACTTGGTGCAGCCGAGGAAGCGTCCGTTGCGGCCAAATCGGTAGCAGGTTGGGGCGCCGCATTTGGGGCACTTCAGATGATCCGGTGCCGGTTCGAACTCCGCCTTCGCGTGGCTGGTGTTCTCCATCGCCTGTTCCAAGGCGTCTTTGAACGGATCGTAGAAGCGGTGCAGCAGTTTCTGCCACTCTTCCTGGCCGGTTTCGATCTCGTCGAGTCCGGCTTCCATCCGCCGCGTGTAACCGACATCCATGATCTCGGGGAACGCTTCGACAAGCTTGTCGGTGACAACTTTGCCGATATCGGTCGCCTTCAGACGGCGATCGCGTTGGGCGACCGGTTCGACGTATTTGCGGTCCTGAATCGTGCTGATAATCGCCGCGTAAGTCGACGGCCGGCCGATCCCTTCTTCCTCGAGCCGCTTCTGCAAGCTGGCTTCGGTGAATCGTGGCGGTGGGCTGGTGAACTTCTGTTGTGGATCGATTTCCATCGGCCCCAGTTGTTCCCCTTCGTTCAACTTTGGCAACACGATGTCGTCGCTGGTTGGAACGCCCGACGCGCGGTAGAAGCCGTCGAAGACAAGCGTTCGGCCGCTCGCCTTAAGCGTCGCATCGACGCCGGTTGGCTGGATCTCGATCGATGTCGAATCCCACTGCGCGGGCAACATCTGGCACGAGATGAACCGCTCCCAAATCAGTTTGTACAGTTTGTACTGCTCGTCGCTGAGGTGCGACTTGACCATTGCGGGAGTCAACGTGGCGTCGGTTGGCCGGATCGCTTCGTGAGCTTCCTGCGCGTCTTTGTTCGACGATTTGTAGAAGTTCGGTTTTTCGGGCAGGTAGTCCTTGCCGTAGTTCTGCTCGATGAAAGTCCGAGACATGTCGAGCGCTTCGCCCGACAAGTGAGTCGAATCGGTACGCATGTAGGTGATCAGACCGGTCTGACCGCGAGTCCCCTTCAGATCGATACCTTCATACAGCTGTTGTGCCGTGCGCATCGTTCGCTGCAGTTGGAAACCGAGCCGGTTGGCCGCAGCCTGCTGCATCGTCGAAGTGATAAACGGCGGCGAAGGGCGGCTGGTCGTTCGCCGCGTTTCGATCGACGTGATCTTGTATTCGGGGGCATCGCCGACTTTGCCGACAAAAGTGACGCGGTTCTTCGCCGGGCCCTTGCCTTTGGGATCTTCGGTTTCGATCGCTTCGTCGAGCGAGAAACCAAGCTGTTGGGCTGCGTCGAGTGCAACGGCGCGGTCGCTCGGTTCAAACTTGGCTCCGCCGAAACGGACCAGTTCGGCGCGGAGACACTTCTGTTGGCTGAGCCATTCGTTTTGCTGCTTCAGCGTTCGCTCTTCCTCGCCGCTCCAGCTGCTCCATTTGCCAGCGATCTCCCCGGTTTTCGCCAGGTCGGTGGCAAACAGCGCGTTGATCTTCCAGAACTCGTCCGGAATGAAAGCTTCGATCTCCCGTTCGCGTTCGACCACCAAACGGACGGCGACCGATTGGACGCGGCCGGCGCTCAGGCCGCCCGCGACCTTCCGCCACAGCAGCGGCGAGACTTGGTAGCCGACGATCCGATCGACGATCCGGCGGGCTTGTTGCGCATTGACGACGTTGGTCGCGATCGTTCGCGGGTTCTGGAACGCTCGGGCGATATCGCCCTTGGTGATCGCGTTGAAGACAACGCGTTTAGCTTGCGCGGTGGGGACGCCTAACGCTTCGGCAAGATGCCAAGCGATCGCCTCTCCCTCGCGGTCGAGGTCGGTCGCGAACCAGACGTCTTGGGCTTGTTTGGCAGCTTTTTGCAGATTGGTGACCGTCGGCTTCTTATCGGGCATCACCTCGTAGGTCGGCGAGAAGTTGTTCTGCAGGTCGACCCCTGGAACGGGATGGTCCTTCCGCTTGGCTCCCTTGGGAGCACTCTTGGGCAGATCGCGGACATGGCCCACCGAGGCCATCACGAAATAATCGTTGCCCAAGTATTTATTGATCGTCTTCGCCTTGGTCGGCGATTCGACAATCACCAGGTGTTTCCCGGTGACTTCTTTCGGATCAAATGCGTATTTCTTAGCGGAGCGTTTAGCCATGCGGTTTCGTCACATCTCGACGGGGGCGGAGTTTACGAACGGTCTACGTTATATATGACCCAACCTAAGCGACAGGCAGCAATAATGTCTGCGATCGGAAGATTGATGGCATAAGACCCTCGGCAAAATCCTTAATATGCCAACCTTGTGCTTGTCAAGTACGCCGACAGTTTCTTTATAGGAACTCTTGACCGCCGATTGTTTGCCCAGAACTCGCATTCCCCCTGAATAGGCAGCTGGCGGAATTCGGCACCACCTTCGGCGAGTGGATAGCCGCCGCCGGCACGCGGCAGACGGGGATCTAGGAATTCAGATGGATCTTGCAGCCGCCCGAGTCGCAGTTTTTTCCTGCCAGGCGATAGCGACGCTTGGCGACTTGCTTGTACATCCATCGCCACAGCCCCGCCGATCCGGGCAGGTGCAGGACGGGCATGATCGGCCAAAGTAAAGCGAGTTGGCGACTGAGGTAACGAACGGCGTCGCTGCCCCCATGCCTGTTACCCTCGCCATCGACGACAAACATCTCCTGCATCAGGTCGTCATGCGACAGATCGGGGTAGCGCTCGGCGACTCGTTCGTCGTGCAGCGAGATGAACGCTAGTCGGTTTCGCCGATCCAACCAGTTCAATCGCTCCACCCCACCGCGGCAAAAATTGCACTGGCCATCGAAGATGACCACATCGGCATCGGGTCGCGAATCGGGATCGGCGAGATCGGGCGACTTAAACACGGGAAAAGCTCAGTAAAAACGAGGGCGTGACAGCAGACAAACCGCAATTTTGCGGCCGCTTGTAACATACCATACGCCGGTTATTCACAGCCCGGTTGTGCAGGGGGCTCCCTTGCGGTCATAAAGGTACGAGATTCTTGCCTTTATTTTATGTGAAACAACTCTGATGGCGACTGTGGACGCAACCAACACGAAGGAATTGGACAAATCGAACGCGCGGGTGCGGGAGATGTTTCGCCAGATTGCGCCTCGCTACGATCTGATGAACCATCTGCTGTCGTTGAACATCGACAAGCGTTGGCGCAACCAGACCGTCAGCCGGCTGCGGATCGAAGGGAACGCCCCGATTTTGGATGTCTGCACCGGAACGGGAGACCTGGCGCTGGCGATCAGCCGCCGCGCTGGAGCGGAGACGCCCGTCGTCGGTTCCGATTTTTGTCACGCGATGCTCGCCATCGGCGATCAGAAACGCAAGCAGCAGCCCGAGGCAAACGTCAATTTCCTGGAAGCCGACGCGCAACATCTCCCCTTCGACGACAACCAATTCCAAGTCGTCACCGTTGCCTTTGGATTGCGGAATGTCGCCGATACCGATCGCGGTCTGCAGGAGATGGTTCGCGTTTGCCGTCCGGGTGGACAAGTTGTTGTGCTGGAATTCTCTCAGCCGACCGCGCCGGGACTGAAACAGGCGTATCAGTTTTATTTCAAACATGCCCTGCCGCGGATCGGCCAAATGCTGGCTCGCAACGACAAGAGTGCCTACCAGTATCTGCCCGAATCGGTCGGCAGCTTTCCCTGTGGCCAAGCGTTGGCTGATCGGATGCAGCAAAACGGGCTGCACGATGTGAAGTTCACTCCGCTGACGTTTGGCGTTGCCACGATCTACGAGGGGATCAAATGACGCGTCCCTTGGTGGTTGCGATCACCGGTGGCAGCGGAGCGGTCTACGCGGTTCGGTTGCTGCAAGTTTTGCTGGCCGGCGGACGCGAGGTCTTTCTGATGCTCAGCCGCAGCGGCGCCGACGTGATCCGGCAGGAATTGAAGCTGGAACTAAACCTTTCCGTTGCCGGCTTTGATGCCGAGCCGTTGGTGACGTATCGGTCGCCGTGGAGTGAATCGGTTCCCGAGTTGCCCGACGACTGGCGCGAGCGATTGACGTACGCAGCGATCGACGATTACTTCTCGCCGATCGCCAGCGGATCGTTCCTGACCGACGGGATGGTCGTCTGTCCTTGCAGCGGCAGCACGTTGAGCAGCATCGCGCGGGCGGCGAGCAGCAATCTGGTCCATCGGGCGGCCGAGGTGCATTTGAAGGAACGCCGATCGTTGGTCTTGGTGACGCGAGAGACTCCGCTGTCGGTGATCGCACTGGAGAACATGACGCTGGCCGCGAAAGCGGGTGCGACGCTGTTGCCCGCCATGCCGGGCTGGTACCACGGCGTGCGTGGCCTGGACGATCTGGTCGACTTTGTCGTCGCCCGGATCCTGGACCAATTGGGAATCGAAAACCACTTGATGCAACGTTGGGGTGAAGCATGAGCGACACCATGGCGCAGCCGAGCAAGCTGCGGATGATGCTGGAGATGATTCGCTTCAGCCACACGATCTTCGCGTTGCCATTCGCCGCACTGGCGACGGTGATGGCGATTAAGTTGCCGCTGCCCGAGGGGACCGCGGTGCGCGTTCGACCACTCGATCTGGTCGCGATCTTGATCTGCATGGTCGCCGCGCGCAGCGTTGCGATGGCGTTTAACCGCTTGGCCGATCAAGCGATCGATGCGGGGAACCCGCGAACCGCAGGGCGGCATCTGCCGGCGGGATTGCTGGGCCGGCATGAGGTGACGATTTTTGCGATCCTGTGTGCCGTCGGATTCCTGGTCGGGTGTGCGTTATTCCTGCCCAATTGGCTGCCGCTGGCGGCGTCGATCCCCGTTCTGATGTTCCTTTGCGGCTACAGTTTGGCAAAACGATTTACCGCTGCCGCCCACCTGTGGCTGGGCGTTGCCCTGAGCCTGGCGCCGATTTGCGTTTGGGCGGCGCTTCGCGGTTCGGCGGTCCTTGCCGATCCGAGCGACCTGTTGCCGGCAGTGATCCTTGCCGCGGCGGTGGCGCTGTGGGTGACTGGGTTCGATATTATTTATGCCTGCCAAGACGAAGCCTTTGATCGCAGCGAGGGGCTGCAAAGCGTGCCCGCTCGGTTTGGTGCCAAGGGGGCGTTTCGGATCGCCGCCGCTTGCCATGCCGGGATGGTTTTGGTGTTGTTGGTGCTGCCAAGCGTCGCGCCTGCCCTAGGCCTCGGCTGGATCTACTACGCCGCGATCGGAAGCATCGCCGCGCTGCTGGTTTACGAACACTGTTTGGTCCGTCCCGACGACCTGGACCGAATCAACCAAGCCTTCTTCCAAGTCAACTCGATCGTCAGCGTTGGCCTGTTGGTCGCCGCGGGGATCGATTGCTGGATGGGATGAGGGAAGGATGCCGGTCGCCAGACGTGACCGCGAAGTATGGGATGATTGGACCCGCAGCGTTTGCTTCAGGTTCACGCCAATGCAAACGGAACGTACAATCCGGCTGGCCATTGATCGTCGTCGAAATGAATCGTGCTCGAATCGAACGCCTGACTGGGCGATCGCGAGCTCTCGCTAATAATAAATGTTAACCCCAACACAAATCAGATGATTGCAACGGAAATCAACGCCCGGCTTCGAACGATCCGCGACAAGGTTGAATCGCAAGAGCGATTGACGATGGATGATGGTTTGTTCTTGTATCAACCCGACGTGCCGCTGCACGAAGTCGGCGAATTGGCCGATCTGGTTCGCCAGCGGATGAACGGGAACGTTGCGTATTACAACATCAACACGCATCTGAATCCGACGAATGTCTGCGTCTACCGCTGCCGCTTTTGTGCCTTTCGCGCCGACCTCCGCGATCCCAAAGGCTACGCGATGGATGATGAACAGGTCATCGCTCGTGGGCAGGAAGCGACCGACAACGGCTGCACCGAGATGCACATCGTCGGCGGACTGCACCACCAGCGTCCCTACGAATGGTATCGCGGCGTGCTGTCGACGCTGTCGGAGAATTTCCCCAAGCTGCATCTGAAGGCTTGGACGCCCGTCGAAATCAATTGGTTTGAGTTTCAGACGAAGAACTCGACCGAGTGGGTCATGAACGACATGCGGGAAGCGGGGCTGGGCAGCTTGCCCGGCGGTGGAGCTGAGATTTTCCACCCCGAGGTTCGAGACCAGATTTGCGAACACAAAGCGAACACGCACGCTTGGTTCCATACGCATCGGACCGCTCATCAGCTGGGGATCCGATCGAACTGCACGATGTTGTATGGACACATCGAACAGGCGTATCACCGCGTCGACCACCTGTTGCGACTGCGGGAACTGCAGGATGAAACCGGCGGATTCCAGGTCTTCATCCCGCTGGCGTTCCATCCTGAAAACACCAAGCTGAGCCATCTGAAGAAGCCTTCGGCATTGGACGATCTGCGGAACGTTGCGGTCAGCCGATTGCTGTTGGACAACATCCAGCACATCAAGGCGTACTGGATCATGTTGGGAATCGGAACCGCTCAAACCGCCCTCTCCTACGGCGCCGACGACATCGACGGCACCGTGCGGCATGAGTTGATCTATCACGATGCCGGAGCAACGACTCCCGAATTCCTGAGCGTCGACAGGATCCGAGAACTGATCATCGAAGCGGGCCGCGTGCCGGTGGAACGCAACACGATCTATCAGGAAGTGATCCGCGACCCTAACGATTTTTCGAACTGGTCGATCGGCGAAACGCTCCCGGTATCGTAGCCACTGGAACCCAGCGCCGTTGCAAAGGCGACCGATCTGCCCTCGCACGGCAGTTCACGCCCTGAGAAGGGCAGGTACCTCCAACGCAATCGATTCCACCAAAGGAACCGATTGATCGCGACACCAGCACGAACCGCCAAGGGAAGATGCGTTGCCTTCAAGCAGCGACTCGAACCACTTTACGCGGCTTGAAAGTGCCTTAACTGCCATCCAGGGGGCCGCTCCCTAGCGGCAATTCGGACAAGCGTTATAGCGTGCACAAACGGAAATATCAGCGGTAAGGATTTCTGATAAAGGCAACCTAAGGGTTTGCAATGATTCGCCCCTCGGATCATAGTGGAAGCGATCTCCCACCCTGGAAGAATTCAGCAATTAACATAAGTTGCAAATCTTGTTTTCTAGTTCTTCCGTCCGGGCTATTCCGGAACAGATCAACCCAGCCAGTATTAGTAGCGTGGGGCATGTACACACAGTTCACAAGGATTCAACGTTGGCAAGCGGAGTACGAGAATGATAAAAAAAGCAATTTACAGCGTCGCCCTGGCGACTTTGACGGCTCAACCGAGCATCGCGAAAGACCCATGTTCGACAGCCGTTGGCTGCGGATGTTCTCAACCCGTTGCCGCGAGCTCGGGCTGTTATTCATCGTCGAGCACGGCTTACGACAATCCCAGTGAATTGAACATCTTGCTGACCACCGAATTGGTCGCCTTGCGTGAAGAGCTGGCGAACATGAAAGCGGCAGCCGCTGAAACCAGCGAAGCGCTACAGCAAGCCGAAACTCTTGTCGGCACGCAGAAGTCGCGGATGGAACAATTGATCGCGGAATCGTTGAAGGAAACTAAACGGGCCGAAGCAGCTGAAAAAGCGGCTAAAGAAGCACAGTCCGCCTTGGCTACGGCGAAGAAAGCCAACAACGAAGCGGTTGCTAAATTCAAGCAACAGTTGGCTGACACGAGCAAGAAAGTCGAACAGCTGACCAGCCAAAACGCCGAATTGACCAACAAGATGGCTGCGGCACAAAAGCAGATCGACGAAGAAAAGAAGCGTCAACAAGAAGAACAAAAGCGCCGCGAACAAGCAAAAGCAAAACGCGACGAAGAAGCCATGAAGGCGAAACAAGCGGCTGAAGAAAAGGCAAAAAAAGACGCGGAAGCCAAGGCTAAGAAGGAAGCCGAAGCAAAAGCCAAGATGGATGCCGAAGTAAAGGCCAAGAAGGAAGCCGAAGCGAAGGCTGCGGCTGAGAAGGCAAAGAAGGAAGCGGAAGCTAAGGCCAAGATGGAAGCAGACGCCAAGGCGAAGAAGGCCGCCGAAGCCAAGGCTGCTGCTGACAAAGCCAAGAAAGAAGCCGAAGCCAAGGCCAAGATGGAAGCAGACGCCAAGGCGAAAGAAGCTGCCGACGCAAAAGCTGCTGCTGAAAAAGTAAAGCAGGAAGCGGAAGCCAAAGCCGCCGCTGAAAAGGCAAAGCAAGCCGCTGACGCGAAGCCAGCAAGCGAAGAAAAGAGTAACTAAGTCCTTCGAGTCACACGTCCTAACGACGACTCCACTGAGTACGAAGCAAACGGTTGGCGGAAACGCCAACCGTTTTTTCGTGCCCCTCCGCCCTCGAAACGCAATCAATAAAAAGCCGTCAACGATCTCGAACACGAATCGGGGCGGACTCAATTGACGAGCCTATCGACATCTTGTCGACTCCTCGTGCCGTTCCAGCTCAAGCATCCTCACGCAAAGACAGCACCGATGCCCAAGGTCCACGGAGCGTCAAAGAGACGGCGATAGGGTAGCAATCGGTGATGTTCCCAGACAAAGCCGCACTCGACCGAAACTCCTCCACGATCACGATCCACCATAAAAAAACACACGACGCATCGAAGCGTCGTGTGCCATATTAATATCGATTTCATGAAGACCGCTACGGCATTCATCGCGTGGACGACGCCCACGCCCCAACAAGATTACTGAACGCTTTCCGCAACCGGTTTCAGGATGATATTGTGGTTGTAGGCGTGCGTATCCATCAATAGAAAGCTGACGAACAGCGTCACGAACAAGAAGGAGCTTAAGAACATGATGATGTTAAAGGGCTTATCCCATAACATGTGCATGAAGAAAGCCATCACCAAGGTCGCCTTGACCGACGCGATGGTCATTGCAATCCAAATCTCCCAGTTCCCCAAGTGCAAGCTCGCTTGAAACACGGTCAGGATGGTCAGGGCGGTGAGTGCAAAAAACACGGCCAGCAGCATCCAAACCGGCATTGGATGGGCAAATTCACCGTCAGCGTGTTCGTTGTGAGAACTCATAATTAGAACGCCTATCGTATAAAACGGATGATCGAGGGATGGGTTTGTAAAACAGTCGCCGCGTGGACTAACCAATCAGATACAGCAGCGGGAACAAGTAAATCCAAATCAAGTCGACGATGTGCCAATACAGGCCCACATAATCGACGGGACCAAAGTATTGGCTGCAGAAGTCTTGACGAACCGCCCGCACCAACAACCAAGTCATGACTCCAATTCCCGCGATAATGTGGATCGCGTGAAGACCGGTCATGCAATAGTAGATACTGAAGAACACACCCGCCAGCGAGTTGGAATTCACATCCAATTCGGGACGATCGTAGAACGGATCGATACCGGTGTAGTCTTCCACAAATTCCCCGGTCGCCGCCGCGCCTTGCGCCTCTAAGGCCTTCAATTCGGATCGCACGCCCGTGTTCGTCGCATCGCTAGCCAACATCCCCAAAACTTCGGTACCGGCTGGCGAATTCACTTCTTCAACCGCGACGGTCTCGGCGGCATCCAGCTTAGGCGACTCATGATCGTGCGCTGCGGATTCAGCCTCCGAAGCGACGTGTTCGCCGTGCGCTACGGCTTTGTTGCTGGCCCGGCTTTCAAGAAACGTACCCAATCCAACGCCGACAAAAAAGCAAGCTGCGACAACCACCAAAGGCATCGCACACTTCGTCATAAAAACGTTGCCGACGAGCTTCGAATAGCCCAGTAGGCAAATCATCCCCACCAACAGAATCGCGGGAACAATGCAGAGCGCTACAAGATAGTGCGAGAGTCCTTCGTGATGCGGTGCGGCTGGGTCGTAGTGATAAAAGCCGGCAGGCAACAGACCAAGGTCAAATTTGTGCGAATACTCGACCGCTTTGACTCCCAAAAAGATCATCGCACAACTGAGCGTTGCGGCCAGCATTCCGACGGTCGTCTTGTGTTGTTCCAACTGTGAAGCGCGCACCGCCCACGCCATCGTCAAACTGCTGAACAGCAGAACTCCGGTGTTGATCGCGCCCAGTTCCGTATTAAGGAACTGGCTACAGTAGGTGTAGACCTCCGGACGCAGTGAGCGGTAGATCGCGTAAGCGCAGAACAACCCACTGAAGAACAGAATTTCCGTGATCAGGAACAACCACATACCCAACTTACCCGAATCATATTGTTGTTCGGGAGTGTCGAAGTGGTGCGCCAGGAACGAAGGATGTTCGTGCTCGTCATGAGCATGGCTGTTTTGATCGATTTCAGCGGTTGCCATTGGCTGGCCGTTCTTTTTCTAGTGTTAAGTGAAAACTGTGTTTTGAATCTCGATTCGGGGTCCGTTTACTAGACTCCCGAACGTGTTCCAGGGGTTAACAAATCCTTCGGTGAAAGATTCGCCCGCCTTATGCGTCCTTTTTGGAATCAACATGCTGCGGAGCAGGCTCAAGCTTCTGCGGCACCACTTCGCGGTCGGGTTCGGTGAACACATAGTCATCCGACTTCGCGTCGTATTCCAAATCACCGAAGTAATACGGATTGCCAACCACAGGCGGGCGTTCGAAGTTGTAATAAGGCGGCGGACTCGAACAACGCCATTCCAACGTTGCACCACCCCACGGGTTGCGTGGAGCCTTCTTACCGCGATACAGCGAGTGCAGCAGCACGATCAGTGCAACCAACAAGCCAAATCCCAAGGTGAATGCCCCCACGGTCGACATCCGATGCAAGCCGGTGAATTCCGGATCGTAGCTGGCGTATCGACGAGGCATGCCGCGGCTGCCCAAAACGAACTGTGGCAAGAAGGTCAAGTTGAACCCGATGAAGACGATCGCTGCCGAAATTCGGCCCCACGTTTCATTGAACATCTTGCCCGTCATCTTCGGCCACCAGTGGAACAGACCACCAAGGAAGGCGACCAAAGTTCCGCCCATCATCACATAGTGAAAGTGGGAGACAACAAAGTAGGTATCGTGCAGGTGCAAATCGGTTGTCAACGTTCCCAAGAACAAACCAGTCAAACCACCGATCGTGAACAGGAACATAAACGCCAACGCGTAACACATGGGCGTCGTTAAGCTAATCGAGCCCTTGTACATCGTGGCCAGCCAGTTGAACACCTTAATCGCCGACGGCACCGATACGGTGAACGTCAGCGCACTAAAGATGATCGTGGTGATCTCCGACATGCCACTTGTGAACATGTGGTGTCCCCAAACCAAGAAGCTCAACAACGCGATAGCGATCGAACTCAAGGCGATAAAGCGGTAACCAAAAATGCTCTTATGGCTGTGAACGCTCATCAATTCGCTGATCACGCCGAAGGCGGGCAAAATCATGATGTAAACAGCGGGATGGCTATAGAACCAGAAGAAATGCTGGAACGCGACGGGATCCCCGTTGAACGCGGGATCAAAGATACCGATATGCATCAGACGTTCGCAAATCAACAGCAACAATGTGATGCCGAGCACAGGGGTCGCCAAAACTTGAATGACGGCCGTCGAATAAATCGCCCACAAGAACAATGGCATCTTGAACCAGGTCATACCCGGTGGACGCATCGTGTTGACCGTCACGATGAAGTTCAACCCGGTAAAGATCGAACTAAAACCGAGAATGAACACACCGGTCGTCGCAGCGATGACCGACGTCGATGTCGTGGTGCTGTAGGGCGTGTAAAACGTCCATCCGGTATCGAGTCCCGTGGTGCAAAGCGCGAACAGGAAAAAAACCGCTCCGGCACACCAAAGATAGAAACTGCTTAGATTCAATCTTGGAAACGCGACGTCCTTGGCACCCAACATCACGGGTACCAAAAAGTTCCCCAATGCTGCCGGGATGCTGGGAATGATGAACAAGAAAATCATCACCGCACCATGCAGCGTAAACACCTGGTTATAGGCGTCATTGGAAAGGAAGCTGCCCTGTGGGTTGTACAGGTGAGCTCGCAAAATCAACGCGAGCGTTCCACCGATCGCGAAACTGACCATCACGCCAATCAAATACATCAAACCGATGCGTTTGTGGTCCAGTGTGACAATCCAAGACATGATGCCTTTGGTATTGGTCAAGTAGTTGTCGTCGGACGCATGGTCTGCAGTGGCTGCTTTTGACATGCTCATGTCCTCATTTTTCAAACGTGGTTATGTAGTAGTTGTAACTTAATCACCGGAGAAACCCGCACGCCTTGCCTGTGGCGTCTGCAGGGCCTTACACCGGTTTACTTTTTAAGGGACTTGATGTACGCGATCACCGAATCGATTTGATCGTCATTAAACTGACCCTGGAAGGACGGCATGACAGGGGGATAGCCTTTCACAACCTTCGCCTTCGGGTTCAGGATCGATTCGCGAATGTAATTCTCATCGACAGCAACCTTGCTGCCGTCGGTCATCTCATGTTCGGCGCCAAAGCTGTTCAAAAAAGTCGGACATTGGCCGGCGGTACCATCCGCCGAATGGCACCCTTTGCAACCGCGTGTCGTGTACAAGAACTCCCCGTACTGTTCGGGAGTTTGATCATCGGGACGGCGGTTGGCCGATTCGAGCCAAAGGTCATAGTCGTCCTGCGTTTCATGAACGACGACTTTCCCTTGCATGTTGGAGTGATCTTTGCCGCAATATTCCGCGCAGAAGAAGTCGAAGTATTTGCCTTGGTTGAGGATATTCCCCGCTTCGGCTGGATCGTCGCTCTTCCATTGCATCTCTTCGTCGGTCAACGAATCGGTTGCGATGGTGGGCGTGAACCAAAGGATGTTGTAACGTCCGGGAACAATGTCACGTTTGACACGGAACGCTGGGATGTACATCGCGTGCAACACATCCTTGGAACGCATCACCAACTTGGTGGGTTGGTCTTTGACGACGTGCAGTTCCGGGTTCATGATCCCGCTGCCGTAATCAAACAACCACGACCACTTTTGCGCCGTGACTTGCACTTCGCGAGCGTCGCTTGGTGGTTCTCGCATGTCGAGATAACCAACGCTGCCTCGGTAGAACATCCAAATCAAGAGGAAGCAAGGTCCCACCGACCAAGCCAATTCCAACGCGGTGTTGTGCGTCGCCTTCCCTTCAGCTTTGGTACCCTTGGGTTTACTGAACTTGAACGCCGCCCACCCCATGTAGATCATCATCGGCACGAAAAACGCGACGCTGATCCAGAGGATCGCTTTGTACATGAAGTCCACTTCCGTGCCAAAATTCGACGCGGTTTTCGGAAACCAAAAACCGTCGGAAACGTCGGCGAGGACGAACGAAAGGTTCTGTAATGTTTGCATCGGTTTGAAACTCTAGTGTGAATGGTGGCCAGCGGGATGCTGCACGTTCATTCGCGTTGGGTTAGGTAATTCGTGGTCGCTCAGGTCCGCCGACGTTTTGCGTCGTCCAAGCCAATAAGGAACAAGTCCGACCAGTAACAGCACAACCGTCGCTGCGCCGCACAACCGCATGATCTTCCATGCGCTGGCTGTATAGCTGCCTTCCAACGGATTGTAGACAGAACAATACAAAACGAAGTTGTCGACTAACGAGCCGATTTTTCCGCCACCAGCCGCCAAAAGACCAAGCTTCACCTGATCGGCAGGGTAATCGATTAATAACAAATAACTGCTGATCGTCCCTTCTGGCGTGCAGAAGGCGAGCATCGCGGCGTGGCTGTATTGCCCAGTTTCGGGAATGAACTTGTACCGAAAACCTACCGCGTCAGCAATTTTTGTAATGGATTCTTGGTTCCCGGTTAGGAAGTGCCAGCCGTCGGCGACTCCTTCACGAGGCAAAATACTTACGTACTTTGACTTTGTCTCTTGCGCCTTAAACGGCGATTCTTTCGGATCGATGCTAATCGTTACGATTTGGAAATCTTTGCCAACGTCCAAATCCAACGCGTCCAAAGCACTGACAAGCTTGTTCAATTGCAAGCTACACAGCATTGGACAATCGCTGTAATTGAGCGTGACCAAAACAGGACGTTGACCGTCAAAAAACTGCTGCAACCGTACCTTTTGCCCGCGTTCATCGAAGAACACCGCATTCAAGGGCAACGGCTCACCCAGTCTTTGTTCGACACCCACCTCTTGGACGTTCGTAGGAAGGTCCTTAATCAGTTGGCCGTTTGCGTTGGAAACAACCAACGACCAACAGACCGCAAAGAAAATGCGGAATGGAATCGGTGTCGCGTTAGGCTTCGTCACTTGTTCCTGCATCGGATTTAGGTTTGTCCTTGAGGGCCGCTTCGATCGCGTTTTCGATCGGGATACCGAACCGCCCGGTAACCGGATCCACCACCACGTATTCGTTTAAGCTCTCGGTCTGTTCAATCAAGACCTGATTGAACTGTGTGTATTCTGTGTTCAACATTTTTCGTCTCAGTTCGCCTTCATCCATCCAGTGGAAAATGATGGCAACGAACATGATCGTGATCACTGTGCCGACGACAAAAATTGCGCTGTAGGCGAAAATTTGTTTGTTGTCCAAGTCGTCGTATTGAGCCATGGCTAATGCTATTTATGAGTGAAAATGTCGTATGTTTTGGCCGCTGAGTTGTTTGCCCGGCGGGTTGCTTATTCTGTTACCATGGAGAGGCGAAGTTTGTCTTTCGCGAACTCCAATTAAATGTTCTCAAACGCCAGTGCTTGTGGCAATCGCGGGTCCTTTGCAGCGACCAATGGAATCCCCGATCCGATTCGCAACATCACCCCCACGTACAAGGCGAACATACCAACCGCACATAACAGGGAACTGATGAAACCCATCACTCCACCGAAGACGAGGTAATTTTCATGCCCTGCTTCGGGCATAATCACCCAATACAGATCGACATAGTGCATCGCAAGGATATAGACACCCCAGCACGCCATCCACTTCGGCCAACGACGAACGTGCCGCGACATGATGGCAAAGAAGGGAACCAACCAGTGCAGGACCACCAACGATATCGAAACCAGGCTCCAGCCATGCAATCCGTCGCCCTGACGATGCAACAACCAAATGGTTTCTTCCGGGATGTTTGCGTACCAGATCAGCATGTACTGGCTAAATGCAATGTAAGCCCAAAACACGATAAAACCAAACGTGAATTTTCCCAGGTCATGGAAATGCTCTTCGTTGATTTCGTCCACCAAGACACCCTTCTTTTGTAAGAAGTAGATGCTGCTGCTCATCAACGCGAAGAACGAAAGCATCGATCCGGCGAATAGGTAGACGCCAAACATCGTGCTGAACCACAACGGATCCAACGACATGATCCAAATGAAGGCAGCAAACGTGACGGTCAAGCCAAACAACACCGTCGCCGGCCCGCTCCAGCGTTGCAATTTCGCTGTCAACGCGATGTCACCGGTTAAGTCTTGCTTGCAACTGTTGGTCCAGAAAAACCGGGTAATCGCAATCCAGACACCGAAGAGCACAACCGAGGTGATCAGGTAGGCCACCGGATTGAGGATCTTTGCCTTTTCATGGTTTGCGGCCGTTTGCGAACTCCACCCCTCTGCGTTCCATGGGTACAGCGCCCCATGATCGAACAACAACACGTAGACCAAGATGGGCAAAAACAGAATCGCCAACAGAGGAATCACGGCCATCATGATTTCGGCCACGCGACGCACCGAAGCACTCCACCCAGCGCGACACAGATGTTGGATGATGACGAAGAACAACGCCCCAAGGCTGATCGTCAAGCAAAAGGTGAACGCCGTCAGATAGGCGTGCAACGAATGCGAGACGCCATTGGGCGACATGAAGCCGGCGATCACGCCAACCAACACGGCGATCCCTCCTCCAGCCAGCAACGGACGTTGGACGCCGCTGAGCGATTCGGGCAGTTGCAACGAGCGATCGTTTGGTTCTTTTGTCATCGTTGTTTTTGGTAAGGCCGGAAAGATTCCGGCGTCGTCTTTAAGTAAATGATTGCAGTTCAAGGGGCGATCGGTTGGTGTGTCACGCTCACCCTTCGGTAGCCGCAACTTCGATCAGCCGATTTCTATTCGCTATTCTTTGTCTGGCGATGCTTCGCCTTCAGCGGTTGGCTCAGCTTCTTCAGTTGCCGGTTTCGTTTCTTCAGCCGCAGGTTTTGCTTCTTCAGCCGCTGGTTTCGCATCCTCAGTTGCTGGTTTCGCATCCTCAGTTGCTGGTTTCGCTTCCTCAGTTGCTGGTTTCGCTTCCTCAGTTGCTGGTTTCGCTTCCTCAGTTGCTGGTTTCGCTTCCTCAGCCGCTGGCTTTGCTTCTTCAGCCGCTGGTTTTGCTTCTTCAGCCGCTGGCTTTGCTTCTTCAGCCGCTGGCTTTGCTTCTTCAGATGCTGGTTTCGCTTCTTCAGCCGCTGGTTTCGCTTCCTCAGTTGCTGGTTTCGCTTCAGCTGCCTTCTTCAGTCGGGCGGCTTCCTCGGCTTCGATTTGCTTTTTCAGCTGATCCGCTTCACGAGCCAACTTGGATCGCTTGTTCGCGGGGATCTCATCGATCGAAACATCTCGACTCGCTTGCAACACACGCAGGTAAGCGACGATCGCCCAGCGATCTTCCACCGTGATTTGCCCCGCATAACCAGGCATCTTGCGGATACCGTTGGTGATCGTGTTAAAGATCTTGCCGTCGGCCATCTTGCCGGCAGCGAGCCGTTCTTCATGCAGCGAGGAAGGCTGCGTCCATGTGGTCGCCAGTATTTTCTTCGCTCGCTGATTGACCAATCCATTGCCAAAACCATCACGGCCATGGCAAACCGCACAGTAGATGTCGAATCGCTCACGACCCTTATCCAGTGTCGCACGGTCAATCGTCAGCGGGTTTTCCTCAACCCAAGGCGTGGTGTCGGCAGCTTCGCCCGCGGCGGCATCGCCAGCTTGAGCAAAGGCGACCAATTGCGTCGCGTCGCCGCGATTACCCTCGGCCATTGCTTCCAATTGGATTCCGGTTTGATCATCCACGTCCAAATCGCCGCTGCCACGCATCACCGTGCCAGGGACATTCGGACGCATCGTCCGTCCATCGGCAAACAGGATCGTCTTTTCCTGCGGGCCCTTCGAAGGCATGAAGTCCATATCCCAGAAGATGTGGAAGCGTGGCTTCGAACTCTTCGTAACTCGCATGTCCGCGATAATCAACAACGGGAAAACGCTCAACACCGCCAGAACCAAGACCGCGAGGTAGATGAACCGCGGAACGTTTGTTGGCGATTCGTCTTCGTAAACATCTTCAAGATTCGCTGGACTGGTATCCGCCAACAGCGCCCGGGCGCCCGCGTCATTGAATCGGGCATCGCGTGAATCGATGTACAAGAAAAACTTGTCATCCGTCGCCGCGTCGAAGCGTGGGCTGGTGAACATCGCGTTGCTGAACTTAGGCAATCCATTCAGCGCCCACTGGCCGAAGAAGGCAGCAAAAGCGGAGAACAGAATCGTCAATTCAAACGCAACGGGAATGAACGCAGGCAAGCTGAGGAACGGTTTACCCGAGATAATGTACGGATAATCGATGGCGTTCATCCAGGTTTCCATCGTCAACCCGGTCAGACAGCCTGTGGTGCCCGCAGCCAACACGATCCATGGCAGAATCGTCGGCTTGATGCCAATCGCCTCATCGATGCCATGCACCGGGAAGGGGCTGAACGCATCGGTTTTTGTATAGCCCGCTTCTCGCACGCGATTCGCTGCAGCGATCAGTGCTTCGGGAGTGTCGTATTCAGCGACAACGCCACGGGATTTCGATTGATTGCCAGAGGAGTCAGCCATCGTCGGCAAACCGTCCGTTCTGTAGAGGTGCGATAAAAACTGTGTGACGGTGATACGTCACGGCCAAAATTTCGATCGGGCCTAAACCCGCGAATACCTTCTCTCGTGCGACCGCGATCCGCGATCACACCGCTGCCTTCTTAGTGCTTGTCGTCGTGGTGCGCGTGCTTGGCGTGTAACTGGTGAGCCAGCACCGCCTTCACCTCGCTCATCGCGATGATCGGCAGGAACCGACAGAACAGCAAGAACAACGTGAAGAACAATCCAAAACTTCCGATCAACATTCCCACGTCAACCCACGTCGGCGAGAAGTATCCCCAAGCACTCGGCAGATAATCTCGCGACAGCGAACTGACAACGATCACGAACCGCTCGAACCACATCCCGATGTTAACAAAGATGCACACGATCACCATCGCCACCAAGTTGGTGCGGAAAAACCGGAACCAGAACAATTGGGGACTGATCACGTTACAGGTCACCATGATCCAATACGCCCACCAATAGGGTCCAAATGCCCGGTTGATAAAGGCGAACTTCTCGGCGGGCACTTGACCGTACCAGGCGATGAAAAATTCGGTACCGTAAGCCAATCCGACAATCGATCCGGTCGCCAGGATGATCTTGTTCATGTTCTCAAGGTGGCGGATCGTGATCAAGTTCTCCAACTTGAACATGCTGCGGCAGGGGACCAACAGCGTGACCACCATCGCAAATCCACTGAAGACCGCACCGGCAACAAAGTACGGCGGGAAGATCGTCGTGTGCCAACCGGGAACCTGACTGACCGCAAAGTCAAACGAAACGATCGTGTGTACCGACAAAACCAGCGGAGCAGCCAGTGCGGCCAACAACGCGTATGCTTTTTCATAACGGTGCCAATGACGCGCCGATCCACTCCACCCCAACGACAGCACACCGTATACAAAGCGGCGGAACTTATTCTTCGAACGGTCGCGGAAGGTCGCCAGATCGGGAACCATCCCCATGTACCAGAACAACAGCGAAACCGTGGCGTAGGTGCTCACGGCGAACACGTCCCACAACAGCGGACTGCGGAATTGAGGCCACATCCAAAGGTTTAAACTTGGATACGGGAACAACCAGAACGCCAACCAAGCACGCCCGACGTGGATACCGGGAAAAGTACCCGCACAAACGACCGCGAAGATTGTCATCGCTTCGGCCGCCCGGTTGATACTGGTTCGCCAGTTCTGACGGAACAGGAACAAAATCGCGCTGATCAAGGTACCGGCGTGACCAATACCGACCCAGAACACGAAGTTCACAATCGGCCAGCCCCAGAACACGGGCGAACGGTTACCCCAAACACCGACGCCGGTGTAGATCAGGTAAGCGATCAACAGACCAAAAAACGCCGCGACGTGAGAACTAATCAAAAACGCAACGATCCAAGCCTTGCTCGGCATGCGTTCGGCGATCGTCGACACCGATTCGGTAATCGTGTGATACGTCGTTGAATCCCCCAGTACCAACGGAGCGCGTTGGTCGGGTTGTTCCAAGGTATTGTCGAGTTTGTTGGGAACGGCAATCGCCATTGTTTTGTCTACTGCTGTGTCGTGGGCCCGGACAACTTGCCAAGGCGCGATTCAGTTCGGGTAATTCCCAAGCCGAGGCCCGGGGACATTTCTTCTACTAACTCACAAAACTCTAGACGCGAGCGGCATCACCCAGGACGGGCAACATCGCCGACTTCTTCTCATCCGATTTCTTGTCGCCGTGATCATGGTCATGATCGTGGCCATGTTCTTCAGCGTGACCGTGATCGTCACCGCCATGTTCGCCATGATGGCCGTGCGACTCGGCAGCCAATTGCTCCAATTGAGCTTGGGTCATCAGGCGATGATGGGTGTTGCGGATGCGAGCCAAATACGCGGTGCGTGGCTTCACATTCAAGTGGTCCAACATGTAGTAGGCGCGGTCGTCTTTGTGCGCCAACGAGACCGCCGATTCCTGATCGGCGAGGTTACCAAATTCGATCGCCTTGCAAGGGCAAGCCTGCTGGCACGCGGTAACAACATCGCCATCTTGGATCGCTCGACCGCCGTCCTTACGGGCTTCGATCTTGCCACGCTCAACACGTTGGATACAGTAGGTGCACTTCTCCATTACACCACGACCGCGAACGCTGACGTCGGGGTTGAGAACCAATTGTTGCAGCTTGCGATTCGCGTCGTCGACCTTGTCGGGGAACGCGTCGATGCCGTAACCGGTACCCACATCTTCGTTGAAGTTGAAGTAATTGAATCGGCGAACCTTGTAAGGACAGTTGTTCGCACAGTATCGCGTACCGATGCAACGGTTGTAGGCC
This sequence comes from Rosistilla carotiformis, assembly GCF_007753095.1. Lineage (NCBI taxonomy): Bacteria > Pseudomonadati > Planctomycetota > Planctomycetia > Pirellulales > Pirellulaceae > Rosistilla > Rosistilla carotiformis. Next base: position 5,437,162 of record NZ_CP036348.1, read on the forward strand.
ATCGCGTTGATACCTTCTTCGGTATGCACGGTCGCGGCCACGGGACAAACCTGTTCGCACGGAGCGGTTTCGCAGTGCTGGCAAGTTACCGGTTGCTGAACGATCTGAGGCGATTCATCCACGTTTTCCGGATCGCCGCTGAAGTAGCGGTCGACACGAATCCAGTGCATTTCGCGTCCCATCGAGACCTGCTCTTTGCCGACAATCGGAATATTGTTTTCCGACTGGCAAGCGACAACACACGCGTTGCAACCGACACAGCGATTCAAATCGATCGACATGCCCCACTGAGGGCGTTGGATCTCTTCCTTCTCGAAGATCTCCATCGGTTCGGTCCACAACGACTTGAGCGCCGGGCTGTGAACCCCCATGTGCTTGACGAATTCGGGATCTTTTTCAAGCTTCTCGATCGTGCCTTCACGGATCAAGCGGTGGCTGCGATCGACGGTTTCTTCGAAGCCGAGTTCATCGATGGCGAAGTGATCTTGCGTGGTCGACAGTTCATACGTGGTCGATCGCGGACGCGCCACAACTCCTGCTGCCATTAAAGGATTGCCGGTTGTTCGCAAACCACTGACATCGAATCCGACAGGATCCGAACCCAGATCTTCGCTTCCACCCACGGCACCGGCACGACGTCGGCCGTAGCCCATCGCTACCGTGATCACCCCGGCTGCAGCCCCCGGCAATTCGTAAACCGGCAGTTCGATCGCGGCATCACCGTCGCCCAAGGCGACCATCTTGTTTTGGCTGACACCAATCTTGGCGGCCGTCGCTGGAGACATCAACGCAGCGTTGTCCCAAGTCAACTTGGTCACCGATTGAGGCATCTCTTGCAACCAACCGTTGTTGGCGAAGCGGCCGTCGTAAACGCCGTCGGCAACCGAGATCACCACGTCGACGCCTTCGGATTCGTATTCACTGGTCGGAACGACCGCGACATCGGTCAACGGCTCATCGCCACCACTGTAGGTCGCCGCAGGCACTTCGACTTTGATTGCCGCTTCGAAGCCATCATGCAACAGCTTCCGCCATTGACGGTTGCTCAACGATTCACCCGCTGCGGCGTCCGCCGTCTTGCGAACGATCGCTTCCGCATCGGCCTTGTCGTCGCCCAGGAACCATGCCAGATATTCGAGAACGGTCTTACCGCCCAGCAATGGCAGGATCTGTGGTTGAGTCACGCCGTAGAAACCGTCGTCGGTTTGGCAGTCGCCCCAGCTTTCGAAAGGATGCGATTGCGGCAGCACCCACTGGCAGGCAACCGCAGTTTCGTCGTCGTATTCGCCAACGTAAACGCTTGCTGAAGCCTTTGCCAACGCGCTCGCCACGTCGACGTCGCCCGTTGTGGTGTAGACAGGATTCCCGCCCAGCACGACAACCGATTTGATGTCGCCCGAGTTGAGTTTGGCGACAAAGTCTGCCAGACCAACCGTCTTCAGTTTGCTGTCGATCGGTTCGGCAAAGCGAATCGTCTTACCAAGGCTTTCAAGCTTGCTGTTCAAGCGAATGCCAGCAGCCACCGCGTCGGGGCCCAGGTGCTCGCCAACAACAACCAACGCCTTGCCCTTGCTGGCGACCAGGTCGCTAGCCATGACTTCGATCAAGAGATTCAGCTTCTCGGCCGGAGGAAGCCTATCAAAGCCACCTTCGGTATCGCCGGCAGGCGCTGCAGCACCACCAGCCAACGCAGCGTCGACTTGTTTTTCTAACGCCGCGATGAACGCAGGCATCTGCGATGGCTGCAGCGAATAACGTGTGTCGGCTGCCATGCCGGTGTTGGTGAAGCTCGATTCAACCGAATACAAGCGGTTCATCTTGCCGACTTCGGGGGATCGCCCGTCAGCAAAACCTGCGGCATTCGCGACAAAACCGTGGTCCGAACCAAGGATGTCCGCATCGATGCTGCAGATCACGCTGGCCGCGGCCAGATCCAAGACCGGCTTGCCCACGCGACCGATCGCCTTGGTGGTGGCTTGCGACATTGCATCGCCACGTACCGCGTCGTAACGACCGATCGTCATCGCCGGGAATTTGGCTTGCAGTTCGGTCAACAGACGAACGACCGAAGGGGATTGCGACGGCGGCATCAGAATCCCGAAGCCCTTGCCATCGTTGCGTGCCAGACCATCGCGAACGGCGCCAAAACCTTTGACACCGATTGCGTTGTCGACAGCGGCGGCAAACGAATCCCAGTCGTCGAGCCCCGGGTTCTTCATACCCCCGGATCGCGAGATCACGCCGTCCATACGGTCGGGATCATACAACTGCAAAATCGCCCCCTGAACGAAAGCATCGGTTCCCACGCCCGGCGAAGGATGTTGCGCATTGGCTTCGACCTTGATCGGACGTCCATCGACGCCGGTGATCAACAGGTTGTAAACACGGCCAGCCCATTCGATGTTTGTGGCGGTGAAGTGCGGTTCGCCAGGCACGCGTCCGTCGGGTCGGATCACGAACGGCGCGATCGTCTCTTCGGCATACCGGCAGCCACTGGCACTTAGCGTCCCCAGGGCAATCGACGCACCCATCAGCTTCATCCAGCGACGGCGTGAAACCCCCTCGGGAAACTCGGAAGCGCCCACGGGGAACTCACGGTGCATAAACTGCTCGAAATCGGGCGTCTGCTTGATTTCGTTCAAGCTACGCCAATAGCGACTACGAGGTTTTGGTTCGGTTGTCTCGCTCATCGATGACATACAGCGCAATTAGTCTGAGGGTGAATGTTCTTTTCTTTAATCAGCTTTTCGCCCAATGCGATCGGATCCTCATCCGATTTCCAATCCAGCTTCGTCACAAATTCCACAGGACGAATATCCGCTGGATCGACGCCGCGATGGCAATCCAAGCACCACGCCATCGAAAGTTCTTCCGCCTGATAAACGACATCCATCTTGTCGATCCGGCCGTGACATCGCACGCAACTGACACCCGAATTCACGTGGGCTGCGTGGTTGAAGTACACAAAGTCGGGCAGGTTGTGGACGCGTTTCCAACCGACACTCTTACCGGTCTCCCAGCTCTGGTGCAGCGGCTTCAGTTTCGGGCTGTCGGCGTGAACGGCCGACAACGCCGTTTGCCCCGCTTCGTCAGCAGGGCTGTGGCAATTGATGCAGGTTGCTGTCGGTGGTACCGCAGCGTGAGCGGCGTCGAAAACCGTGTTGTGGCAATACCGACAATCCATTCGCAATTGGCCCGCGTGGATCGCGTGGCTGAAGGGAATGGGTTGATCGGGTTGATAGCCGGTATTCAACGTTCCAGGATCGGTCGCGCCAATGAACACCACGCCAGCGTAGGCACCACCGCCCGCGACCAACGCGCCCATTAGCATCAGGAACCGATTCACCCAGCGGGGAAATAGAAAACGATCCATAATTTTGTTCAAAGAACCAGTGCTAAAGGCTCTGTTAGAGACAATTTGATTAGGTATTGAACGCTTTCATGCGCCCACGTGGACGCAGTATCGCTGTTTTGTACCCACTTCGACAAGGGCTACCAGCCACTCGCGACATTTGACCGCACTAAGTTCCGAAGAACCTCTGTTCAACCACGCGAAACAGAAACAACAGCGCGCACATTGCAACCAACGCAAACATCAAAACCGCGCCAATCAATGGCCCTAGGATGAACACGCCAGCGCCCCATTGATTCCAGATACGGTCCCAGAACACCACCGTTAACATCGCCGCCGCCGCAAGGTACGGCCCGAAAGGAAGCATCCGATTGCCCGTCAACAACCAACTGGCTAACACGATTACGATCGCGGTGAAGGGAGCTAAAAAAAAGACGAACAGCGCAGCTTGCCATCCGATAAATGCCCCGACCATCGCCATTAACGTAACGTCACCAAACCCCATCGCCTCCTTGCCCAACCCAAGCTTCGCAAACACCCGCACCGCCCAGATCTGTCCACCCCCGAGCCCCACGCCGACCAATCCGCTCAGTAGCGCCAACCAGGCCGATTCGCTCAGCCCAAAGTAAACGGCAGCGATCGCAACGCTTCCGGCCATCCAGATCGCAACCAACAGCGTCCAGACCTTGATTCGGAAACGGCCCAACAGCATCGTTTCGTATTTCAGTAGCCCTGCGGCGAAAAACTGGATCGCTTTGGCAAGCCCTTTCCGCATGATCCACCGTCGGTTTGCCAACGCGAAACACCAGACTGCGAAGATCGCTTCCCCCACGACCAGCCCCATTGGTGAGATCCACTTCGCCTCGACGGGGGCAGGCGAGGGAAACATCACCGCTGCCAACCCGCCTTCGGTCGCCCACGGCAAACAAAGAGGCGCTCCGATCTGCGGCATCATCAGTGCGGCGATCACATGCAAGGCCAGCGCCAGCAGCGTGCCGGTAACCGTGACCGCATCGGGGATCGTCTGTTCATCGAAATCGATGAACGTGGCGATCATCAACAACGTCATCATCAGGGCGTGCCCCAGATACATGATCAGCATCCACTGCCGGGCGATCGGCAACATCGCCGCCGGCATCGCATCGGCCGCACCGACCGGCAACAACCCCAACTGGATCACTTCCCACCAGAACAGCCCCGCCAACATCGGCCCGAACAACAGTTCGATCAACATCGGCCTCAGCCAGAAGATTCGCCCGTGGATGTCCGCTTCGCGACGCAGGCCCAGCCAGCCTAAGACAGGAATGCGATCGGTCGCCCGACGGGGCAACGCCCGATCGTCCGGTGGACTCCACGGACTGATCGCACGCGGAAACCAAGCCCAAGAATAAACCGCCCAGTTTATGAACGCTCCTAAGACGACACCGACCAGAACGATCAAGAGGTAAGTCACGCGGGATGTTTTATATAGATGGGTGGCTGAAGCTCAGCAACGCTCCCAGCGAGCGGCGCGAGCCACAATGGTTCCACAATCCGCACCCCGAGGCAAGCACACTCACCCTATTTGAAGCTAGGGGCAATCCATCGCGTTCGACGCAATCGCACGACAGGCCGTCAATGCGCCCCTGCAAACTCGATCGCGGCATCCTCACCGGACCCTACCGCCCCAAGCCCCGCTTTGGCTTCGGACGCGTCGCAGCAGGAAACGCAATAGACCAATCGGTAGGCCGACGGCACAAACACCAACGCCAACAGCGTCGCCCCGATGACACCGCCGGCGATCGCGATCGCCAATGGCGGCCAGAACCCTCCGCCCGACCAAATCAGCGGCAGGAATCCGGCAACGGTTGTCAATGTGGTGGCGATCACATGGCGGCTGCAATTGACCACCGTCTGCACAATCGATTCGACCCCAACCGGGGTTCTTCCGTGTTCTTCCTGCAACGTCGCCAGGACCACGATCGAATCGTTGATCGCAATACCAATTAAGCCCATGGTGCCGATGATCGCCATGAATCCGAACGGGAAGCCGAAGATCCACAGCGATCCCAACCCCAGTCCGATCGAAAGCAAACCAACCAAGCCGATGATTGCCGCCAAGCGAAACGATCCAAACGAAAGCACCAGCGTTGCGACCATCATCACCATCAACAGCCCCACGCTGGCCATCAGATTGCCGACGGCGTCGTCTCGCTTGGAAGCTTCTCCGCCGTAAGCCAGTTCGTAGCCGTGTGGCAATTCGAAACCACTCGCCTCGAAACGTTTTCGAAAATCGGCCAACGCGGTCGCCGGCAGCGTCCCCGCGGTCAAAAACGCACTGACCTCATCCATCCGCCGCCGATCCAAACGCACGATCACTCCGGTCTCGGGTTCCAACGACCAATCCGCAACCGCTCTCAGCGGCAACATCCGCGCGGCGCCTTCAGCGGTCGCCGAGAGCTCCAGCGAACGAACACCCGACATCGCCGTACGCGACCGATCTTCGACACGGACACGAACCGGCAACTCTTCGGTCTCCTGGATCACCGCCCCGGCCAACTCGCCATCGAAGCTCGCCTGCACCTGGTCGGCGATCTGCGTGGGGGACAATCCCGCCAGCGACGCCGACTGGGAATCGACCTGCAACCGAACCTTAGGCAAAGTCTCGCTCAACAAACTCATCGTATGTGTAACGTCGGGCCCGCTCGCCAACACCGCGCGGACCTGTTCCCCCAACTCGCGTAGCTTCAGCAGATCGGGACCGAAAATTCGCACCTCCACCGGCGCGTTAAACGGCGGCCCCTGCTCCAGCTGCCGAACCAAGACCCGCGCCTCGGGTACCTTTGCGTCCAGCGCAACCTGCAAGCGGCGAATCATCTCGTTGACCGAGACACCATCAGAAACGCGAATGATCGCTTGCCCAAAGTTGGGCGTTCCCTTGCGATTTGCCAACACGTTGTAATAAAACGTCGGCGCACTCTCGCCGAAATACCAATCGATCTGCTGGATCGCTTCGTCGGCCAAGACCTCATCAACCAACTTGGCCACGCGCTGCGTATCGGCTATCGAACCCCCCGTTGCCAATTCGACTTCAATATGAAATTGATCGCGGTCGGCGGGCGGAAAGAACTGCTCAGCCAACATCGGTGCGACGCCAAAACCGGCCAACGGCAGGACCATCGCCGCAGCAATCGCGGCTCGCGGATGCGAGATCAACCAACGCAACACATGCCGGTAACCACCGATCACCCAACTTGGCGACACCCCGTTTTGCAGGAAGCCCACCCAACCGCGAGGCTTCCGATCCCGATCGTGAACGCGAATGAACAACGCGGCAAACGCAGCGATCACCGTTAACGAATAGAACAGCGAAGCGAAGATCGCCATGATCACACTGACAGCGATCGAACCGACAAATTCCCCCGCCGGGCCAGGCATCAACACGATCGGTGCGAACGCCAAAGCGGTCGTCAGCGTGCTGCCTAACAAAGGGATCGCCAACTTGCGAACCGTCTTGGCGACCGCGTCTCCGGGGGACAATCCATGCAACATCTCCACCTGAATCTCGTCGGCCACAACGATCGCGTTGTCGATCAACAACCCCAACGCGATGATCAATCCCGTGACCGACATCTGATGGACGGGGATCTTCAATAGATGCATGCCAAAAAGCACCGTCAGCATCGTCAACGGAAGCGCCGACGCCACGACGATCGCGCTGCGCCAGCCCATCAGACACAGGATCACCGCACAAACCGCCACACCTCCCATCGCCAGATTGGCCAGCAAACTTTCCAGTCGCGCCGACACATAACCGCTCTGATCCATCACTCGGCAGATCGAGATCCCTGCCGGCAACTCACCGCGAAAATCATCGACGACACGATCGGCGGCAAGCGACCACAAATCGATCCGCGTCTCCGGACGAATCAAGACCCCCAATGAAATCGCAGGGCGCTCGCGATGCCAGCCCAAGCGAGGCATCGGCTGAGGCGTGGCCAGCGAAATGTCAGCGATTTGATCCAATCGTACGAACCGGCCGTCGGCGGCCCGCACATCGGCCCGCCCCACATCCGATAGGTCATCGAACTGATTGCCGACTTCCAGCGAAAGGTCCAAGCCCGCACCACGCATCTGGCCCGCGGCATCCTTCGCGTCGAAACGTTTCAGTTGCGCCGCGATCTCCGCGGCTGATAGATTCATCGCCGCAGCCCGCTGTGGATCCACTTGCACCAAGATCTCTTCCCCGGGATCGCCAAAGCGGTCGACCGATTCGGTCCCCGACATGCCTTGCAACGCGTCCTGCAGTCGCTTCGCGCTCCGCCGCAGAACGGCGTAATCGACGGGCGTCTCCAAATCCCAAACGACCGACAAAATGCGTGCGTACGCCCGGACCTCGAGATCGTCGAACTCGGGGCGCGACGCCTGTGCGGGCAATTCGGGAAGACTGTCTTCGATCTTGCTGCGGATCTTCGCCCAAACGATCTCCGACTCGGCCACTTGGTCCAACAATTCGATCGAAATCGACGAAACTCCCGACCGGCTTTGCGATCGCATCTCCTTGATCTCTTCGATCTCGCGCAGCCGATCTTCCAGTTTTTCGGTCACCAACGCCTCGACGCGCGACGCATCGGCCCCAGGCAGCCTTGTCACAATCAAGGCCGCGCGTTTGATCAAAACCGGATCCTCCATCCGCGGCAAGATCGCAACGCTCGACAAACCGGCGACCGCCACCAAGGCAACGATCAATATCAACGAACGTTTGTCGTGAACCAAGCGATTGGTCCAACCATGGCGATGTCGATCGTCCGCCTGTTGCGGTGGCGTGGGTTGGGAAAGTTGCGTTTGCATGGATTCGTTTTCGCAGCGTGAGTTGCGAGATGCGGGAAAACGCTAATTCAGTGACAACGATTCGACCTGCCGCAAAGCCTCGCGATCGACAGGGGCAACCGCCATCCCTGGCGTCAAGCGATGCAGACCGGCAGCCACGACGCGGTCTCCCGCTGCGATCATGCCGCCGGAAATACGGGCAAGCCGCGTATCGGTTTCCAACACTTGGACGTCGCGACGCTGAACAATGCTCTGTCCCGCGGGACCTTCAACGACCGCCATCAAGGACCACAAGCCGCGTGTCGACCGCGCTAGCGACGTGATCGGAACCCAATACGAATCGGCCCCGCCGTTCCGCACAGCCCCCAACGAGAGACTGGCCGTTCGCCCAGGAACGATTCCATCGGCATAGCTGCCATCGGGACGCGGCTGCTGGCGCGGAATCTTGACGAGCACCGCCTGAGTTCGCGTGCTGCGATCCAGTTCCGGTTCGATCCGCCCGATCTCCGCTTGGATCGCGGCTTCGCCCAACGTCACCGTCACCGGTTGGCCCGGCGCGAGACCGCGGACATCTTCAGGCGAAACGCCAAAGCGTGCCTCCAATGGATCGGTCTGCAGCACCCGCAAAACAACACGATCGGGACCGGCGATCGTTCCTTCGTCGAGGTACCGTCTTCCAACAACCCCATCAAACGGGGCCACGATACGGCCGTCGCGCAGATCGACCTGATAGCCCTTCAGCTCCGCCTGCAACATCGCCACCCGGGCCCGTTGCGCCACCAGTTGTTCGGACCGCGTCCCCGCCTTCAATTCATTATATTGTTGCGTCGCAGCCTCCAATGCCGCTTCTTGCTGCAACGCCTGGAAGCGGGCGTTGTCATAGGTTTGGATACTGGATGAGTTCGAACGTTGGAGCTCCAATTCACGCTGGGTCGTGATCTGCGCCAACTTCACGGCCGCCGACAATCGGCTGACTTCAGCCGCTGCGGCCGCGATGGTCTCCGCTCGCGGACCGGCTTCCAATTCGGCCAACATCGCTTCGGCTTCGTCGATCCGAGCCTGCGTTGCTTCGATGATCGCGGCCAAATCGTCGACCTCCAATTGCGCCAGCGTTTGACCGCGGCGAACGACGTCCCCTTCTTCAACGGCCACCGAGAAGACGCGACCGCTGCGTCGGAACGCCAACTCCGCTTCTTTGCTCGCTTCGATCGTGCCTCGATAATCGTCAACCCGCGGCGGCGCGGAGAGCTCCCCCAACGATAAGACCGTCACCGGAAGTGGACGCGAGCCGGTCGCGATGACAATTTTTGACGCCGCGTCACCGGACGCTTGCGAATCGCCAGACCATGCGTTGGCGGCCACAAAGATCGCGACGCCGCTGACCAAACCGGCCATCAGCAGCCACATCGATTTCGATCGCGGAAAACTCATTGGTCCCCCCGTTCCTGTGCGTCATCCAACCAACGGTTCAAATCCGTTCGCACTTTCTTGATCCATCGTTCGTACGCTTTCGGTTCGAACAGTGGTTGCCACTGCAGTCCATCGAGCAACCCGTTGCAGTTGCGGCGAATCGCGCGGCGGGCGTTCTCAATTCCCAGATCTGCCAGCGACGGGCTGGTCATCTCCAACATCAATCCACCGTAGACCAGCGACCACAACCCAAACACCAGATCTTCGACCGCATGCGTCGCACGATTTTCCAGATCGCCACACGCCATCGCATCGCGAACCACTCCGGCCACGGTGTGCATGCACCGCGATTCGCAGTTCCGCAGCAGATCTTGACGCTTGGGAGACGTTTTGTCCCAAACCGCATCATGGCGAATGATCTGTTCGATGCGGAACAGTTCATTAAAACGGTCGGCGAACAATTCACACGCGATTCCGATCGCTGCGACCCGCTCGCGCGGACAACCACGCATCATGGCGGCGCGATTGAATAGGCCCAACCGACACTCGACGGCCTGGATCGCCAACGCCAGGACGATCTCTTCCTTGTTCGGAAAATGGTTATAGACGGTCCCCTTGGCGGTCTTCAGCTCCGCCGCGATCGCGTCCATGCTCAACAGAGAGATCCCGCCACTGGCGACCATCGGCCGGGCGAGATCGAGGATTCGCGTTTCGCGTTGGCGAATTTCACGCTGCTTCGGTGTCAGAGTTTGCATACCGCAAAAATATGACGCAGCGTCAAAATTGACAAGGCGTCACTTTTCGGATGCCCCATTTTGCAGCAAATTTCGGCCTCGCCGTGCTCGCGGTGCCGAACGATCCGGTTCCAGTACCCAAATGTCCAACTGACGAGCAATCTCCAACCGAGGGGGCGTTTGAGTTATCGCTTCCCCAACCCGACCATTTCCAGCAGCCGGATCGCATTGGTCGTGGGCGTTACGCCGCTACGCATCTTGTAGTCGAACGTCATCGTTTCCTGTCCGGCCTGATCGGTTTCGATGTGCTCGCGGAAATGGACGATCGTGGCGACCGATTGCATCGCCGGATCATCCGCCAGTTCGAGATCGTGGGTACTGATTGCGCCGATCGCCTGCATGTGGACCAGATGATCTAACACCGTGGATACGGCGATCTGGCGTTCGCGGCTGTTGGTCCCTTGCAGGATTTCATCCAACAAATAAACGAGCATTCGATCTTTCGAAGCGTGCATCCGCTCGGCGTGATCGACGACTTCACGCAACCGTTTTAATTCGGCCATGTAGAACGAGACCCCTTCGCGGAGCGAATCGTCGACACGGATGCTGGTGGCCACTTCGCACGACGGCAGTTCGAATTCGGTCGCACAAACGACCGATCCGGCACCCGCCAGTTTGATGTTCAGCCCCAGCGAACGCAGCAACGTGCTTTTGCCCGACATGTTCGAACCGGTCACCAACAGCAACGTACCGGCAGGCCCCAGCCCGGCATCGTTGACGACGCGGGCGGAGTCTTTGAGCAACGGATGACCCAACGCGCGGGCGGCAACCTTCCCCTGCGGGCCCGCTTGGTTCCACGTCGGCGACGCCCACTGAGGGTATTCGTCGGCAAGGGCCGCCAGCGACAGGATCGCTTCCAACTGGCCCAACGCATCGAACCACTCGGGCACATCGCTTCCATACCGGGCCTTCCAACGCTCCATCAGCGACAGCACATGCACGTCCCAAAGCCCCGTCAACTGCAACACGACGTACGGCAGGAACAACAGTGGCGCGTGCCGCAGGCTGGTCATCGTCGAGACACCGCCCATCGCTCGCAGTCCTGCGATCGCTCCGGTTTCCGGATTCAAGATCCGCTTCCGAACGGGAGCCAGCATCTCGATGTCCGCAGGAATCCAGTCGGCCGCTTCGAACAGGCGGATGTAATTTTCAACTTCCGCCCGACGTGTCGCCACCGATTTGAAGATCTCATGGACCGGCCCCAAGAAACCGACAGTCACAATGATGGCGATCGCAATCATCGTCAACTGAATGGCCGCGGCGATGGAGATCGAAATCGCGCCGAGCGCTGCCAACGGCCAAACCACAAAAGGCGTGATCGCAATCACGCGGGCCAACGGTAACATCCAACGGCGCGGACCGTCCAACCAAGCAGGCGCGACGGCCCAGCGAGTAAAGTTTTCAGGCGATGCGGTTTGCCCTGCAACGTCGCGAGCGCGGGCGTAGAAGACTTCTCGCTGATCGTGGAAGCTGGCCAGCTTGCGAACCGCTTGGTTGCGAGCGGCCGCCTGTTCGGGGATCGCCGGACCACAAAGCCACCGGGCTAACGTCAGTTTACCAGGCGCTGTGCCCGCCAACGAAACCAGTTGATACAGCGATCCGACGCCAAACAAATCCAAGTCTTTCGCGACGGCGCGGCCATTGCGATCGAGCCACGAAACGTCCTCGGGCAGTTCAAAGACGGGCAGATCGGACCAGCGACGGTCGAGGCGTGCGAGCAGTTGCCGGTACAGCGAACGGCGACGACGGATCGAGGTCATCGCATCGCGAACGTATTCGTGCCACGTGATCACAACCAGAAAGGCGGCCATCGCAATCCACCCCGGCACGACCAGCGGAAGCGCCCCCTTGCCCGCGGCGTATCCGACGACCAAAAGGATCAATCCGGCAAAGAACAGCAGGCCGCGAATGATATTCAGTTGGCGGTTCCGCGCTTCAAACGCAGCCACCTCGCCGGCAAGCGCATCCAATCGCTGAACGTAACGCTGGCGGGCGGTCCCTGTTTCGCTGACCGATGCCGGGTCAAGCGGCTTCGCTGTCGGCGCCGAGTTCGTTGATTCCGATACGTTTGCGTCCATTACCAATCACCTTCAGGGCGATGCGATCTTCCAAGTTGGGCCGAAAAACAGTCAACAACATTAGTGGAAGATACCAAGCAACGTACAGCCCACCCCCGTAACCGTGCCAGAACTGAGCAGCCGCCATCACCGCAGCGGAACAGCTCATCAAGGTGCCGAGATTCTTTTGCCCCGGCCAGAAAGCAAAAAATCCACTCAACACACCAAACGCGACGAGGATCGGCAGCCGCCAGATTGGATTCCAACCCAGGCCCCAGATCCCGGCCAGACCTTTGGTCACAGGCAACCATAGCCCAAACATCTGCTGCACGCGGTCAAAGATCAGATCGCGTTCCCCCAGAAACAGCAATGCCGCCAAAACGGCAACGGTTAGCCCGACGCCGTACATGAATCGCCGCAACCCACGCTGCCAGTAAAAACTGACCCACAACGGCAACAGAAACAGCGGGTAATAGACCAACCCCGCTGCCAGACCGATGAAAACCCCCGACAAAATCGGACGCCGGTAACAGAAGACAGCCCAAATCAATAACGCCGCGGGAAGCACATGATCGACGCGCCCGGTGGTCTGGGCCGTGTAGGGCAGCAACAGATAAAGCGCCGCCGCGCCAACGCCGGCACGAATGTTTTTAAAGTGAAACTGGCCGATAAAGACCACGCCCAAGACGGTCGCCAACTGCGACGCGATCGCCAAGGCACGCGCGAGCCCCGCGTAGCGAACCGGCTGGACTTCTCCAGCGATTTCGGCGTCGGGAGTTGTCGGGATCGCGGGCAGCCGATTGACCAACGGGTACCCCGGCCCCGGCTTGGGCCCCTGAGCGGCTTGGATTTCCGCCGTGCTGGTGATCACGTTGGCCATCAAAAAGATGAACATCGCGATCCCGATAAAGGACAACCCACCGGTCGACAGATTCGGATCCAACAACGGCCGCCGTACCAAAATCGGGTCGAGGATCATGCGAATGCAGATCAATCCTGCCACACCCAACAACCAAATAAAGCCCCAACGTTCAACATCGGCAACGTTCACTCCTGCCACCAGCACCTCCGGCGGCGCCGTGGGAGCGGTCGCGTCGGCCATACCCAGCAACTCATCGGGCGTCGCCGCTTCGATACGATCAGCGATCTCCGGCGGCATCGTTGCTTGCGGAGGGTGAGCGGCTTCGACAATCGTTTCCCCCGCCACCCGCAGCTGGCGACCTTCGTGAACCATCAACAGCCCTGGAGACAGCAACAACAGCAGCAGGATGTCGACATTGCGCAGGCTCCACACACGATAGAAAACAAAAAACAGCCCAATAATCAGCAGCGACGACAGATAGACCCAGGTGACTGGGTCGGGGCGCTGATAATGGAATAGAATTTGGCTCATGGATCGTCCGTACCCGCGTGGATCGACAGGCTCGAAGTGAATCGAATCGAAGTGTTCACTGTAAAGGATAAACAGCTGCGGAAAACCAGCAACCGTGTTGAGGGGTTCCGCTGGAGATTGCAAAAGGTTATCTCTCGGTAGCCTGATCGGATTGTACAAGCTTTTCCGATTGAACCCGCACGCCGAATCACGAGCCCAGCAGCTCGCGGTAACGTCGGCCGCCCCGCTACGTTTCCGTTTCAAACGCCCCAACGCCTGAAGCCAGCGGGAGGACCGATCGGTTCCCGCGAAGCAGAGAGCTGCCACGCATTTGCCGATTCCGCCCTGCGCAATCGAATGACGGCGCCGGCCAACGTCGATTGCGAGACACCATCCGAAACCGTTGATTTACCCGCCGTGTTTGGATCCAAACTTTTCCAACAACCGGTACAACGAACGTCGGTTGATTCCCAACACCCGCGAGGTCTTCGCTTTGTTGCCCCGATGCTGCTTGAGAACCTTCAAGACATGGACGCGGTTGAGCGTTTCAAGGTCGACGTTCCCGCCGATCTCCAACGGCGGTTCGCCCCCCGCCGTGACGATCTCCCGCGGCAGGTCCTCGATCGCAATGATCCCCGGCTGCGCGGCCAACACCTTGGAACGTTCCAACGCATTACACAATTGGCGCACATTGCCCGGCCAAGCGTATTGCTGCAACGCCTTCAACACACCCTCCCCCAACGTCCAGGAATCGCCCAGGAAATGCTTCACCAGCAGACCGATATCCTCGGGATGTTCTCGCAGCGACGGAAGCCGGATGCCCAGCACATTGATGCGATAGAACAGATCTTCGCGAAATCGACCGGCGCGCACTTCGTCGCTCAGCGTCTTGTTCGTCGCTGCCACCAAGCGAACGCGGACCTGCCGTTCTTCGGTGGCACCGACCCGACGGATCCGACCGTCTTCGATCGCCCGCAGCAGCTTTGCCTGCAGCCCACCGGCGAGCTCGCCAAATTCATCGATAAACAAGGTGCCGCCATCGGCCATTTCGAACAACCCGCGTTTGCTGGCGATCGCCCCAGTGAAACTCCCCTGTTCGTGCCCAAACAATTCACTCTCCAGTAGACTCGCCGGGACCGCCGCGCAATTGATTGCGACCATCGGTTGATCGGCCACACGACTGGCAGCATGAATTTCACGAGCCACCAATTCCTTTCCGGTGCCGCTCTCCCCTTCGATCAACACCGGCATCGCGCTGGGCGCCACCCGATCGATCCATTGCAACACGGTTCCGATCGCCACCGAAGTCCCTAAGATCGACGACCTGCCAGCGCGGGACGCACCGCCCGAAGGCGGATCCGCGGCACAAGAGGACACCTTCGCATCCTCCGCCGACGCCTGAATCACACGTTCCAGGTCGCCATCGCCGACGGGTTTGACAAGCACATCGCTCACCCCAACCTTCATTGCCGAAACAGCGGTCGCAACGGTCGCTTCGTCAACCACAACAAGAACTCGCATCGACTTCGCTGTGGCGTGTAGCCGGCCGAGTAGTTCCAGCGAATGTTGGTCGATCCTTGGCAACCCGACGACTGCGACGTCAAATCGCTGAGATCTCGCCGCCTGCAACGCCGCCGTCACCGACTCGACTTCTCCAACGTGGTACCCACAATCCCCCAAGCAACGCTTCGCGGCGGCCGCCCCCCATCCATCGGTGTCGACCCAAAGCACCGCGATCGCATCGCGCTCGAATGCCAGAACGTTCATTCATCTGCCCATGCAAAAGACCCATCCTGCCGACGGATTTCACGCATGTCTTCCCTGCGCAATCCAACCCCTTCAACACAAAGCGGCAACGGCTCCCAAGCTTCTCTCGCAAGTCAAATCCGGATCGACCGAAGCGAGAAGAAACCCAACCGTTAATGAACGCAACTCTAATGCCGAAGAAACCTGCAAGCCTGGGATTTGGATCACATCACACGACGCCACCGCAGAGGGTCGCTAGCTTGCGTGTTGACGAAATAAACGAATACCGCTCGCGAGCGATTTTTCGATCCGCACCGACCGTGCAACCTAGCGCGCTGCGGGTGCGAATGGGCGCGCTCCATTGGCGGGCTGCACACATCCTGCAGCCCCCCTCTTAGTAAGGTTGGCGACTTACGAAATCAGCATCGCGCTAGATTCAGACTTCGACTGCGCGCCTCCGTAGACGGGCACTCGTTTATTTACGTTGCAGGAAGTCTTCTAACAGCATGGCAACCCCCGCGGCCATCAACGGAACGCTCATCGACGGCATCGGT
Organism: Rosistilla carotiformis; assembly: GCF_007753095.1. Lineage (NCBI taxonomy): Bacteria > Pseudomonadati > Planctomycetota > Planctomycetia > Pirellulales > Pirellulaceae > Rosistilla > Rosistilla carotiformis. The sequence continues at coordinate 5,453,256 of NZ_CP036348.1, forward strand.
TTCTGTCGCGCTGCCACCTGATGGGGCGAGACGGGAAGATGCAAGAAGGTCGATTGCGTACGCAACGCTTCGCGGGCCGCATAATATTGACTCATATACAGCGTTGCGTTGCAGAGATACGTTCCCGCGTGGTAGGAGACCTGCGCAGGGATCCCGCGACCGTGCAGCTTGTCGGTCCAAGCCGTCAGCGGCAACTGCGATTTGTAGGCCGCCGGTCCATCGTCAGCCAACGGACAATGGTTGCTACCCATGTTGACGGCAAATCCTTCCAACCGCATCACGCTGGCCCCGGGGGCCTGCCCGAGATGCAGGATCAAATCGAAATCCTGCTGCATGTCGATCGCCAACCGATGTTTAACCGCTTGGAAATCGACGGGATATCGGCGCGTGACCAGATCATCCCCAGCGTCGAACCAGCGAGTCAGCTCGATCAGCGTCAACCAGCTGCTGTTCTCGCTCCATTCTTCGTAGGGTTCAAACGCGGTTATGAGGACTCTTGGCATCGCGGGCGCTTCGTAATCGATGAGCAATGTGGGATTTGAGAGCGTCGCCACAACAGGCCCTACCTTCTAAAAGGCGGCTGCGTGCTGGGTCGCTGACCGGTCAAATCATAGCCCACCGGCGGTGCCGAGTCGTTTTTTTAATCGCGGATGCCGGGAAATTCGTTGTAACAACAAATGTCGCTTACCAATGAAAAACTTGGGGAAACGCCCTCTTTCGTCGATTATCGTGCCAATTCTTCAAGGAAAATAAAATAAAAGCCGGGTTGACAAACAAACATTCTTGACTTTCCCTAAAGTGGACGTAGAGTACATTGAGTCACAATAGCGGTTTCACGCTCAGAACCTATCTTGGTGAGGCCCGAATTTGAGCAAAGGCATCAAGCCTGCACCCACCGGGGTAGGAATTTTTGATTTGTAGAGGAGAGTGACGCCGGTCACAAAGGAATGCACCATGTTAGTGCTATCACGTAAAAAGAACGAAAGCATCGTAATCAACAATGATATTCGTATCGTTGTCGTCGAAATTCGGGGCGATAAAGTCCGGCTAGGGGTGGAAGCTCCACGCGAAGTGCCGGTTCATCGTCGCGAAGTTTATGATGCGATTCAGCGTAGCCAGCAGGACGATTCTGCGGAATCGATCGACAGCTGATCCATTGGGTCACCATGCGGCATAACGGGGCACCACACAGCCTTAAATGAGGCACGGCTGGTTCGTTTTGCGCCAACGAAATCGTTGCGTCATCGTCTCCCCAAAGTCGCTGCCGTGCTATTTTCGTTGATTGATGCCATTTATTAATCATTGGCTGAAGTCCAGTCGGGAACCGGCCCGATATCAAATTTGTCAGGAGCGGTCGCGAATTTTGTGCCGTGCCCCTTGACGACAACATGCTGTCACTGGTAAACCATTGGCATGTCGCGGCCCCATCGTCTAGCGGCCTAGGACTCCGCCCTTTCACGGCGGCAACACGGGTTCGAACCCCGTTGGGGTCATCTTTTGACTTAAACCCAGCGTTTCTCCGGCTTCCACAGCCAGAAACGCTGGGTTTTTTTTTGTGCCTACGTCGTTCGGCACCACTCGACGCGCCCATGCCTTCTCCGCGAAGGCTGCGTGCCGCGTGCAAAGCGATCCTGCTTGATATCGGTATTTCATTCTTCCGCCCGTCGGTGACTTAACTGTGCGGGTGAATCGAAATGCAAACCCCGTACCATTCTGGGGGTTCGCGTCCAGAAAAGTGGGCCAGCGTCCTTCTGCCAAAACACCTTAGGGGGCTGGCAATCCCCCAGGCACACTTTTCCCGTGAGCGACGTTCTAGAAAGCTAGCCTTCTGCGAGCCCTAGCGACCTTCGCCTACCCCCATGTTGCGCCGGTACAGCGTCGACCGAACCATGCGGGCATGAACATGCCGATCCACCCAGCAATGAAACCCCAGCGAATGCAGGATGGGAGCCGGATCGACCACCTGCCGCGATCGCAATCCGGTCTGCCAGCGAAAGAAGGCGTGCATGACTGCCAACCAGAATCGGGCCCACAGCCGCCTCAGCCCCCCTGCAGGGACCTGGAAGTCGACGACATACCAAAGGGCAGCGGGAGCCAGCCAGGCTGCGACACGGGGAATCAGACGGTCAAGTTCCACCGCGTCGAAGCAGTCGAGGAAAAACGGGGTCACGACAAGCTCAAAACGGCCCGCCGGGAATTCGATCGCTTCGACGTCGGCAACCTGCCACCCAACTGCCATGCCCCGCTCACCGACTCGAGATTTCTGCAGCGACACCATCCGTGGGCTGATGTCGACACTCGTCACCCGAGCCTCCGGGCAGGCGACGAGAAACGCCTCCAGCAAACGTCCGTCGCCGTCGCCTAGGAACAGGACTCGCGGAGCCTGCGCCGACGAACGTGAGCAAAAGTATTCAGCAAGCTCTGGCAACAGACGAACTCTTCCTCTTTGCAGCGTTTTGCCAAACCGCAGCTGTTCCAGCGTTTGGTACCAAGGGGCCAATCTGTCGTATCCCGATCGCCGCCTGTCGTTCACAGCCAATTCGCCAGCAAGAGCACCAGCAGTGGCGAAAGGAGCACGTAGTCGGCGAGGGCACTGCAGCTGGCGGCATCGATCCAGCCTCGTTCACGGTCGATGGTCCAGCCGATTCCCAACAAGCCGGCGGCACCGAGTGTCGTCGCCCCGGCAATCGCCGCCGGAATCAAGCCCCAGCAGCCAAGCGCGGTAGCGAGAATCGCAAGCGTCCCCGAAAACAGCGGCAGCCGCGATGCAAGCCAGGGGAACATCAAGATCGCCGATCCGACCTGCTGCTGGCGGTCGCTGCCGCTTTGGACTTTGGCGACACACAAACAGTTCAGGCTAAACAACGCCGCCATCACGCAAGCGGTCAGGACCAACGACAACGAGAACTCCGTCAAAGCGATTGGCAAACAGACGCCGGCGGCAAAGACGGTTCCGACAACAAATTCTTTAGGAACTCCGCCCCGCAACCAACGGGAACCATGTACCGCCACACAGTAGAGGAGCACGATTCCCATCAGCCCCGCCCCGGCAATCCGCAACTGCCGATCCAGCATCCGCAGCGTAAGGCCGCCATCGAGGGCAAGCATCCCAAACCAGATCGGCCACAGGATTCGCGAATGCCGGTTGGCGAAACGGTGTCGCCAGGGAACGTCGCGGGTGAAATTCAATCGCCGGCAATCCAATAGCCGATCGGCCATGTAGATCAGCCAAACCGTGACACACAAGACAGCCATCGCGGCCAATTGAGATCGATCCATCGCCCGTGAGACGCCATCGGTCGAAGGGGAATTCGAGTAGACGCTTGCCAGCAACCATTGCCACGTTACCGCCACCAAAGGAGCGTCCAAGGAGAGGCAATTGGGGACTTCCAGCGAACGGATCAGCCGACTGTCGGTCGTTTGCGATCCGTCGGCCAGAGCAGTCGCCATCGGTTTTCCTTTATCGTACGGGCGGACCTCATCGGAATCGTAAATTAGCAGGCAACTTGGGCGACGTAAATCCAGCCGCTTCGGCCGCTATTGGGAATCCGACGCCGGCTTGCTCTTGGGACGAAACGCTTGACAGCGGGCGGGATCGGTTTCCAGGCGAGGCCCTTCCAGCAGGTCGATGCAGTAGGGGATTGCTGGAAAGACCGCATCAAGGCACTCAGCGATCGCTTTGGGCTGCCCCGGCAGATTGACGATCAGGCTGCTGCCGCAGATCCCGGCGGTCTGCCGCGAGAGGATCGCCGTGGGGACAAACTGCAGCGAAACCTGCCGCATCTGTTCGCCAAAGCCGGGCATCATCTTGTCGCATACCCGCTCGGTCGCCTCGGGGGTGACATCGCGCAGCGCTGGCCCGGTCCCACCCGTCGTTATGACCAAGCAACATCCTTGTTCGGCCAATTCTTGAAGCGTATCGGCGATCGCATCGATGTCGTCGGGAACCAACCTGAGGACCGCTTGCCATGGACTTTGCAAGACCTCCTGCAAATAGGCGTCGATCGCTGGACCGCCGCGATCTTGGTATTCACCACGACTGGCGCGATCCGATACCGTGACGATACCGATCGACGCGGGCTTGGGGTCAGCCATTTTCGTTTCCCTTTTATTGGACCGCGAAGGGGCTCGCCTTGGCGGCCTGCTTATTCGCCCTGAATCGTCAGCACCAACTGGCGTCGACCGCCATGATTGCGATGCTCACAGAGATAGATCCCCTGCCACGTCCCCAGAGCCAGTTCCCCCGAGGAGATGGGGATCGAGAGGCTGAATCCCATCAACGCTCCTTTGACGTGAGCCGGCATGTCGTCGCTTCCCTCGAGCGTATGGACATAGGGCAACGATTCGGGGACCAGGTGATTGGCAACCATTTCGAAATCGGTCCGCACGTCAGGATCCGCGTTTTCGTTGATTGTGAGGCTGGCACTTGTGTGCTGGATAAAGACATGCAGCAGGCCAACTTGAACCTCGGCAAGTTCGGGCAACGCGGACACGATTTCACGCGTCACCAGATGAAAGCCTCGCGGTTTCGCAGCGAGTGCAATCTGTTTTTGGAACCACACGACAGCGACTTTCTGATTCGATGGGATCGAAGCGACAGACAGTCCAGTACCGGATGACTGGACTGGCCGCAAACACGTTGCGGCCAGCACAGTCTACGAACTTCGGTTCGGTTCCGCACCACGGCTTGAGGCCACCGTGGTCGCAGCCGCTATTTGCTGGCCGCGATTTGCTTTTCGACTTCAGCGATTCGGTCGGCGACCTTCGCTTCGGCGGCTTTCATCACGTCGGCGATCGAAACCGCGGCGCCATCGACCTTCTTCGATTCGTCGGCGGCTGTCATGAAGGCGAACATCTCGATCGTTTCGTTCGGGTCGATGGGAACTTCACCGGTCAAGAAAAACGATGCAACGCGTTGTACCAACGGTTGATAACCGGCGTAGGTGCCCGCGTCGGCGATCGATTTCTCGCCAAAGACGATCCCGCCGTAACCCTTTTTGCCGGCGCGAAGTCCACGGAAGGTGCCAACGCGGCCGCCTTCCCAGACGCCCGTCGCTTCGTCGCTATCGGCTGTCGAAACGCGAGAGACCTGGGTGCATCCGGTTCCCATGATGGTGTACAGGGTTTCGACACCGTGCACGCCGTACCAGAACAGATCGGGGTGGGTCGGTTCCAGCGAGCAGGGGCTCCAGACGGTCGCGCCCAATACAGCGCCAACCTTGGGATCCCCGGTTCGGAAGCGGTAGATATCGGGGCTGAATCGCAGCGACGAACTGCTAAACCACGGCACATCGTACTTCTTCGACAGTTGCTGGATCGCCAGACAATCGACCAGCGACGCAGCCAGCGGCTTGTCGATGAAGACGCGTTTGCCGGCCTTGAAAACGGGCAGGACTTGTTCCAAGTGAGGACGCGCGTCGACGCTTTCCAGCATCACAACGTCCACCTTTTCCAACAGCGCCGGAATCGAATCGACGATCTCGATTCCCATATCTCGCAATTGATTGGTGAAACCTTCAACACGATCGCGGCTCGACGCGATGTCGGGGCTGCCACCGGGGAACGCGGCGACGACACTCATCTTCGCCAAGTCACCGGTCGCTTTGGGATCGTTCATGACTTTGCTGAACGCTGTCACGTGCGACGTGTCCAAACCGATGATGCCGACTTTCAGTGGCTCATCGGCCGATGCGACACTTGCGGAAGATAAAGCTACGGCGACAGCCAACACGGGGAACATGAAACGCTTAGCCAAATAAGAGAACTGCATGGTGGGATACCTTCGAAGGAGAGGGGCGGGCAACGTTGGAATGTTGGGGACCCTGAGTATACTCGCTGCCATCGCGACCGGTTAGGGACAGTCCAAAAATGGAGTCCACCCATATTTTTCAGCCGAGCGGCCTGCGTGGATTCTCTGGCTTCGAGAAACGATTCTGAACGGGATTCCCATACATGGCGCCACATCGTCCAAGCACGTCTAAAAATAGCAGCTCGCCACCGAGGTCACTGAATCCACGGAGACGTTCGCAAAAAAACGGAGCTCCGTGTTCTCGGATCCGTCGGTGGCAACAAGAGAGCCTCCGCCACGGCCCTATCTGTCCGCGACGAGGACCAGAAAAAAAGCGTGCCACGAAGGTCGGGAAACACACCGTGGAAGATCCCCAAACGTCGGAAGGCTCCGTGTGCTCGGAGCCGTCCGTGGCAACAGTGAATTCGCTGCGGATGCAACGCGATGGAAGTGACGTTGGTGGGCAGAGTGTTTCGGAAAGTTAGGGCTGTTGAAGAACAGGGTTGTTTTAAATTGCCACGTGAATCCACCGCGAGGAATCGTAGCCCGCGAGCCCCTGCGTCCCCGCCTGTTGAACAAGCGGGGCATCCTCAATCCTCCAATTACCAGCGGAGCGTTCCATTGGCGATGCCGCGACGAATTTCCGCGGGCGTTTCCCATTTGGGCGTTGCCCAGATGCTTTTCGCACCCGAATTGGAACGCATCCCCCCATTGCCGCTCCCGTGATTGTTATGCCCCCAGTTGTTGTTATTGTTACCGCCCTGCCAACGATTATTGCTCTGTAAGTTCATACCTTGGTTGTTGTTCCAACTTTGGGTATTGCCTTGCAAGTTGTTGTGGTTGCTATTGCTTCGCCAGGCATTGCCTTGCCAGCCGTTGGACTGTGGCTGCATCGGTGTTTGCTGTTGACGAACGACGCTATTGGATGTCACCCCGGAATTGCGAGATGGACTGAATCCGCTTTGCGATTGCGGAATCGCCGAACGATTGTCTTGCCATGACGGCGTCGACGGTGTCTGCACAACATGCGGCTGAGGCTGCGAACTCTGAGGACGAGGCAACGACTCCGATACGGAACCACTTCCGAGCAATCCGCTGGAAGCGGGGTGACGTGGCGTCGCGGAGGTCGCAAGGGATGCAGGTTTGCTGGAATCGTCCGACTTGACGACCGCAGACGCAGGGACCCAGCCCTTGAGCGTTTCATCGCCATTGACCGCTGCGACCCAGAACCAATCCAATGCGTTGTGTTCCATCGATTTGGTAATTAGCAAAACCTGACCTCGGGAAACGTAGCCACTCTTCGAGGTCCCGACTTTCAAATCGGCCGCATCGGTTCGCACGGTAACACGAATCCCATCGAGCCCGGCAGCCAGTTGGTCGATGATCCCATAGTTGAGATCCTTTTTTGTGCCCCGTCCCAAGTAGGCAGCACCACGACTCTTGCGGGCCTTTTGCCGGGAGGCGGGGGACAATGAGTCGCTTTCAAGAATCGCGGTATAAGCCATGATCGCGTTGTCGTATTTCCCTTGACGCAAGTAGACTTCGGCTTGATCGAACAGCGTCTTGTCCTCCAGGCTGATCGACGGTTTCGCAGGAACCGGTGCCGCCGCCATCGGTTCGGGCTTCGCCAACCCCGCAGGAATCACCTCCAGTTCCACTTCGGGCTCCGGACGTGGAACCGAAGCGGTCTCGTCGCCTTCGCTTGGATGTAGATAAAAGTTATCCAACGAAGCTTCCATATTGACCCATGGGCTCTGTCCGGTCTTTTCCTTCACAGCGCGGCTGGCGGTGAAAAATACATCCCGCAGCAACAATCCAGTTCGCGGACGCTGTTTGAGTGCGGCGGTTAGTTCGGTGGTGTAAGGTGAATTGCCTGCGTCGCCATCCGCAGCCGTTTTACCGGGCGAAGTGGCATACGCGATGATCGTTCCTTCGGGAATGTTGTTTTGGGCGGCGAGACCGCGTTGGCCCAAGGAACGGGTCGACCAAGTGCGTTCGAAAGGATTGTTGCGACAGCAATCCAGCACAACAACGTTCATGTTGCTGCGCGATTTGCCCAACGAATCAAGAATCAAACTGAGCGACACCGCTTTGTACTTCACAAAGCTTTGGTCGGGGATTTCCGCGTCGATCGGGATCAAATAGTTTTCTCCATCGACTTGAATCCCGTGTCCCGCGAAGAAGAAAAACGCGAGCCCCCCTTCGTCGACCTGTTGGCAAAATTTCGTGATGGCACGGTCCATGTTGTGATGCGTCAGATCCGTTTCCGTGGTGACCTTAAAACCAAGTTCGCTCAATGCTGCGGACATCGCGTGGGCATCGTTGCTCGGATTGGCAAGCTTGCCGATTTTGTACTCTCCGTTTCCAATCACCATCGCGTGCAGCTTGGTGTTCTCGGCGGCGACGCTAACGCTGGCCAGCGACACCAGTAATAGAAGCGGGATCGCAATTCGAATCTTTGGCGTCATCATGGCACTACTCCGTGGCAAATTTTGAAAGTCGGTGGAAAGGTGATGGATACGGGTTGCTTGGTTTTGTTTTAAGAACATGGTTCCCTCAAGCGGTTAGTCGACCGGAAGATCGGTCGGATGGACCGGACGCACATAGCGAACGCTGACGGCGGCGACCGGTTTGCCAAACGTTGACTTCCCATCGCTATATTTCATCTGAGTTTCATCGCCGATCCCCGTGGCGAATTCACGCGTGGCGTAATACCCGTCGGGGACCTTGGCTTCATAAAAGGTGGCCGTCACCATCCCTACGCCATCAAAGACACCAAACTTGGCCGCCGGAGTGTCGCCATAGTCACTGATCCGAAACTCGTGACTGATGTCGCCGGTGTGGTGCCAACCTTTGATCAGAAACTTGCCGCGTGGCCGCAGCTCCATGATCGTGTCCTTGCCTCGGAAATTGGCGTCCAAGCTCAAGGCAAACGCGTTCAGACCGTCGATCGTCAGCCGACAGCCGACGTTACGTGGCGAGTCGTTGAACAATCGGACCGCGTAGACCTGGTCGGACTGGAGATCGACGGTGGCGATTCCATCGGAATCGCTGACAGACAGACTGCGATAGGTGCCGTCGGCCTGTTTGACAACGATCTCCAAACCGTAGGGGCTATTGTCGGAGGGATTCATCCGCGTCTTACGGCTGGCGTCCAGATGTGTCTGCGGTTTGACGATACTGCTGACCAGTTTCTCCGCCGTCACCGTCGCATCGTCTTCGGGCTGTTCAACGGCCGGAATATCCGATTTGGCGGTGGCCGACTCGGCGGACAGGTCGACACTGCTGGGCCCAAAGAATGCCAAACCTTCGTCGAGCGCGGTGACTACTTTGCGACGTAGCTTCTGCACCGAATTTCCCAACGCATCGCCAATCTCCGCTTCGATCACGATGACAAATTGACCATCGATCTTCTTTCCCATGAAGCGACCGCTGACCGTATAAGCCGCTCCGACATCGACCAGTTCACATTTCGATTTCAGATTCTCACGCAGCGATTGAACGATCCGCGCGCCTGCGCCACTGCTGGAGGGTCCTTGAAACGCTCCGATCGATAACTGCCTTTTAGCGTCGGGTTCGCTCGCAACGTAACGGGCGATTTCGTCGCCCAATTTGATCATCGCCTCGTTGACTGTCGGCGTCACGTCTCCGTCGGCAGCCGAAACGGGATTCCAAATCACAACCGATACTAAACCGATCAAGCTCCAAATTCTGAATGCTTGCGGCGGGCAAGAACTGCTTCTCATCGTTCCGTTGTCCTTGTGAGGTGTATCGTTGTTCGTTCCTGGTGACGCGGGGGGAAGAAACGCAGAGTCGCCCCCCCCCTAATGAATACCGGTTTCAGATCCCCAGTGGACACCATTTGCGGAATTTTTTTGAGAAGCCTTCGCATTTCCAGTCGTCTCACGCCCCCACAAGACGAGTAAAGCCCGCAGTTTAACAACCACGGGCTTTTCGTTGACGCGACCCCGCCGGGGTGGCGACTTGAACAATCTGGACAAACGCTCAGTTGGGGTTCAACCCACTGCCGACGCCCAACGCAACGGCCGTCCGCTGGAAGATCGACGACGGACTCTCCTGTTGCGTGTCCCACATGCGTCGCGGAATCGTGGACTCCGACGCCAGCGGAGCCAGACCGAGGTCCTTGAGTTTCTGGTTGAACTGGATCGTCGGCCCCAGCTCCGTCGCATCCTCAAACCCCAGCTCAGCGGCGACATCGGCAAGCGACATGTCTTGGTCGTACCATTTAGCCACGGTGCTGATCGGTTCAGGAAACTCGGTGATCGCCTTTTCCGAAGCCTCGTGAAGTTGCACGTAAGGGCCGATCGCACGCTTCAGCGACGCTAGAAAGCGGTCGCGGTCGGAATTCAAAATTTCCTGCAATCGGTCCGGACGGGTGAACAACGCATCGACTTTCGTTCGCGCGTCGGACGTCAAACTTTGCGATCCCGACACCATATCGCGATAATCCAAAAGACCATGGCGGTGGCAACCGATGCAGCTGACCGCGTTGACAATCTCCGGCGTACCCGCGATTTCACGCATATCGCGGACGATTTCGATCGGCCCTTTGTCGATCCTTTTTCCGTCGGCGTCGATCAACATGTAACCTTGCATCCCGTTGGGCAAGTCCCAAATGATCTCACCCCCTGCGTGTTCAAAGGCGAATTGATCGTGTGGGTTCCCGGTGAACCGCGGTCCCAACGGAAAGCGGAACAAGACGCCGCGGCCGAACGCTTTGTCGAAGTCGTAGCTGCGATAGTAATACGACGCCACCGAACCTTCGTGCCGGTCGACCAAACGATTTTGATGGCTTACGCCACTGCCGGCAAACCCCGCCCGGATCAGTCGATCTTGCAGAAAGTCCTGCTGCGGATCGACGCCCAACTGAGCTTCTAATGCCTCCACCGTCTCGGGAACATTCAAGAGGGCATGGTAGGTCGCGGTTCGCGAGGCTTTCGTCACGAACCAATCGGCCCGCACGTATGCGATGCCGTCGAACGACAGCGAACCGACCAGCTGTTCGATGTCTTTGGAATACCCTTGCAACTTGTTGTCGTTCCAAGACAGCCCAAACGGATACCCTTGCAACGCGGTTTGCCAATCCGACGCCTTCCAGCCAAAGTCGCGGAGGTCGACGCGAAAGACCGTCCCTTCGGTCGATCGTTCCGCAGGGGCGTCGACCATTGGCGGCTGGACGATCCGGCTGCGGCGGCTGACGCTGTTGAGCAGTTTCACCACCGCGGCCCGATACAGCCGCAGGTCGGCATCGGTGTAGCGTGGGTTATTGCTGATCGCGTGCAGCGAGAGGTACCGTTGATGCAGTCGATTCTCCGGCGGCATCTCCTGCAAATCGTTGCGAATCGCCCGCAACACATCGGCTTCGTCAATGAATTCACGTCCGGTGTACGTCGCAGCCGGAGCCCCCGCGACGATCCACTGACGCAGCACTTCCAATTCCTGCTCGGTGACCTTGTTCTTTACCACTTTGGGAGGCATGTCCTGGTCGACCGCGACGCGCTGCCAAAGCATCGATTCGTCGAGATCCCCGGCAGTCACATAGGCCATCGCATCGGCCGGTTGAGCGACCAATGTGGCATGGTTAAGCACATCGAAACCAGGCACTTCAAACTTCACGCCATGGCACGAGTAACAGCGACTTTTCAAGATCCCGGCCGCACGCACCGCCAAATCGGGATCCGCGGCGTGAACTCCCATCGCCGACAAACTACAGATGAGGCCAAGGGCCAAGGGCAGAGATCGGATCATCGAAAGCATTCTCCAGGCGAAGACTGACCGAGTGTAAACTTGCGAGGAAGCGTCGTAGGGCCGGGGCGCACTCCAGTCGCCGATCGATCGACGTCATAAAGCTTCCGCGTCGCGTGCTATCGCTGACTATCCCGAAAACGTCCCCGCAGCGGACAGGGATTCCAGCGATGGGGAGCAAAGTTTCCCCGCACACGTCTCCCCGCCAAAGCGCGCAAGGTTTGCACGAGTGATGCTAACGAACCGGGCGGGGGGGTATCAGTCCCACTTCCCGCCACGCGACTGTTTTTTCGAACTCTGTTGTCGCTTGGTCTCCAAACGCCGCAATTTCGACCCAAACGTCGGTTTTGTTTCTCGGCGGCGCTTGGGCGGATGTTGGCACTGCAGCAGCAGTTCACGAAGTTTGCTAAGGCAATCTTCAAGGTTCCGCGGTTGTTGGCGGTATTGCTGGCTGGTCAGCGACAACTGTCCCAGCTGGTTGATGCGATTTTGATGTCGCACTTGCACGCGACGCGTCCATTCCGGATCGAGGATGTTGTTGTCGTCGACCTGCCAAGATACAGTAACTTTCGAGTTCACCTTGTTGACATTTTGCCCACCTGGCCCGCTGCTGCGGGCATGCGTCACCGTCAGCTGGTCCGCTGGAATCGTCACCCGAGAGTTGATTATGAGATCTTTCATCGCCTGGACAATCTGTTGGCTCGTTGTATTCGTGTCAACCAGCGGGCCGCTTGCCGCCGCCGATTGGCTTAGTTTTCTTGGCCCCACGGCCAATGGGAAATCGACCGAGACCGGCATCTTAACCGATTGGAGCGACGGCAAACTGAAGCTGATGTGGACTCTCGATCTCGATACCAGCTATGGCATCGGAGCGGTCGATCAGGGACGTTATTTCCAATTCGATCGCGTCGGCGACGTCGAGCGTTTGATTTGCTTGGACGCCCAAACCGGTCGCGAAATTTGGCACGCCGATCAACCGGTCGCCTACCGCGATATGTATGGATACAACAACGGGCCGCGAAGTTCGCCTGTGATCGCGGGAAGTCGTGTTTTCACTTACGGAGTCGCCGGACGACTCAGCTGCTTCGACAAGACCAACGGCAAGCTGTTGTGGACGCAATCACTGAACGAAGAGTTTGGTGTGATCCAAAACTTCTTTGGCGTCTCCTGTTGCCCGGTGATCTACAAAGACATGGTGATCGTGATGGTTGGCGGCAGCCCGGCCGCCGATCAACGCTTGCCGTTGGGGAGCCTGGATCGCGTCAGCGGCAACAATTCCGGAATCGTTGCGTTCCGCCAATCCGATGGCAAACTGGTCTATCAGCTGTCCGACGAACTGGCCAGCTACAGCACTCCGGTGATCGCCAACGTCGATGGCCAAGATGTGGGACTTGCCTTCATGCGCGGCGGCCTGCTGGCCTTTGATCCCACCAAGGGCAAGGAACTGTGGCACTTCCCGTGGCGTGCGCCGCGATTGGAGAGCGTCAACGCGGCGCTACCCATCGTTCGCGACAACGAAGTGCTGATTTCGGAATGCTACGACATCGGCAGTGCACTGCTGGAGTTCACCGTAAACGATTATCAATTATTGCGACAAGATCCCGCGTCGCGCCGCAACCAATCGATGCGAGCCCACTGGGCGACGCCGATCCAACACGAAGGCTATCTGTTTGGCTGCAGCGGACGCAACGAACCCGATAGCGATCTGCGTTGCATCCGTTGGTCCGACGGTGAAGTGATGTGGGTTAAACCGAACCGGATCCGCACCAGCCTGCTGTGGATCGACGATCATTTTGTCGTCCTGGACGAACGCGGACATATGGAATTGATCAAGGACAGCAGCGATGCGTATCAACCGGTCACCGAGATCGATCTCTCCGAAGCGCTCGGCGACACCGAGGGGCCGTTTTTAAGGTCCCCCTGTTGGGCCGCCCCCATCGTTGCCAACGGATTGCTGTACGTTCGCGGAGCCAACCGCGTCGCCTGTTTCCAGCTGATCCCACCGGATGGGACATAGCGGGCACTCGCTAGCATTGTCGAACCGCCATAGATTCCATCTTGCCTGGTCATCGCCTGATTTCGTAATCTGCCCAATGGACTCGTTCGGGGGAGCGATTTTTGCGGAAAGGTGATGGAGCGTGCAACGATATCTCTTGCTGATGGCAGCCTGCGTTTGCTGCCACGCTGCGCGCGCCCAGCAATTTGAGATGCCTCCCTCGTTGGTCGAACCGCCCCCCTCGCTGCGTTTCGACCCGATCGCTGCAGACCAATCCCCCTCCGAACCGTTGCGTTTGGATCTCGCCGGCGCAATGTCGATCGCCACTTCCGAACCAGCCACGCCCAACGTGATCTCCGCCGCCCAACGGATCCCTTCGTACCTGCACTCTTCGCCGTCGGGCGTCGATCATCGGATCGTTCGCTACGACGTGCCGCTGAGCGAAGACACGGCCCACAGTCTGTTTCGAGCCAATGGCATCCAAGGCAAACTGATGGATATTCCCTCCGAAGATCCAGCCCAAAAAACGATTCGGGTCGTCCGTTACGAAGTTCCCGACGACGAGATTTTGCTGCACAGCGAGATCACCCAAAAGGGAGTGCACGGCGATCTTATCGAGGTCCACGACGACCAATCGTGGCGACCGCAGGTCCGTTTTTTGCAGCCCAAGGCCCGCGTCTTCTTCGATCTGAAACGGGACAACGATTCCGAATTCGATCTGTTTCGCAACGGTTCGATCCTGGCATCGTTGGACGTTTTGGAGATCTATAAACCGCTGAAGCTTGTCACCGACTTCTTCGCCGATGAGCACAGCAAAAAAGTGTCGCTGCACGATCTCGGCTGGCGATTTGGCGCCACGCTGGGGCTTGGGATCACAACGGCGCTATCAAATGGTGGCACCGACGGCGGGGGCGCTCCCATCGGTGTCGGCTCGATCGGCTTCCGGTACGAGTTTCCGATCGGCCCCGAACCTCCCGCGGTCCTCGATCAAAACGGCCGCCCCATCCGCTTGGATCAACGCACACGTGTCGGTTTCGAAGCCGGGCTGCAAGCGGGAACATCGACCGACGAAACGATCGCCGATCGCTTCGATGTCGGCCTCTATATTGGCATGATGGTCAACACACCGTGGTAGCCGCCGATCGTCATCACACTTCTCGATCGCGACCGGACAGACATCGACATGTTAGGCAACAGGCTACGGTCGTCCGCTGCACTGGGCACCCTAAACCTCCGGCAGGCTGCCAGCATTATTAGCTTTGATCGTTTTTATCGTTTCAGTTAAGAGCATTGGGGCAACCCGCCGAATCCACATCATGTATGCATTTGGATTAGCGGCCGCTAGCAATGCAATTCAGTGGGCGAAGTCATTTACTTTGTCTCATGTCCTTGGTTCGGAGTTCGGTTTCATGATCACTGCCTATTTCGCAGTCCTGTTTGTCGGAATCATCGTTGGTTATTTGCTATCGAACCGCAATGGATCGGACGAATCCGAAGAACTGACCACGCTGGACCGCGAATTCCGCACGCTGCAGGCCACTGCGCGGCAACACGAAGACCAAAACGAACTGCTCGCGACGCAGCTGAAAGCCGCCGAAGCGGAATTGGTCGCCGCCAAGGGAATCACCGACAACCTGGTCAGTGCGAATCAGGAATTTGATCTGGAGCACGAACGGCTCAACCAACAACTGCACGAACTGCAAGTCAAACTGCAACAAAGTTCCGCGCACAGCACCAAACAGACACGCGAGATCCAAGAACTGCGCGTCTTGTTGGATCAGAACGCATCGGCTCAAAAGCAAGCCAAACAATTGAAACTGCAGCTCGACGGCGTCACGCGCGAACTCGAAGCTCGATCCTGCAATGCCGACGACGCGATCGGCAAACTGGTCTCGCAGTGCGAAGATTTGGACCGTGAGAAGCAGCTGAAAACCGATCTGGTCGCCAAATTGGAAGCGGATCTCGACGAGATCGAAAAGCATGTTGAAGAATTGCAAAGCGATTACGATCAGACGAGCGCTCAGCTGGGCGAACAGCAAAGTCGCAACGAATCGTTGGTGATTGCCAACCGCCAGATCCCGCGACTAAGCGAAGCCCGCGACCAAGCCGTCAGCAAGATCGCTCAATTGGAAAAGGTCGTCCAAACTCAGCAACAACAGCTGACCGAAGCGACCAACGCCTGCGACCAAATGCAGAAACAACTGCGGACACGCGCGGAAGAGAAACAAGCGTTAAGTTTCGAGATCGACCAACGCGGCCAACGGATCACCGAACTCGAAGCACTCGCCACCCAATTAGGCCCGCTGCAACAGAAGCACGATGCGGTGGCCGCCAACCTGGCTTCAACCAGCGACGAATTGGCCAGCTTGCGTTCGGAATTCAACGCGCAAGCCGATCAGATCGCGGACGTTCAGAAGCAACTGAAAAACGCCCATGCCGATTTGCAAGCCGAACGTGCGGAGAAGGCGGATCTGCAATCTCAAGCCAATGAACTGCGGGAAGAACTGAAATCGGGCAGCCTGGTCGCCCAGGATCGCGATCGCGTTCAAACCGAATTGGCCGCGGCGCTTGCGAAGATGGAATCGCTGACCGAACAAAAGGCTGCGATGGCCGAACAATTGGCGCGAAACGAATTGCAATTGCAGGCGGCCCAGAAACAGCAAACCGAATTCGATCGCGAGCGGAAACAATTGCAGGCCGGGATCGCCGAACGGGGCAAGATCGCTTCAGAGCTACGCGATCGAATCGCCGAACTGACGCAAAACGTTTCCGACCGCAACCGCATCCAAACGGAACTCGCCGGCACGCAAACCAAACTACAGACCGAACAACAGCAATCGGCCGAATTGCGGGACGCGATCGCCCAGCGCGAAGCCGACAACGCCGAACTACGCTCCAAGCTTGAATCGACCTTGGCGTCGCTGAACCATACCCAACAACAGCAAACTGCGGTTGCCGCCACGTTGGCAAGCGTCCAAGCCGACAAGGACAAACTGAACCAACAGATCGGTGAACTGAAACCAGCCAACGCTCAGCTGCGTCAAACGATTGCCGACTTCCAAGCCAAGCTTGCCAAGGCAGATTCCGAATCGCAGAAGCAGTTGGCCGAACAAGCGAAACAAATCAGGGCGCAGGTCGACAAGAATCAGTCCTTGTCCGCGACGCTGACGCAAAAACAGCAAGAGATTGCCGGGCTGACGACGCAATTGGACGAACTGGCAGATGTTCGAACCGCGATGGACGACCTGCAGAAAACGCGTGTCGAACTGGAAACCGCAACACGAGAATTGGGCAACGAGCGTTTGGAGAATCGCAAGATGTCCGATGCGTTGCAACAATTCAAAACGCAAAACGTCCGTCTCAGCGAAGAACTGGAATCGCTTGGGCAACTGAAACAAGAACTGGTTGCCACATCGGCTGAATTGCACAAACAAACGCAGACCTGTGCCGAACTGCGGCGTTCGCTCGACGCACGGCAACAGAAAAACGACGCGTTGACCAGCGAACTGGAAGTCTTGGGACAGATCAAGCAAGACTTGGACAAATCGCAAAACGAGATCCGCACCCAACGTGCGACGATCGATCGCTTGACCGATACAGTGACCCAGCACCAAACGCACAACGAAGCGCTGCAAGCCGAACTCAAGCAGATCAAACCGCTGCAGAAGGACTTGGCCAAGACGCAAGCTCAGTTGGCGACCGCGCAGGCGGAACTGATGGAAGAACGCGACGACAATGAAACCCTCGAACAAGTCGTCGCAAAGCAAAAACAAGAGCGCAGCGAATTGGTTGCCGAACTGGAAGTCCTGCAGCGGCTGAAACAGAAATTGGAAGATGTCTCCAGCAAGCTGGATGCGGAAGTCACTCAAAATGACAAGCTACGCAAGGCGAGCACGGCCCTGTTGGCCGAGAACGAAACGCTGCACGAACGTTGCGACGACCTCGATTTGATTCAAAGCCGACTGGAAGCGATGCAGGCGGAATTCAGTGTCAAATCGGATCAATTGGAACAGGCCGAAGCCCAACGCGACCGAGCGATTGATGCCAGCCACGCG
Source organism: Rosistilla carotiformis (assembly GCF_007753095.1). Lineage (NCBI taxonomy): Bacteria > Pseudomonadati > Planctomycetota > Planctomycetia > Pirellulales > Pirellulaceae > Rosistilla > Rosistilla carotiformis. The sequence continues at coordinate 5,470,861 of NZ_CP036348.1, forward strand.
CTGCGTGATCAACATGCGACATTGCAACGCGATGTCGACAAACAAGCCAAGCTGATCGAGCAACTGCAACGCGACCAAGCGCACGCTCAGAAAGAATTGGCGAAAGCATCGCAAGAACAGGCCAAGACAATCGATCAACTGGAAAGCCAGGTGCAATTGACCAACCGCTTGAAGGCAGACGTCGGCCTGCGTGAGGAACTGGAATTACAGTTACAAGACCTGCGTGCCCAATTGCACGAAGCGAAGACTCATCTGAAACGGATCAGCGGCGAATACGACGCCAGTTTGGACGCCAACGCGAAGGCGCAAGAACAGGTCCGCGAATTGGAAAATCGGCTGCATACAAGCACCGCGCAAATCCGCGAAATGCGTCGTGAGATCGGGCAAATGTCCGACGTCGCTTCGAAACCCGATGTGGTTCCGTTCAAGAAAGAAGACGCCGCTTGATCTGCCTGGGGCGGGTATGCGATCATGGTCGCCGCAATCCTCCGGCGACCTTCGGTTGCCACCATTCGATCGTCCCGCTAACCACCTTGGTCTCTTCCCATGCAGACTCCCGAAAACGATGCCCTTCCGCTGGAAGTCGACGTCACCACCGTCAAATCGATGCTCGATCAGAACCAGGACTTCGTTCTGGTCGATTGCCGTGAAGCGAATGAATACGAGATCGCCAAGATCGATGGTTCGGTTTTGATTCCGTTGAGCGAACTGGCGCAGAAGGCTAACGAACTGGAACCACTCCGCGAACGCCACGTCGTCGTCCATTGCCACCACGGCGGACGCAGCATGCGGCTCACCCAGATGATGCTTGCCAACGGGTTTCCACGCGTCCAAAACATGGCCGGGGGAATCGATCAATGGTCCCAACAGATCGATGCTGCGGTACCGCGGTACTAGCGGTTCGCATCGATCGACGGTTCAGTCCCACCACCAATGGTCTTGCCGCGCGGGCCGCTTCGCTTGCCCCGCTGCGACGTTCGACAACGCCGCGTAAACAATCGGTTCGTTGGTCAGCGGCCTGCTCGGTTCCAAGAGGACTCCTCCGCTGGCAACGACCACCGAATGAATGGTCTTCCCTTTACGGAAGCGGCGATGGACGATAAGCGATTCGGTCTGCCGCGCCGGTTGGGCATTCGGCTCCACCCATTGATCGGGGCGTGCTAGAAGTCCTGTCGAAGCGATCCGTTGTTCGGCTGGCATCTGATTGTGAAGCAATTGCGCGATCGCGGTCAGATCGTACAGGCCACGCAGGCGATCGTGCAGCGGATACTGCCGCGCGATGTCGACGAAATGTCGATTGAAAGTCTCCGCAAATTGCTGAGCTCGCGGGTCGGCAGCCACGGCAAACCGTTCCCCTTGCGCGTCGGATGCCTGTTGTTCGGTAATCAATCGCAGCGGCAGGCCCGACAATTCAAACGACTGCTTTTGCGAATCGCAGCGGACGTCCAGCTGTTGCGGCGCGAACCACATCCGCAAGAAGCTTCCCGTCAACGGACCTTGATCGAGTGTCGCTTCGACGATCTCCATGTAATTCGCAACGCCGCGGGGCATTGGTTCGGTTCCCAACGCAAGCATCTTCATGTGCCGATCGGCTTGGATCATCAGCATCGCCATCGGCGTGTCATCCGCGGTTCCGAAGACGCGAATGTCTTGTAGCCCCAGAGCTTCCTTCAGCTTGGGGCTCGCCGCCGCCGCGGCGAGGTTACCCGATTGAATATCGGCGGCAACCTGTTGTGAACGGACGATGCCTTCGGGCGTTGGTTCGATCGTGCATCCAAACGGCTGGCGCTGCTCCACGGCAGCCAATGCCATCCCCAACAAATCGATCCGCAGCGCTGCTCGCCCCGTTTCGATGTCGATAGGTTGTTGGTCGGCATCCAGGCGAATCCCGCCGACCGGCCCGGCCAGGATCACGTCGTCTCCCGATTCGCTCAGGAAGACGTACTGAATCGTACTCAGTCCCGCCAAGTTGCGGATCGCCGAATCGAGCGAGCAACCGCTGAGCAGCTGTCGCGCGAGTTCGTGCTGCAACCGATTCAGCGAGACTTTGCGGAGCGGCGATTTTTCCATCCAGTCGCGTTGGAGCGACACCGATTGTCGCAAACTCTGCGATCGTAACAGCGTCAATTGGTCGGCGTCTGCTGTCGCGACGACGTCGCGGATCAAGCCGTTGGGATCGACCCACACACCCGCTGGATAGGGACTCATCGTGCTCGGGCCGCCCAACGCTTCCCACGTGTCGGGAACGACGGTGGTTTGGATCAGCTCCATCAACGAATCGAAGTCGGCAATCGCGCCTCCGCCAGCCATTCCAGCGGCGGGCATTCCCATCGGAGCGGCCGAACCGCTGAGACCGTTGGTCCCCAGCAGGCTGCTAGCCGCGGCGGTTGGGCTCCCCGTGGCAGCTTGTCCGTCGGCAACTTGCGCTAACAGCTCAGCTCGATTCTCTACCGGCAGCGACAGCGCGATCTGCTTGGCCGCCGCAAACTCACCAGCGGCCAGATGCCGCCGGGCGCGATCGGTCGGCCGCTGGGCGGCCCCCGGATTGGCCAGTGGAAACAGGCAAGCGATAGCTGCCAGCAGCAAAGCTGCGTGTCGGCGTCGTGACATGACCAAACCTAGCGATCGAGAAGAGAAGCGGTCCGTTGGGGGCTTGTCGCCAACCGAACCGGCGACCACGGTGCGATCTATCGTGACGCTATCGGAGACGTAAGTCAAGCTTTCTTATGGTTACGAACAGGCTCAATCGCGTTGGCCGACTGCGACACGAGGCACAAGCGAGGGCTTTTGCCCCCAGCAGGTGAGATCACGTCACCCCAGCGGTTGCAGTCATAGGCTCGCTGCCCACAGTCAACAAAGATCGCCCTCAGGGAGTCCAGAAACCGGCGGTGTGATTGGTTCAAAATCAGATTTTGGATGTCCCTATGGGAGTGAAGTTGGAACACGTGTCAACAAAGGAGGGACGCGCATTTGGTTGCTTCCAGGTGAGCAGGTAGCGAGGTTCAATGGAGGCAGCGTTGTCGCACACGACGTGAGATAGCATGAAACCAACGCGTCACCACGGAATCGATGAGATACTTTCGAGCCATCGTCATTGGACAAGCACTCCGCGAGTTGCCTCCCATAAAAGTAATTGTAAAGTGTTGGGAACCGTCGACACGCCTTTCCGGCATCTGACGGGAACAGCCTATCCTGAACCGTCCAATTCTTAAACGGCTGGATATCTTTCTCAAGCACCCTCTCACCAACCGAACAGCAAAATGCCACGTTGTGCCTTTCTGACGATTGCCAACCAAGACGGCTGGAAGATCGACGACCATCTGGTCCATGAACCTTTGCGACAACTGGGGTGGGATGTTGTCGATTTGGCCTGGGATGGCGATGTCGATTGGAACGCGCTGGATGTCGTGGTGATTCGCAGCACGTGGGATTATCAATACGCGATGGATCGGTTCCTGGACGTTCTCAAGGACATCGACGAATCCCGTGCGACGCTGTGCAATTCCCTGGCGACCGTTCGGTGGAATGCGGACAAGAGCTACCTGTTTGATCTGCAACGCCGCGGGATCGAAACCGTTCCAACATTGCACGTTCTATCTCCGACACCTGCTGACATCCGGAGAGCGCTAGTGCACTTTGACGCACCACAGATCGTGATCAAGCCGACCGTCGGCGCGGGTTCGGTCGATACCTTCCGCATCACGAAGGCAACCGCGCAGGAGGATCTCGTAAGCCACTGTCAAACGCTTGCGAGAAGATCTTGTTTTATCCAGCCGTTTATGGATGGGATCACTGCGGAAGGGGAGTTCTCGCTGATCTACATCGATGGGCAATTGAGCCACACGATTTTGAAGACGGTCCGCGACGGCGACTTCCGCGTTCAGTCCCAGCACGGCGGCGGAGTGACATTCATCCCAGAACCGGAAGCGACACTGGTTGTTGCCGCTGACCGAGTGATCGCGGCACTGGATGATGTTCCGTTATACGCTCGCGTCGACCTCGTTCGCACACAACAAGAGTCGTTTGCATTGATGGAACTTGAGCTCATCGAACCACGACTCTATTTCGAATTCGCCGAACACTCGCCAAAATTATTTGCCAACGCGATCGTCCGCTACGGCGAACAAAATTCAGGCGGCGATTAAGGCACAGCCTGTGGGCAGAAGTTCGGAGCATGCTGCGAGCCAGCGCTACGCCACAGAGCGAGATCGTTACTCATTTTGCGATCCACGGATGGAATGCGCGATCACGCTGGCACACTCAAGCCGGACTCATGTTAGCCAGGGAAGAATGCCAGGTGCGGGAATTCGCTGGCGGCCCAACACGAACCGCACTCCGGTTAATCACCCTACCGATTCTTCGATCCGGGTGCCGATGTTTTCGCCGGAAACAGCGCGGACGATGTTGCCGTCTTTCTTGAAATTGAAGACGAGGATCGGCAGCGAATGCTCGCGGCACATCGCAATCGCGGTGGCATCCATCACGCGAAGGTTCCGTTCGATCACCTCTTTGAAGGTCAATCGGTCATAGAGCAGCGCGTGCGGGTTCTTCTCGGGATCTTCGCTGTAGACGCCATCAACGCGGGTCGCTTTGAGCACCACGTCGGCTTCCAGTTCCAGCGCTCGTTGCGCTGCCGCGGTATCGGTGGTCACAAAGGGGCGTCCGATTCCAGCGGCCAGAATGACCACGCGTCCTTTCTCCAGATGCCGGATCGCGCGGCGACGGACGAAGGTTTCGCAAACGCCGTCCATGCGGATCGAAGACATCACGCGAGTCGGACAGCCGATCTGTTCGAGCGCGTCTTGCAGCGACAGCGAATTCATCACCGTTGCCAACATCCCCATGTAGTGGGCTGTCGCCTCGTTGATCAAACTGCTGCGACCGGAGAACTGCGCCCCTCGCAGGATATTGCCGCCTCCAATCACCACGGCAACTTGGCAACCGCTTTGCGTGGCTTGTTTGATTTGCGCCGAGATGTCCCCGACTTCATCCATGCTGATGCCGCGTTCACCCGAATGGGCCAGGCTTTCGCCACTGAGTTTAAGGACGACGCGTTTGTATCGCAGGGCGGGGCTAGCAGATTCGATGGTCATGATGTTTCCGGTAGGTTTCCCAACAAGGGTATTCAGGGACGGGGCACTTGAGCCCAAAAAAATCCCGGTCTGACAGCGGAGTCAAACCGGGATTTCGATTTCAAACGACACTCGGGTTCGCGATTACGCTTCGCCCAAGATCCAGTGGGTGTAACCCTTCACGGTCATTCCCTTGTCTTTGGCGTATTCGCCCACGGTTTGCGATTCTTCTTTCACAAACGATTGCTCCAACAACACCTTTTCGGCGTAGTAGTTGCGCATCCGGCCTTCGACCATCTTGTCGACAATCGCTTCGGGCTTGCCTTCAGCAATCGCTGCGGTACGCAAAACTTCACGCTCCTTGGCAACTTCGTCGGCATCCAATTCGTCGACGCTGAGCGCCGAAGGACGCATGGCGGCGATGTGCATCGAAACGTCTTTGGCCGCTTCGTCGCTGCCACCTTCGACCGAAATCAATACGCCTGCAACGGTACCCGCGTTGTGCTGGTATCCGCCACATGTATTGTCGACGCGGACAAGACGTCCAACGTTGAAGACTTCGCGAATCTTGTTGAACAGTTCGTCCTTCTGATCGCCCAGAGTCTTGCTGGGGTCCGAAGGGGAGGGCTGGCTGAGCAGTTCTTCGGGAGTGCTCGCGCCGGGGCCGGTTGCCAATTGTTGAGCCAAGTCGTTGGCCAGTTGAACGAAGCCTTCGTTCGTGGTTACCGGTGCGCTTTCGCACAGCAGTTCCACCATCGCTCCGCTCGATTTGTCCTGCCCCATGTACATCCCGAAACGACCAAACGCGGTTTCGCGATCGGCACGCTTATCGAGCATGTCCTTGCCTTTTTTGCGGAGCAGTTCGAACGCCTTTTCTTCGTCGCCACCTGCCTCTTGCAGCGCATTCTTGCAGTCCATCAATGGAAGGCCGGTTCGAACGCGGAAAGCCTTAACCGCTGCTGCGGAAACCTGACTCATTTCTAAGATTCTCCCTGTCTGATTCCGTCGCGACGCCCGTGACGCCGCCGGTGGGGTTGTGAGATGTGATAACGGGAATCCCAGCGGCGGCTGACCGTTGTGGCCAGCCGTTGCCGAATTCCCGACGTCCACGCCATGCACCAAGCGATGCTTGCGTGCGACGTCTTGTTTCCCGAATCGGGTTTACGTGGTTGCCGGAGCGGGTGCCATGGTCTCCACAGCCGGTGCGCTATCCTTTTCTTCGCTCGCGCTTTCGCCCTTGCCTTCGCGTACGGCGTCGGCCAATTGGCGAACGATCAATTCGATCGAGCGGATACCGTCATCGTTGCCTGGGATCGGCAGATCGACCAAATCGGGATCGCTGTCCGAATCGATCAACGCAATGGTGGTGATTCCCAATCGCTTGGCTTCACGGATCGCATTGCGTTCCTTGCCTGGATCGATGATCACCAAACATTCAGGAATACGATTCATCGTTCGCAGACCGTTGAGGTTGCGGTACATCTTGCGATGTTCGCGGTTCAGCGAAGATTGCATCTTCTTGCTGTACATGTCCATTTGGTTGTTGTCGCGCAGTTTTTCCAACTCTTCCAGGCGAGTCAGGCGGCTGCGAATGGTTCGGAAATTGGTCAACGTTCCTCCCAACCAACGTTCCGAAACGAAAGGCATGCCGCAACGCAGCGATTCCTTCTCGATCGCTTCGCCTGCTTGGCGCTTGGTTCCCACGAACAGGATCAAGCTGCCGCCAGCGGCGACCTGCGACAGATACTTTTTGGCACGCAACATGCCACGCAGTGTTTCGCGAATGTCGAGGATGTGAACCTGGTTTTTGCGTCCAAAGATGTACGGGGCCATCTTAGGATTCCAAAGGCTGGTTCGGTGTCCAAAGTGAACACCCGCCTCGATCATGTCCTTCACGATAGAATCTGACATCGACTTATTCTTCTCCAGAGTGAGCACGGGAGTTCGAGACGGACGCTTCGCGGGCGTTTGCCGCAAGCAAGCCGTCCAGGGCAACATGCCCTTCGCCTTCCCCAAGCTATAAAAAAGTGGTTTTGAACACCCTGGTTGATCGCTTGTGGCGACCGACCGGGTGGATGCGCAAAATCTCGTGCCGCTAAGTCTATCGCAGCCTGAAATTTAGGTCAATTGCTGATCGTTCGACGCCCCCCCCCCATCGGCGGCAGATCTGTCATTTACTTGCGATCGCTGCATCTGTTATTGATCGGTTTTTCAAGCTCCCAATCCACCCTAAAGGTGCCGCAGGAGCCCGATTGTTAATTTTTGGAAGCCGCCATGGTTCTTGGGAAAACAGCAGGCCAAGCCGCTTGCCGCATCTGTAGTTCCGCTGGGCTGGAACTGATTTCGACCCGCGATCGCCGACGCCAGGCTTTGGAAACCGTCGTCTGCACTAGTTGCGGACTCGTTCAGCACGCGCAAATCCCTACCAGCGAAGAGCTTGCGGAATTTTACAGCTCCCAGTACCGAATCGACTACAACGGCGAAGCGACTCCCAGCAACCGCCGCGTCTATCGCGAATGGCGTCGCGGACGCGAGCGTTTTGACGCTCTGAGACCCTTTGTCGAACCGGGAGACCAAGTTTTCGAGGTCGGTTCGGGAATCGGTTGCAATTTACGGCAGTTCGAAAATTTTGGCTGTTCGGTCAACGGAATCGAGCCGGGTGAAGGGTTTTGCCAATATTCTCGACAGCAGTTGGGCGTGAACGTTCGCTGTGCCTTCCTGGAAGATTTAGCCGACGAAGCGCGGCAGGATCAATCGCTGGTCCTGTTAGTGCATGTCCTCGAACACCTGCCCAACCCCGTCGACGCGCTGCGGCAGATCCGTCAACTGATGCGACCCGATGGCCATCTGTTTGTGGAAGTCCCCGATTTCGGCCGTCCGCACGCCGCCCCGAATCGTGTCTTTCATTATGGACATATCTACAATTTCACCGAGATCTCGCTCCGCAACGTGGCACACAAAGCTGGCTTCCGAACCCAGCCGGTCTCGCTGAAGAGCAGTCATTTGCCGAATCTCGCGATGGTTTTGACTCCCGATCCCGATGCGGAGAAGGTTCCGATGGTCAACGGCTATCGAATGGCTGTCGATGCATACCATCGCTATACGCCGCTGGAGTACCACTTGCGGCCAGCCAAATTGCGGACGGCGATCGGCAAGGCGATCGATCACGTCGACGAGTTTTTGTTTGCATCGAGCCAGGTGGCTCGGCTGCGAGCCGACCGACCTGTAGTCAGCACCGTTCGCTCGGGGAATAGCTCGTTGCCGCAAACCGCTATGGCGAGTGCTGTTTGCGCCTCGGGCTAGGAGATTCGGAGCGGTAGCGGTTCGTCGTTCGCGGATGGCGAATTGTCTAAAAGCCGCATCCGGCGTAAAGTGGCAGCCCTAACGGATTGCGAGGCGGAAGTGTCTTGTGGTCTGGCGGGCAAGTCTCTCTCGGGGGCTTGAGTCTCTTGCTCCTAAGCTGCCGGTAACCTTTCAAGTCCATGCTGCCACCGACCCTTCTGATCATTCTGTACTGCGCAATGATCGTGGCCGCATCGCTTTTGGGTGGACTTTTGCCATCGATCCTGCGGCTGACCCACCTGCGGATGCAGGTCGTCATGAGCCTCGTTTCCGGGCTGATGCTCGGCGTGGCGATCATCCATATGCTGCCGCACGCCGCAATGCGCGTCGATTCGTTTCTGCCGGTCGCCTATTCGATGCTGGGCGGCGTCGTGATGATGTTCTTCCTGCTGCGGGTGTTCCACGTTCATCACCACACCGATCCGGATCACAGTCGTTGCGATCACGATCATGCCGACCATCCGGTCGCCGAATCGGTCGATGGCGATCCGCATTTGGTCACGCTTTCGGAACCAGGCCACGCAGATCCTCATGTTCACGACCATAGCCATTCACACGATCATTCACACAGCCACTCCCATGACCACGCACACGACGATGCAGTCGTCAACTTAAAACTTCCCAGCCGATTCAGTTGGCAGGGGCTGTTTGTCGGTTTGGCGATTCACACGTTGATCGATGGAGTAGCATTGGCAGCCAGCGTGCGCAGCGAATCCGGTGGCAGCATGACCTTCCTGGGACTGGGGACGTTCCTGGCGGTGATGTTGCACAAGCCACTCGACGCGATGTCGATTACTTCGCTGATGCGTGCGCGTGGCACGTCGCTGGAGAATCAGATGCTTGTCAATTGCGGTTTTGCGATGGCCTGTCCGTTGGGCGCGATCTTGGCTTGGAGCAGCCTGGCATCGCTGGGCGGCTCGCCGACGATGGATCTGTTTTTGGGATGCAGCCTGGGCTTTTCCGCAGGGTTTTTCTTGTGTATCGCCCTGGGAGATCTCTTGCCCGAAGTCCAGTTCCATTCGCACGATCGCGGCAAGTTAACCGCTGCGTTGCTTTTAGGTTTGTTCATCGCGATCGCGATCGAAGCCCTACACACGCATTCGTAAACGCAACGGCTGTCGCTCGGTTGGCATGGCGGTTTATTGGCGGACCGATGCCAGATCGGATTTCAATTCCAACCGGACTGCGAACCCCGCGGGCAGTTTTCGATCGGCGTTTTCGATCTCGAACACACAACGAAACGTCCCACTGGTCGCATCGACGACTGGCGCCACATAGATCGCCTTTGCCGGCAAGGATTGGTGGACCGGCGCATCGGCACGCATCGAATACGTTTGGCCGACAACGATGTCACCAAACAGCGCGATCGGCAAAAACATCTCGATCTCCAATTGCCGCGCGTCGACGATCATTAGCGCTGTTTCGTTTGGATCGATCGGCTGCCCCTGCTTCTTGTCGATGCGAACGACTTGACCTGCAAATGGGGCGATCAGATGAAACTTCTGCAGTTCAGCCGCCTTCAATTCCAAATTCGCTTCCGCCGCTTTGGCTTCTTCTTGCTGTACGGTCAGCACCGCCTGGGCCTGAGCGAATTGACTCCTTTTTTCATCGAGCTCGAATTCAGAACTCGCTTGTTCGCGAAACGCGAGTTCCAAGCGTTTCAATTGTCGCCCCACCAGTTCGGCTTGCAGTCGCGCCGATTCCACTGCGCCGTACTGCGACGCCTGGGCTTGAGCCACTTTCCAGGCGGCCCGAACCACGGCATCGTTTAACGACAACAAAGGTTCTCCCTGCTGGACCCATTGGCCATCGCGGACATGAACGTTTGCGACAACTCCGGGAATCTCGAACCGCATCTCGCTGTCTAATTTCCCTCGCGCGATGCCATGCAATTGGCTACGTGTTTCGAGAATCGATCGGTCGTAAGGGAACGCATCCCATTTATCTGCCCCGACCGGCTCGATTGCGACAACGCGCGTCGGCAGCCCCGACGCGATCGCCACCGCCGGCAACAGGATCCACAGAAGATAAAAAGCTTTCATAATTGTCGTCTCATTCAATCAATAGTTAGCGTTCGGTTGCAGCCTGGGATTCGGGTTAAACCTGGGCACCCGCGACGCGGATTAGCTCATCGACAGTTTTTCGATGAAGACAATCAATCTCCGGGCCATCCAGAACGCAAAAGGTTCGTAGCGGCGACCAAAGTTCAGACTCGCTTGGCTTTTGTGCCGGACCAATTTTTGAATCGTCTCGGGCAATTCGACCTTCAGCTGAACCAACGGTTCGATCGACCTGCCCGTCACCGGATCGATGGGGATATCGCCGCCAGCGAGATGGGTTGCGGCGATCTCGTCCATTTCGACCTGAGCCGCGGGGGCGACATGTTGGATTTTTGCTGTGAACGAACCGAGCCGAGCCCCCGGAAAACGGACATTGACACGGTCGCCGATCTCGGGCGAAATGATCCGCATCTGTTCCCCCGTCAACCAAACGTTGACGATGGTGGTGCCGTCGACGACCGTCGCCAACGGATCGCCCACTTGGACAAAACGTCCTTGATCGCGCGGCGTCATGCTTTCGACGAGCGCTCCGGTGGCGGGAGCGCGGACGACGAGATTCGTCATGTTTTGTTGGGCATGCAGCAGCGAGTGTTTTAAGCTGTGGACCTGATGCCGCATCTGGGCCATCTGTGACAGGTCGGCTTGCCCAACGGCTTGCAGTTCCAATTCGGCGCGTTCCAATAACGCTCGATCGGTTGCAAATTGCAGTTCAAGATTTTGATTGCGTAAGCGAACCAAGGGTTCTCCAGCGGCAACCGGTTGGCCGACACGAACATCCACGTGTTCGACGAACCCTGGCGAATCGGCATGGATCACAAATTCCTGCTGGCCGCCGACAACCCCCGTCGCACGAATTCCGCCCGGCGTCGGCAGAACCATCAACCCAAGCGGCAACACGACCAACGGAAGCACGCTGATCGCATAGGCTCGCGGCCGCACCGACGCGGTTTGTTCGCTGTACCATAGATAGTTGATGAACTTCTTCAGACTGCCGCCGATCGAATAAACAAGGAACAGCGCCCCCAAGAACATGCCCAGCAAAAAAGCGTGCGATGCCAAGAGTGCCGCGAGTCCTAAGAAGACGAAGCAGCGATAGATCGAGGCCGAAATCCCGTAGGCCAGCAACACGATTCGCATCGACGGCTGGGCCGTGCCGGCAGCGATGTTTCGCAAGCCGAGCACGTGGCGTTGGAATGTCGAATTGATTTCGTTGGTCGCCCGCTGGCGAAGGTTGGGAACTCCCAGCAAGTCGCTGAGGATGAAATAGCCGTCGTATTTCATCAGCGGGTTGGCGTTGAACAAGACGGTGATCGCGGTGGCCATAAAAACCAGTTGGTAGGCGATCGATCCCAGCAATGTCGAAGGTCCCCAAAAGGCCCACACGAAGACCGCCGGAATCGCCACCAGCGACTCAAAGTACATCCCACCTACCAACACGATCAAGCGATGGATGCGGCGGGGAAAAGTCCACGCGGCACTGGCATCCACATACGCCAGCGGCGCTCCCATCATCAGGATCATCCCCATCTCGGGAACGCGACCGCCGAACAGCTTGCAGGCGTATCCGTGCCCCAGTTCGTGCCACACTTTGAGAATCGCCAATACAACCGCCAGCGTGACCACGTTGGATGTCGTGAGGGTTGCGTTGAGCGGTTGAAAAAATTCGTCGCGGCGGAGCACCACGATCGAAGTCGCGACCGCCAGACCAAACAACCACACCGGAACAAACCATATCGAAAACAGCCAACCGAACCAGCTCGCGGTTCGATCCAAAAACGCATCGGGCCGGGCCAACGGAATGCGCAGCGACATCAGCTGCATCGGCAGCGATTTCATCTTGGCTTTTTGAGTCTGTTTGTAGCGTTCGTACAGCTGGGGACCGTTGTTCGCGGGCAACGACAAGACACCCAGCGACTGCAGTTTCAAAACGAACCGGTAGTAGCCTTCTTGCTCGGAAGGGACCAGGTCGCCGCGGTCGACCATCGCTTCAAAACATTGTTGCAATGTCAGTGCATCGTCCAGTCCAGCGACGATCGAATAATCCTGTAAGCTCAACCGATGGTTTTGGAAGCTGATCGGATCGTGCAGCATGTACGACGGTTCGCCCTGAAACAGATGCCGGCTGACGGTGACATCGCTGCGCAGCATCGCTCGGGCGTCGGCAAGACGCTCGGCAAGAGTCGGTGGTGCGGGGGAATCGGTCATCGCTACAGCCAGAATTTCATGTGCAAATAATCGAGCAGGCCATGCATGCTGACCCACCAAACCGCCTTGCGTTGAGCCTGAATCCGGCCCACGCCTTTCATTCCCGCCTTCATCCAATCGGTTTGCGAATCCAATTCCGCTTCGGCGATGAAGACGTTTTTCCCATCGACAACCTGCGCCGCGCCGCCGACCCAATCGATCTTAAAGGCGATCGATTGATCGGGGTGCGAATAGGCGCGGAACACGCCGGACTGATCCTGAGCAACATACGGTGCGACATGGTCGGGAACCATGATCTCAACAACCCAGCGTTCTCCCGGCGCGAACGTTACCAACGGTTCGCCCTGAGGCAGCACTTGGCCGATGCGTTTTTTCAGATCTGCAGCAACCACGATTCCAGCGGATGGAGCCCGCAGGGTCGATTGTTCGATTTGATTTTCAATGCTGTCCAATTGGCTGTGCAGGACGCGGACATCCGCCTTGGCCAACGCCGCTTCGCCGACTTTGCGATCAGCGATCGCTTGGCCAACGACGACTTCGCTGCTGGCGATTTGAGCGCGCAATTGATTGCGTTGCAGCTGCAATTCGCGGCTGTCCAAGACCACCAACACCTGGTCTTTTTCAACGCGATCCCCCGAGCTGACCAAGACGCTTTCGATTCTTGAATCCAACGGCGCGGCCATGTTGACCACTTGAGCGGGCGAGAGGACGCTTTCGCACATCGGCCGGTAAGTTAAGCTGCCAAACAGGAACCAGGCAAAAAATAATCCCGCGGTGATCATCCCCGCCTTCCGCGCATGCGACTGAGGTTTCAACCACGGCAGGATCGCACCGCGGCCTTCTTCACGCACATGTTCGGCAATCGATCGACTCGATTTTTCGATCAATTGCAGCGAGGGGCCAAAGGGCTCCAACAGTTTCGTGATCGATTCCAAGTCTTCATTGGAAAACGGTTTATCGGCGCCGCGCGACAACGTGACAACGGCCAACACGTCGCTGTCGAGCATGATCGGCACGCTGATGGCGGCGCAGTTGTTTCGCTCGCTCCAACCGCGATGTATCGGCAACGTCCGCTGTTGTTCGTCGTTCCGCCGACTGGCAAAGATCGGGGTTTTGAGGTCGCAACATTCCTCCATCACCTGCCGCATGTCGGCCACTCCCGGACTGTTCGCTTTGATCGTCGAGAGTCCTGAAATCGCTCGCACTTCGACACGCTTGCCGCGAATCAATCCGAGCCCCGCTTTGCCGCATACAAAGCGGTCGGCCAAGGTGTTGACCAACGTGATCGCAAATTCATGGCGGTCGCCCATCTTGGCAACGCGCGACAGCACACGCGCCCAGTCGGCGTTGCGGTGCGTCTTATCCTGGGTGGGACTTGAATTGATACATCCGGCCGCGGCCAGGGTTAACGAATTCAATTCGGCAACCAACGCGTTGATGTCGGATTGATTGCGTGGGACCAAGGCTACCGAAAGTCCGCCGGTCGTCTCGCGTTGCAAGGGATCGCGAATAGGAACACCGATGGTGACATATTTTTTCGTGGCGTCGAGGGAATTGATCCGAAAGACCGGCGCTTCTTCGCAGATCGCGTCGGTCAGCGTTTCGGAAACGGCGATCGATCCAACTTCGATCAGCATCGTTCCCGACAATCGCTGGCTTTGATGTGAGTCGTTGTAGTTGGTGGCTTGGCCGCGAACATCGATCTTGGCAACCAGCGGCTTGTAGTGGTCGACGATTGTCGCGAACAACTGACGGTAAACCGCGGCCGCGGAGGTTCCGTTGGCGCTTAATTGGCGAACCAATCGCGACAGATGCCCCAACACAAACGTGTCGGCGCTGGAATTGTTGGATGTGCTCGGTTGGTCGATGTTTGCGGGAGCTGACATGCGGCGAATCCTTGAGATGAAAAACCGGTTCGCCGATTAAAACGCGGACGTTAACGATTCACTGTGATCCTGCCGTGGATTGCTGAAAAACGTGAACCCTTGTTCAAAACTTCCTTCGCGGATCATCCGACAACGGACACAGCGGGCGAAGAAGTTTCCCATTTGCAACGATCCCTCGGAGGTCGAAATCCAGTAGACGTCGCCCACCATCAGCGGTTTGTCGGTCAGCGCGCCGCAGCCGGTTTCCGACAGATCGCGTAGCTTTCCAGCCAGTTTCCAAGCGTTCCGCTCCCGCGAATTGGCGGGCTGAATATGAACCGGCGTATCGAGCGCCCGCCGTTCGGCGACGCGTTGTGATTCGTTGCTTGTCGTGCGGCAAAGCTCTTCGAGCGCGCGGAGATCGTTGTCTGCGCCAAGCAGTTGTTCGCCTGCAACTAGATGTTCGCCAAGCATGATCTGTGCCTTCGTCGGAAAATCGCGGAATGGACGGGTTGAGAAAATCTAGGTCAACCCGGGGCGCAAGCAGGCAAACAGGCACCGGTTCGGCCCACCGTTGCGCCACCATGGCTGGCATATTCGGAATAGCCCGCACCACACGATGTCTGGCTACGGGCCGATCGGTTGCGTGGGGGAGCAAAACCTGACAAGACGTTCCCACCGCGGTCGGCGAACCGCAGGGATGGGCTATATTAGAGATTGCCACGGTATTGGTCCCCAAGAACGTGCGTTATCGGGTCCCCGAAATTTAGGTATCACGAGAAGGAAGAACCTATGCATGCATTTGAGGCAACGCAAACCTACTTCAACCGCGCCACCGAGCACGTCGAAATGAGCGACAGCATGCGGGAGAGCTTGCAGATGTCGAAGCGGGAACTGCAGGTTCAAGTCTCGTTCCACAAGGACGATGGCAGCGTGATGAATTGCGTCGGCTATCGGGTGCAACACAACAACAGCCGTGGTCCGATGAAGGGGGGACTCCGTTATCATCACGAAGTCAACCTGGATGAAGTGCGAGCGTTGGCCAGCCTGATGACTTGGAAGACCGCCGTCGTCGACCTTCCGTATGGTGGGGCCAAGGGGGGGATTGGGGTGAATCCCAAGACGCTCAGCCCATCGGAACTGGAACGAATGACCAGGGCGTTTGTCGATCAGATCCATGATGTGATTGGCCCCGACACCGATATTCCCGCCCCCGACATGGGCACCGATCACCGAACGATGGCTTGGATTCGCAATCAGTGGGAAAAGTACCACGGCTTTAATCCCGCCGTGATCACCGGCAAACCGGTCGAAGAGTACGGAGCCAAGGGACGCGAGGAAGCGACCGGCCGCGGCGTGGGCCTGCTAACCTTCAAGCTGCTCAAACGCAAAGGCCGCCGCCCTCACGAATCCCGCGTGGCGATTCAGGGATTTGGCAACGTCGGTTCGCACGCCGCCAAATTTTTGCACGAAGCGGAATTTCCAATCGTGGCAGTCAGCGATGTCAGCGGCACCTATTACGATCCGCGGGGCTTGGACATCCCACAATTGCTGCGGCACACGCTGATGCACAAAGGATCGCTTGAAGGTTTCAAGGAGTGCGAACGATTGCCTGGTGAGGCGCTGCTGCAAACCGATTGCGAAGTGCTGATCCCGGCGGCCCTCGGCGGCGTGATTACCGGCGAAAACGTCGACCAGATCCAGGCCAGAATCATCATCGAAGCGGCCAACGGCCCGATCTGGCCCGACGCCGATGAACAATTGAACGAGCGCGGCGTGGTCGTCCTGCCCGACATCCTGGCCAATGCTGGCGGCGTGACGGTCAGCTATTTCGAATGGGTGCAGAACCGTCAGCACTACCGTTGGAGTCTCGACCGCGTGCGGCAAGAACTCGACCGCACGCTCAGCGAAGCTTTTGAGAATGTCTGGCATACAGCGCAAGATAAAGGCATATCGCTGCGCGAGGCGGCTTTTGGCGTCGGCATTCAACGGGTCAAACGGGCCACCGAACTTTCGGGTTCGTTCTAATAGCGGATCTTGCTGTCGACGGTGACCTTGGCTCCCGCAGGGAGCCAAGCGGGTAGCCAAAGTTTGACGCGCAGCGCTGCAACTGCGGAATGCGAGCCCCGATCCTGCGTCACCCCTCCCTTGGGGTAAACGCCGACGAATGTGCCCCTTTCATCGGGAGCCTCTACCGCCCCCCCTCACGGAGAATTCGCTTCATACTGTACGATGGGAACCTTTAGCGGATGGGTAAAGAGATTTCCCGAACCGCAGTGTAAGTCCACCATTGATATGCGCAATGACGAAGAGTAATATGGTGCCTTAAAATCCCCAGCTAGCCACTCAAGGGTTGCCAACAAGCCACTTCTATCACGTGGCGGCACTCTCCCCCCTCAGACTAGCTCGTTTATCATCACGTCCTTCCTGGAGTCAGTCTATGTTACCCCGATCACCTTCTAAACGCGGCTTTACCCTAGTTGAACTACTGGTGGTGATTGCCATTATCGGCATCCTAGTGGGCCTGCTGTTGCCAGCGGTTCAAGCGGCGCGCGAAGCGGCGCGTCGGATGAGTTGCTCGAACAACATGAAGCAACTTGGACTGGCGATGCACAACTACCACGACGTCCATCTTGCCTTTCCCGCCTGCAATTACACAGCAAATGAAGACGACGGTTATGCCTATTTGGGGTATAGCGCTTGGGTGCAGATCCTGCCATTCATTGAGCAAGACGCGTTGCACCAAGGGATCGTTCAATCGTCGGATCAGTTTTACAAACGGTGGCACAACGTCGCTTCTCAATACAAGAACGCCAAGGTTGACGCATTCCTGTGTCCTTCCGATTTAGCCTATCCGTCGGGCAGTCCGGGCTGCAACTACGCGGTTAGCTACGGAACCACCACCTCGTTTTCGAATCCCACGAATCAAAACGGGATGTTCCGTGGGCCGCAAACCGATCACTCCAAACCAGGTGTGGAAACAAAGATGCGTGACGTGCTTGATGGATTGTCCAACACGTTGATGATGTCCGAACACTTGGTTGGCGATAACGAAACCTCCTCGCTGATGAACGGCAATTCCTCGGAACCTCGCAAGGGATCTTCCGCGGGCTTTAACACGTTCCCAACGCAAGCCCAGCTGGATACGTTTGGTGCTGCTTGCGAGGCCGTTTCAGACCACAACGGTTCGAATGGGCAGTTCTGGATTACCGGCTTGCCAACTCAGACCATGATCAACACCTTGGCAACGCCCAACTGGCGGTACCCAAACTGTCAAACAAGCTCGAGCGGTTTTGCCTCGGATCGTGACGGGGTCTACACTCCGCGAAGCCGACACCCCGGAGGCGTCATGGCGACGGTCGGCGACGCGTCGGTCCGGTTTGTCGGAGAAACCATCGATCTCAGCACCTGGCAAAACTTCGGCGCTCGCAACGACGGCACGCCGCTTCAACTTCCGTAGCAATCCGCATTGATTTCGAGCAAAGTAAAATTATGGTTCATGCAAAATTATTCGTCGCCAGCGTTTTGATTGGGACATGTTTGGGGTGCGGGCCTGGCAGCACGCCAGTACCGGCAAGCACCACACCGCCGGAGGAATCGATTCGGGCGGACCTTCAGTACATCATCGATTCGGGTACTGTAGGTAGCGAGTTACTCACCATTCAACAAAATATCGAAGTGATCAAGGAAACCGATCCGGAGAAAGCTGCCAAGTTGGAAGCGGAATGCAAACAACTGGAAGAAGCCCCGAAGTCGAAGGTCCTTTCGATTGCAAAGGGCATGCAGGAACTGCTCTAAAACGGGCAGTTCGGTGGGGTCGGGTCCGCTCAGATTTGGGTGAAGGGGAGGACGCGGCATTCCGCAAATCCCTTTCCCTGCCCGATAGAATCGGCCGCTCACAATATCCCGCCTGCTTTCAATCCAGGTTCATCCATTCACCACGATTACCGTTGCGTGCATTCCCCCTGCTGGTCGTTACCGGTGGGGGGATTTTTCATGGATGACCTCATTGAATTAGCGACCGCTCCGATCGAATTACGGCCAGCGGTGCTTGGCAGAGGCGCCCTGCGCGGCGATCGCCCGATGGGCGTCTGGGCACCGATTTTTCGACGCGCCGCAGGCAGAGAACTGAACGAGGCGGCAAGACGATTGCCGCGTAACGTTCAAGCCGAGCCCCGTCGGAAGTGAGCGGGCTGGCGAACGCCATGAAGATCACGAAAAAAGGCTCACCGTGATTCACGGCGAGCCTTTCATCGTTTTGTTCAATAACAAGCGACTCATCCAACTCGACTGGCAGGACGAATCAAAATTGCCCGACTAGGACTCGAACCTAGAATGACGGTACCAAAAACCGTAGTGTTGCCATTACACCATCGGGCAGCCTTGAACTGTGGGAAAGTGTACCTGAAAAGATCGGTTTTGGGTAACAGGGGTTCACAGGATTTTTGCTAATTTTCTTGAGGCTATTTTTCGCCTCCGGTCGGCCGATCGTTACCAACGGACCTGCATTTGATTGACGATTTGATTGGCAAGATCGTCGATCACTTCCTGGAACGCGGTGGCGCTCGTTTGTCCCGCTTCGGGAACCATCCGACTACTCTGCCGGAAATAGAACGCCAACTGGCCGGCCGGTAGGATGCGGTTTTCCATCAACACGCTTCCCTGTCGGTTGATCCAGCTCGCTTGAATCGCGATCGCGTTGTCGATCGCGCGTGGTTCGTCGGTGTTGGTTTCGGTCAGCACCTGTTTACTGTCGCCGATCACGCGGCATGTCAGCACGCTGTCAGCGGTCGGATCGCCGGTGACTTTGAACGGGGTTCGCTGTTCGATCGCCTTTTGGACGGCTTCAGTCAGCCGAACGCCCAGGTCTTCGCGGAACGAATCGTTGCGAATCACGGGAACGTAAACCGTCCGCACGTCGTTACGATAGAGGGATTGGTTGCCTAATTGGTAGCCAGCGCATCCGCTGACGGCGATCCACAGGCAAGCGAATGCCATCCGTACCGCAAACCGAGTTTCCAACCCAATGTAAATCGATCTCACAGGACTGTTTACCTAAGCATGTTGCTGGGACTGCCAACCATGATTGGTTTTGCTGGCTCGCTGTCGGGGAAAATTTTGTTCAACCAAGCCAAACGTTGTGGCGGGTTGTCCGGTTTCCCTTCGATCGCCGCCAACCGCTCGCGAGCCGTTTCGGCGTAACTGGTCTTGGGATGCTCTTCGATCAACTGGCGATAATAAAATTTCGCCGCCCCGTTTTCCGAGCGAAGTTCGCGGAACTGGGCCCGAGAATACAGCCGTTCGGCTTGCAAGTGGTCGATCTCCGCGACAGCCTTGCTGACCATGTCGCGGTTCTCTTGCTTCTCCAGCTCGTTGGCGAAAAGTCGCTGCATCCGCGACACCAAATCTTCCGCCTCGTTCAACACCGTGCCGCTATACTTCGGACCTTGGTAGATTTCCAGTTTACACTTCAAGCCAAAGAGGTGCGCATTGAACTGATGGTTGCTGTCGGGAAACGATTCCCGCAAGTCGGAGAAAAACCCGTCGGCAGTCGTCCATTTCTTGCGTTCAAAATACTCCAACCCAGCCGCCATCGTAGCGTCATCGGCCAGCTTGCCGGTCGGCGCGTCGTAACGGATCTGATCCAACAATTTGATTCCCGAGCCATCGACATCCAGTGCCGGCAGGCGGTGGTTGGTCAGGTTCACCGGCAAGATTTGGCCACCCTGTTTGTCGACCGCCAACCAATACTTGGCGATCTCAAAACGCCGTGCGACGACCCGATCGATGTGCCGGCTGCGCGGATGCCGTTCCAACAACTCGCCATACATCTTGTCCGATTCGGGGAAATCGTCAGCGAAGAAATAGCTTTCTCCCGCCATCATCAGCGCGTCCTCTTCCAATGCCGAATCCTTCCATTCCTTGGAAGCCTTCACAAACACACCGGCCGACTTGCGGAACAATTTCATCCGCGGCTTCCCTTCCGCCGCCGAAGCCTGTTCGAACAATGCCTCCGCGTCGCGGTACAGTTGCCGCGCCTTTTCCCGATCCGCAGGCCCCTTGCCCGTCACGTAATCGGTTAGCGCTACCGCGGCGTTGCGTTTGTCTTCGATCTCCAAGCCCTCGCCGGCATCGGGACTGTTCGGTGGTGAAGCAATCTCTTGCGCCGCCAGCCCATCACCCCACGGAGTCTTTTGAAACGAACTACAGCCGGGAACGGCAATCAATCCGATCGCAAGCAGCGTGAAGATATTAATTCGCATGATCGACTTCCATGTCGCTGAGCTAATAAAAGGGTCTCTGGCAAACCGGTTGCTGAGGCAACGGGATTTGCAACGCTGCGGTCTAGCCGCCGCCGATGCCATCGATCAACCGAGGCATCTTTAATTCATGGCCGACGTGATGCGACATATATCGACGCAGCACGCCACGCAGTTCGCCGTTTCGTTGACTTTTTTGAGTTTGGTTTACCGCGGGAAGCCCTGGCGGTCCATTGATCCGTTGTCGCATCGCATCACGGGTTTGCTTTGACAGCATCACCACCTGTCGCGAGATGGGACGGCACGCCAAGCACAAAACACCGCCACTGATCATCCCAAAAGGGACCGATGGCATCTCGCCGACAGTCTTGCCGCACGTAGCACAAACGTCCATCGAGGGAGCGTGTCCAAGGTGTTTTAAAGCTTGCAATTCAAAGGTCGCCACAAGGTCCAATAGATCGCCGGGGTTTAGGTCGGCGCTATCAATCTTCCGGAGTGTCCATAGCGCGAGTTCGAACAAGTCGGGATGTGGTTCATCCGATTCGGTCAACTCACGCAAAAGTTCCAAAATGTAATAACCAACGTACAACCGCTGCAAAGATTTATTGGCCGCGCGAAACCGGCGTTCCAGTTTGGCTTCGGTCAATAGATCCAAGGCATCGGAGGACTTCTTGATGAACACTACGCGACAATGGCAGCCCAGGTCAATCGCGCCTTCAAAAGCGCTTTTGGGCCGATAGGCCCCTTTGGCGAGCGCCGAGATTTTCCCGAAATCGCGCGTCAACATCGTTAAAACGACGCTCGATTCGCTGAACGGGACCACGCGCAAGATGATCGCTTCTGTTTTTTCACTCGACATCGTTGCTCAAATCCATCCGCAACCACCACCGCGTCGGCAGCAACCTTGCTGGACGCGCTATCATTCGCCCATGTCGCCAATCATGGTCAGGAAGTCGGCCATTTCGGCGGCGGCGTGGGCATCATCTTGAGCCCGCGCCTGGTCAATGCCATCGCGGAGCATCGTCCGCGCCTCGTTGGGGCGATCCAAGTCGACCAATTGCTGCGCTGCCATGAAGAAGGCGGGAACATAAGGCGGCGTGTCGCCGGTCAGTTCGACCAACTGGCGAATGCTCGCCTCGTTATCCCCTTCGCTTCGCAATTCCATCGCCAAGCTGTACCGCAGGAACGTGTCTTGCGGTTCGTCCTTCAACATCGCCTCGATCTGTTCGCGTCGACTCATCTTTAACTATCACCAAAATTGAGGGAGGTGCGGATTGCATGCATTGGAAAGCTCGTGTTATCCGGGCAATCCGCAGATTTGATTCAATTTAACACGTCACGGCTCCGATAATCAGAGACCATAGGATTTGAATTTCACTCGTCGGAGAGTCGTGCGCATGTCACGTTTCACGAAACTGTCACTTGTTTTGATCGCTTGTTTGCTGAGCGCTGCTCCAGCAAGCGGCCAGACAGCTCAGTCTACAGCCAACGCATCGGCTCAAAACAGCAACCCAACAATCAGACAAGTTGTGGGCAAACAGCCACGCAGTCGCGCGACGTCGCGACAAAGCAGCTCCCAAAGCTCGGGAGTCGGCATCCTGGGCCGGCTGTTTGGCGGTGGATCTGACAGCGAATCGTCGGGAACCAGCAGTGCCCCGGCGCCCCAATTGCGAACCGCCGCGCGGCCGACGAACAATACATCGCAGCCGTTCCCGTCTCCCTTCATTCCGACACCGTCGAGCTCCTACGACGCGGGAAATTCAGCTCCGCGCACCGCGGCCATCCCTTATGTTGCACCGGGCCAACCGCAACCATTGCTCGATCCCGAAGATCGCGAACGACTGCTGGAAATGCAGCAACAAGCCAAGGCAGCCATTCCAAGCGCCGAAGATTACGATAGCTCCGAAAACTTGAGCGTCGAAACCTATAGCGCCGGTTCCTCGTCGCAAGGCACTTCGATTTCGGTCGACACCAGTTTTTCGAACTCGTCGAGCAGCCGTCGGGCGGATCGCCGCACCACCTTCTCTTCCACCGAATCGATCGCCGTCGACACGTCGACTCGCAACTCGGCTCCGGTCAGTCGAACACCTTCCGTGCCTCGAAAGCCGCTGCCGGGTAGTAGTTCGCAAACCGAAGTCGCTATCGAAGAGGAAGTGATCCAAGAAGAAGTGATTCAAGAGGAAACGATCGAACTGGCGATGCCAGCTCCCGCCCAACCTTTGGAAGTCGCCCAGAGCAGCCCCAGCGATGTCCAACCGACCGCTCCAGCGCCCCAACCATCGGCGACCGCCCAAGACTCGGGACAGGCACAATTCGAGCACGATGCCCAATTGACGCTGCAGTCGACGAACGAATACACCAGCCGTACTACCGCACCCCCGTCGAACCGCCGGTCCTCGACGACCCGCGCCGTGATCGGTGGTGCCGCCGCGACGCGAACCTACCAGGTGCCCGCACGGACCGCGAGTGCTCCCACCGCCGCAACGCCTGCTGCCGCACCACCGGCGGAAGAAACCGAAGCCGTGGAAGTCGCCGTCGAGCCGCGCGATAACAACGGACAAATGATGATGTCCGAGATCCCTATGATTCGCGTTCGGACCCACGGTCCCGATGAGATCCAGATCAATCAAGTGGCCGAATATTCGATCATCGTCGAGAACAAAGGGGCGATCGATGCACCGGGCGTCATGATCCGTGCGTCGCTGCCAACCTGGACCGCCGTTCGCAGCCACCAATCGACCGCTGGGGATGTCGAGCCCGAACCGCACGAAGAAGAGCGTCGGATGCTCTGGCAGATCAATACCTTGCCCGCGGGCGAAACCGAAACGCTGACCCTGCGAATCGCTGCCGAACGAGCCGAAACGTTCGACGTAGGTGTCGAATGGACCGTTTTGCCACAGCAACGAACCGCGCAGGTCCGCGTCCAAGAACCGCTTGTGAAATTGGTCATCGAAGGCCCCGACGAAGTCGTCTTCGGCGAATCGCGAGTTTACAAGGTCCGCGTTATGAATCCGGGCAACGGCATCGCAAACGACGTCTCGTTCACGCTGTCCCCCAATTCATCGACTCCGCAAAACCAACGCATCGGTACTATTCCTCCGGGGAAAGAAGCCCAATTCGAAATCGAATTGACGGCTCAAGACCGCGGCGGCTTGGAGATCCACGGCCTCGCCTCGGGTGCGAACGACATCCGCAACGAAGCGATCAAGAAGATTCGTGTCTTGACCGCCGACCTGATCGCCACGCTGACCGGTCCTCCGTTGAAGTACCACAACACGTTGGCGGATTATCACCTGAAGATCAACAACGCCGGCACCGCAGCCAGCACCGACGTCGTCGCCGTCCTTCGGCTGCCTGAAGGCGTCGTTTACAAATCGGGAATCCAAGGCGCCGAGGTGGTGGGAGAATTCCTGCGATGGAAGGTCGACAAGATGGCCCCCGGGGCATCGGCCGACTACGACATCCAGTGTGAACTTTCAGGCGTCGGATCACACGTGCTAGCGTTTGAATGCCGCGGATCCGCCGCGGGACGTGCCACCGTTTCGTTGACCACGAAAGTGGAAGCGATCGCCGACCTTGTGCTGACGATCAACGATCCCGTTGCACCGGCCCCTGTCGGTGAAGAGGTAACCTACGAGATCGTGATCCGCAACCGCGGCACACGAGCCGCCGAAGAGGTCAAGGTCATCGCTCAATTCAGCAACGGTATCGAACCAATCAAGGTTGCCGGACACGCTGGCGAATTGGTTCCTGGACAGGTGCTGTTCGACGCGATCCCACGGATCGATGCCGGGCAAGAAGTGACGTTGAGCGTTCGTGCGAAAGCAATGAACGCAGCTCACCACCGCTTCCGTGCCGAAGTGACCGCAGGAGAAACGATCCTGGTCGCCGAAGAAGCGACGCGATACATGGAAGTCTCCACCGATCGGATCAGCCGCCAAAGCAGCAGCTCCGCTAGCCAACGTTAAGCGGAGGCCTGCGGGCAGGACTTGTCCTATGGATCGAAAAGCCCAAGGTCGGGCCCTGAAAAGCCTGACCTTGGAATACCTTTCGAGGTTCCAACACGAGTCGATCCCGACGTCGGTTGGCCCCGACAACGCGGCCCCAATGGCCAAGAAAAACAGGTTCGAAACGGTCCTTACCAAAACTGCCGGGCTTTGGTAAACTTGCGACCGCCGCTGTGGTAACACAGCCGATTTGCCTATCACCTGGGGGTGTGGCGGAACTGGCAGACGCGCTGGATTTAGGATCCAGTGCCTTTATGGCGTGCAGGTTCGATTCCTGTCACCCCCATCGTTTTCTAGAATTGGCAGCAGTGCTTGCGACGCAACCGTTCTTGGATCGAGAGACGCCACCAAGTGGGTCTCCGCTGTCGACGCAAATTCTTTCCCGCCGGCTCCAGCGTCCAGGATCCCCATCGCCCAACCGCAGTTGGGGCGCGGTGAATCAATCGCCGAGAGCCGACTGTAGGATTCCCTGTCGTCGAACCAGACGCGCGCCCATCGTCGTTGCTATCGATGGTCGCCGGACGCGCGCTCGCCCATGGCCGTTGATGCCATTCAGAGGAATGGCGAAGCTGATCGTCCAGCGTTTAGAAACGCCGCGACGTTTCGCACGGCCTGCTTTTTAGAAAGGTCACGTCACCGATTGTGCGTGACCAGGAAGGATTCGGCTTTGACGCGCTAGCGAGTTAGACCCGTGTCTTGCCATTGAATTTCCAACCCACATCGGCTTTGGAAACCACGTTGCAATGCGTTGCCACTTTCCAAAGCGCCTTGTGAATCGGCGTCGGATCGTACAGGTACAAATCGGGAAACGTAGACTTCAATGCTTCGGTCGCACGAACGGCGTTGTAATGCGGGATTCGGGCGTCGATGTGATGGGCGACGTGGGTGCTGCCGATTCGATGATGCAGGAAATCAAAGACCGGACCGTAAGGACGATCGATCGTCATGAAAGCCCCTTTGACCCACGTCCATTCGTCTTCTTCGAAGTGGGGGACGTCGACATCGGTGTGCTGAAGCCAGGTGTAAAGGACCAACCAAGCGTTCGTAAACAGATAGGGGCCTACAAAAACCGCCAACACGGGCAGGAAGGATCCTTCGGCGTAGGCCCACCAGCCCAAGAGGCCCAGCGTAGCGAGCACGCCCAGGTCCGAAAGCCACACCTTGGCTCGCCACTTGCCCGGGAACATCGCTGCCGAAAACGGCTTCGCAGGCCAAAAGTGATTCGTCATCCCCCGCGCCGGTCCGCCGCTGGCACCCGTCAAAAGATAGGCGGGCCAGCCGACCAACAGCCTCGCGACCATGATCACGACAGCAAACGCTTCATCGCCCATTGTCTCTTGCCAACGGATCCAAGCCTTCCCCGCAGCGGTGGTGTCACGCGTCGGTACAAACGTCTCCCCCAGATCCATGTGATTGGTGCGAGCGTGGTGGAGGGCATGGCTGCGTTGCCACGAAAAGTAGGGCACCAACAGGGCCGAATGAAGCGTGAAACCGACCAGGTCTTGATACCAGTTGTGTTTGCTGAACGCGCGGTGGCCGCATTCATGGGCGACCACCCAACATCCGGTGGCAATCGTTCCGGTCACAGCCGCATACGCGATCCACGCCGGTAACCAAGCCCAAGTCATTGGCATAAACAAGTACGCCAACACGCCGCAACCCACCGTCATCACGATCGAAGCGACCATATACAGCGATGATTTCAACGTGCTGCGATCGAAACAGTCTTCGGGGATCGCGGCCAAAACCTGCTTGCGGGTGGGGAGCGTCTGCGAATCGTCGCTCGCACGTTGCAGCCCGGAGGATGCGTCTTGGGGTTCCATCACAATCGACACGGGGCAGTTTCCTGTTGTGGGAGTGATACGGTTTTCAGCCGCCGGAACAAATAGAATTGCAGAAAGGGTGCCGATGCGGGGGTCCAATGAACCCAGGGGTTCGGAAACCCACCTCACGCGGACCGGGCTAACGGTAGCAGAATCGAAATAGGGCAAAAAGTGGTTCGCCGCGGATCGTTCAAACGTTTACTTTTCCGTTACACTTCCGATACCTAAGCCGGTCTCTGGAGGACGATCCAACGCCCCAACCGTTAAAAACTCCGGCTGCACGCCTGTGCGATCCACGCCGGCAACGCCCCGCCCTCGGTGCGACACTTCACCATCCTGGGTCGACCCTTTAGACTGCGGTCTGTTCCTGACGATCGCCACCGCATCTGCGTCCCAGTCCTCAATGCCCGCTCCGCCGCACCTGACTCAATCGCTCCGCAACCGCACGAAACACTTTCGTTCGTCCAGCCGATCGCTGCTATTGGCGATTCTGGTTGGTATCACTGTCGGATTTGGGGCGATCATCTTTCAGTTTCTCGGGCATCTCGTAATCCGATTTTCCTTGGTCCAATACGCTGGATACGCTCCCCCCGAAGCAACCGGCGAAGGGTCTCCGTTCTCCCATCCGGAACTGACGTTGCACCCGTGGATGATCGTTGTGGTCATGGTCTGCGGCGCGCTGGTCGCGGGCTGGATGGTCTATCAATTCGCTCCCGAAGCAGCCGGGCCAGGGACCGATGCGGCGATCGATAGCTTTCATAACCAGCACGGCAAGATTGCCGCTCGCGTCCCATTCGTGAAAACCATCGCGTCGGCGATCGCACTAGGAACGGGAACCAGCGGAGGGCGGGAAGGCCCGATCTGTCAAATCGGGGCGGGAATCGGATCGCTTGTCGCCCAGCGGTTGCATCTTTCGCCCCGCGATCGCCGAATCCTCTTGGCCGCTGGGATGGGAGCGGGCGTGGGCGCGATCTTTCGAGCGCCGTTGGCGGGTGCGGTGTTCGCCGCCGAAATCCTCTACAGCGACGCTGAATTGGAAGCCGACGTGATCGTTCCGGCCGCCACGTCATCGATCGTCGCCTACAGCATCTACACGCAGTCGCTCCCCGCCGACATTCGCTTTCAACCGCTGTTGGGGATCAAGGTGGAACATGGCATCAGCAGCCCCCTGGAATTGATCCCGTACCTGCTGCTGGCCTGCGCCGTGATCCCATTGGGAATCGCATTTGTGCGAATGTTTTACGGATCCAGGTGGGCGTTCGAAAAATTGCCAGTCCGGCCGCACTTCCGTCCCGCCATCGGGGCGTTCTTGGCTGGCTTGGTCGGTGTCGGCTTCTATTATTTGGCCGGCCAGCAGATCAGCGCCTTGGCGGTATTGGGTAGCGGTTCGGGTACGCTGCAAGAAGCGGTCCACCACTCGATGCGGCTGGGCCCGTCGCTGCTGATTGCAATTGCCCTCGTCAAAGTCGTAACCACTTCGCTCTCGATCGGCAGCGGCAGCCCTGGAGGCGTGTTCGGTCCGTCGACCGTCATCGGGGGGTGCTTCAGCGCAGGTGTGGGGCTGTACCTGCACGATTGGATGCCGACGTTGGCGCCGCATCCGGAAGCCTTCGCGATCGTCGGAATGGCCGGCTTTTTCGCCGGTGTCTCCAACGCTCCCATCTCCACAATCATCATGGTCCGGGCACTGACCGGAGACTTTGGATTGTTGCTTCCGACGATGCTGGTGACCACGATCACCTTCGGATTCGGCCGCCGATCGCGACTGTATCGCAAACAGGTCCCGACGCGGATGGACTCTCCCGCGCACCGGGGCGATTTCATTGTCGATGTCCTGGACGGCGTGCAGGTCCGCGAAACCTACCGCCCCATCGCCAGCTACTCCCTGATCCACGAATCGATGTCGTTGGACGAGATCGTCCATCGCCTGGCCGACAACGATCAACATTATTTTCCCGTCGTCGACGACAACCAAACTATGGTTGGAATCTTCACCGACGACGATGTCCGGTCGTATCTGTTCCACGACGCGATTTGGAAATTGGCCAATGCCAGCGATGTGATGACCAGCAACGTCGTCTCGATCACTCCGGAGGACGATTTGAACGTCGCCCTTGGACATTTCACCGCGCTCAATTTGGAAGAACTGCCCGTCGTCAAAGACCACCAATCGCGTCAACTGTTGGGAATGCTGCGCCGCCGCGAGACGATCGACACCTACAATCGTCGCGTTCGCGAGCACAAAGAGGCCACTCGCGAATGACCGCCGTCGCGTCTATCGTATCGATCCCAAGATCGACTCCCATTGAACCACTCCCACCGTCCGCCGGATCGCCGCCGAGAATCCTTATGCTTTATCAACGCCTTGCCACGTCGGCAGTCTTGATCTCCGTTGTCCTCGCCTTAATTTATTTTGACCACCGCCTTCCGCTAGGCGGACTGTGTCTCATTCCGTTGTTGTTATTCTTTTCCGTGGGAACGGCGATCGACGTCACACGACTGTGGAAAAGCGCCCACTACCCGGTCCGTCCCTATCCGACACAAATCGGCGTGGCGATCGTTGTCTTGATCGCGTGCATTCCGCTGCTATGGCCCCTTTCGGGTGAAGCCTACCCGGCCGATTGCCCCGTCGGACGGCTCGGCTGGATCTCCGTCGGAGCGATTGTTGCGTTGGGGCTCGCGATCGGGAACGAGATGTTCCGCTATCGGCCGGGAGAAAAGGGAGCCGCCGGGTGTGTGATGACCGCTTCGTTCACGATCCTCTATATCGGAGTGCCGATGGCATTTCTGGTAGCGATTCGCGGATTGGGGTCGCCCCACTGGGGACTGGCCGCGTTGATCAGTTTGGTCGCTGCGACGAAATCGGCCGATGCAGGCGCCTATTTCACGGGCCGCGCGATTGGACGGCATAAGCTGATCCCGCGACTGAGTCCGGGCAAGACGATCGAAGGGGCGATCGGCGGCATCGCCGCGTCGATCGGCGTCAGCTTTGCGATGTTCCACTGGCTGATCCCCGCCATGACGGGGGCTCCGATCGATTATCCGATCTGGGGTCCGATCGCCTTTGGGCTCGTCTGCAGCACCTGCGGGATGTTTGGCGATCTCGCCGAATCGTTGATGAAACGCGATTCGGGAGCCAAAGACAGCGGCAATCTGCTGCCCGGACTCGGCGGCGTCTGGGACGTCACCGATTCGTTGATCGCCACCGCCCTGCCCGGATTCCTCTGCTTCGCGATCGGAGTCGCCGGCGCCCCGGTCTAACGACGCGACACCTCAGCTTGCGCAACCGCAATACCGCTCACCGAAGCGTAGTGGACGAGGCTACGAGTCCTTTTGCACGCATCAGACCCGATCGCTGAGACTCGTAACCTCGTCCACGACATCACGCCGCTAATTCTTGCGACGGTCCGAGGCTCGTTCGTTGAACGGTAGTGCGCTTGATCGCGCGAGCATCGCCCGCGCGTTCACTACGGTATTAAAACGATGCCATCGCCTGATCGGCTACCAGCCCAAGATGTAGGCGAACATTAGCGGAGCGACGATCGATGCGTCGCTCTGGATCATGAACTTCGGCGCGTCGCCGGACAGCTTGCACCAGGTGATCTTTTCGTTAGGGACGGCACCGCTGTAGCCGCCGTAGCTGGTCACGGCGTCGCTGATCTGGCAGAAGTAGCTCCACAGTGGAATGTCCAGCTTCAGATCTTGGATCATCGTCGGCACGACGCAGATCGCAAAATCGCCAGCGATCCCGCCGCCGACTTGGAAGAATCCGATCTCCGCACCGCTGTTGGTCTGTTCCTGGTACCAACCGATCAGTTTCGACATCTGTTCGGTTCCGCTGCGCATCGCGCGGTGCGAACTAACGACCCCCTGCGTCACGCGCGCGGCGAAGATGTTTCCGAGAGTCGAATCTTCGATCCCGGGGACAAAGACGGGCAGCCCCTTCTCTTTGGCGGCCAGCATCCAACTGTTCTCTTTCGGAATCTGGAACAACGGTTCCAGCGTCGGATCGTCCAGCAGTTCGTACATGAATTCGTACGGGTAGCGCGGCCGATCGTTGTCGGCGGCGTCTTTCCACAGCGTCAGCAGGCGGCCTTCGATGTTCCGCATCACGGTTTCGGGGATGCAGGTGTCGGTGACGCGATTAAACCCCTGGTTGAGCAATTCGACTTCGTCTTCGGTCGACAAGGCACGCCAGTTGGGGACGATCTTGTATTCGTCGTGAGCCATCAGGTTGAAGATGTCTTCTTCCAGATTGGCCGCGGTGCAGCTGATCGCGTGGACCTTGTCTTGGCGAATCATTTCCGCTAGCGAACGACCGATCTCACCGGTGCTCATCGCTCCGGCCAGCGAAACCATCATCTTGTTGCCCGACGCCAGCTGATCTTTATAAGCCTGCGCCGCCGCGACGGTCTCGCGCGCGTTGAAGTGGCGAAAATGGTCGTCCATGAATTTGGAAATGTTTGACATTGCAGAACTCCGCCAAGGGTTGAATCGTGTAAATCGCTTGCCACACTGGCCAGAACGGCCCGGTCTACAGAAAGATGCTTGGCGCTCGAATGCCAACAGCTATTTAGCCAACAATTAAACGGCTTTGCAGCGCTCCGCTCAAGGGGACGCCCAGGGCTGTTTAGTGTTTGAGCTTAGGCAAATCAGCCGCCACGCGTTAGCGTCCGGTTCCTCATGCGCAGCCGGACGCTAACGGCTTGTCGGTTTAGTCACAACGAGCTTCCTTGGATTAGCCGTTTGGGCGTTAGCCCCGGTTTAGTGGCAGCGGAACCGGGGCTAACGCCCAATCGGCTGATTAAACCGACAAACTGCTAACGCGTGGCGGCTGATACGTACGATTGAAACGGTGATTTGCCCTGAGGCGAGGCCGGACTCCATCTCGTACCAGCGGCAAAAGCTTGTAAACTGTGAGCATGTCCACCGCAGCGGCGATCGCGCGGCGGATACCCGCTGGAATCGAACGTTTCCCCACCCAACGATCAGAATTCAAGAGAAGTCTCATGTCACGTGCCCTCAGCCTCACGCTCAGCTTTGTGTTTGTCGCGATCTCCATCGGTTGTGGCGGCGGAGACCAACCGGCCCCCACCGAACCTGCGGCAACCGATTCGCAACCCGCGGCCGCACCGGCCCCTGCGACGACCGACGCACCCGCCGCGGCTCCTGCGGCCGCCGCGACCAGCAGCGTGGAAGGCCCCGGTAGCGGATCGGAGTTCAACGTGCCGCCGAATCTCGGTACCGAACCTGTCGAAAACACGACTCCCGAAAACGTGGAGCCCGAATTCAAACTGCCTCCGGCCAGCGACAACTAAACGGCGGCTTCTCTGCAATCGATGAAGCGAACCGTGTCCCAAGACGATATCTACGCGCTCCCCCTCGAAAACGTTGGCGACTTTCAGTTCGACCGACGCGTTGTCGATGTCTTCCCCGACATGATCTCGCGGAGCGTTCCCGGGTACGGTTCGATTCTTTCGATGATCGGCGAACTGGCCCAGCAGTACGCTGTTGCCGACACGAACATCTACGATCTGGGATGTTCGCTTGGGGCGGCGACGCGGATCATCAGCCGACGCGTCCCCAGCAGTTGCACGATCCAGGCGGTCGACTCTTCGCCAGCGATGATCGCTCGGTTGCGAGAGCTGTTGGCCGCCGAAGCGATCCAGGGATGTGAGGTCGCGTTGCACGAAGCCGATCTGGCCGCGGTGCCGATCGATCGAGCCAGCTTTGTCGTGCTCAACTTCACTTTGCAATTTGTCCCCGCGGCGGAGCGGCGATCGGTCCTGCAAACGATCTTCGATGGGATGCTGCCCGGCGGGGCGTTGGTCCTATCGGAGAAGATCAGCTTCGACGATCCGCAGGAACAATTGCGGCTGACCCAACTGCATCACGCCTTCAAACGAGCCAACGGCTACAGCGAACTCGAAATCGCTCAAAAACGAACGGCGCTCGAAAAGATGATGGTTCCCGAGACGCTTGCGACGCATCGCACCCGGCTTGCCGACGTCGGTTTCGCCACCGTCGTTCCTTGGTTTCAATGCTTCAATTTCACGTCGATCTTGGCAGTCAAATGATGATCGCCTTGAAGAGCAGCTGCGGCACCGTCGTGTTCCTACTTGTTTGCGGTTTCGGCAATAAAAAATGACGATCGGTATCGAAGGACTGTTGGCCGAATTGGAATCCGAGGGGCACGCGGGCTGGGCCGAAACGCTGCGGCAACGGGCTCGCGAATTTGAGCACGATGCGGCGCATGGGCTGTGGTCGCAGTGGACTCAGGCGACCTGTGATCTTCCCGCGGTCGAAGCGGTGACCGCCGACTTCTCGCTGCCGGCGGTAACGCTTTCCGGCGAGATCAGCAACGAAGACCAGCAGCGATTGCGGGAACAACTGCGACTGTTTCATCCCTGGCGAAAGGGGCCGTTCGATCTGTTTGGAATCGCCATCGATACCGAATGGCGCAGCGATTGGAAGTGGTCTCGCGTCGCGCCGCATCTCGATCTGCGGGATGCCAGCGTCTTGGATGTCGGTTGTGGCAACGGGTATTACGGTTGGCGAATGCTCGCCGCCGGGGCGCGTCGCGTGATCGGATTGGATCCCTTTCCGCTCTACATCGCCCAAAATCGTGTCGTCGAACATTACGTCGGCGGTTCGGCGGCGCACGTTCTGCCCGGCACCGACGCCGATCTTCCGAAGCGGTTGGAGGCGTTTGACGTCGCCTTTTCGATGGGCGTTTTGTATCACCGCACCAGCCCGATCGATCACCTGAAATCGATGCTCCAGTCGCTGCGACCGGGAGGCAAATTGGTGCTGGAAACGTTGATCATCGACCATCCCGATTCGCAGGTTTTGATCCCCGAGGGTCGTTACGCCAAGATGCGGAACGTCTGGTTTATTCCTTCGCTGACGATGCTCGAGCGGTTTCTTTCCCGCTGTGGATTCCGCGAGATCGAAGTCGTCGACGTCTGCGTCACGACGACCGAAGAACAGCGGCGGACCGAGTGGATGGAGTTCGAATCGTTAGCCGATTTCCTCTCTCCCGATCAAACGACCACGATCGAAGGGCACCCGCTGCCAACCCGCGCAACCCTCATCGCCTCCCGCGGTTAAAGCGAACAAACGACGTGGCTGCGTCTCGCCTCGAAGCCTCTTAACGGTGTCGCGCATTCTTCATGTTAAAGGGCATGTCATCTGCCAGAACAACTGGCGATTCGAACCGTCCTCTTCGGTGTGAATCCACCCTCGCGATCCCCAGACCCGATGGTTGGGTGGACGAAGCGAAGACAAAAAGCTTGAAAGTGATTTCAGAAACGCTACGCTGTCCTTCACCCATCGCGAGATCGATGTCTGCCCAAAGGAGTGCTTGGGCGACGCGTTCTGCGCAACGATGCACGCGATGGGATCCTGCCTTCCCGCGATTCGGAAGGAGCGTTTGGGAGTGCGTGGGAATCGTCGTCGCTAGCGCCACGGGGCATCCGACGCTCGATTCATGCACTGTCGAATGCCTCTTTGCCGCAATCGTTCAACTCACCCTGAATGAGGAATCGGTTATGGCTTCTGCTGTCTATGCTGTTGGTACAATGGACACCAAGGGGGAGGAGTTGGCGTATGTCAAAGAGTGTTTACGATCGGCAGGGATCCGCGTCAAGATGGTCGACGTGGGGACTCAATTGCCGCCAACGGTGACTCCCGATGTGACTCGGGCTCAGGTTGCTGAGAACTCTGACTTGGGGACAGCTCACGGCGATCGGGGGCGAGCGGTGGCGGCGATGGGACGGGCGTTGGAGGTCTTTTTGACGGCGGAATTTGTTGCCGGTCGCGTCAGTGGCGTGATCGGTATCGGCGGCAGCGGTGGGACGTCGCTGATAACCGCCGCAATGCGTGCTCTGCCGATCGGATTGCCCAAGGTGATGGTCTCTACGGTTGCCAGCGGGAACACCGCTCCCTACGTCGATTGCAGCGATATCACGATGATGTATTCCGTCGTCGATGTGGCGGGACTCAACGTGGTCTCGCGGCGTATCCTCGCCAACGCGGCCCATGCGATCGCGGGGATGGTGCACTATCCAGCTCCCACATCGGATCAACGGCCAACGGTTGGGATGACGATGTTCGGCGTGACAACTCCCTGCGTGACCGATGTGCGGCAACGGATGGAGCAGCGTGGGTTTGATTGTCACGTCTTTCATGCGACCGGGACCGGCGGCCGCGCGATGGAGCGATTGGTCGACAACGGAATGATTCGCGGCGTCTTGGACGTGACGACAACCGAAGTTGCCGACGAAGTGGTCGGTGGCGTCTTTGCCGCCGGACCGAAGCGGTTCGATACGCTGATCGCCAAGGGGATTCCGTATGTTGTCAGTCTAGGAGCTGTCGACATGGTGAACTTTGGTGCCATGGAAACGGTGCCGGCGGAATTTCGAGACCGGCGATTACACGTTCACAACGAACAGGTGACGCTAATGCGGACGACGCCCGAAGAGAATCGCGAGATCGCGCGATGGATGGGGGCAAAGTTTCGCCGCGCCACGGCGCCGCTGGTCCTGGTGATTCCCGAAGGCGGTCTGTCGATGTTGGATGCTCCGGGGATGCCGTTTTACGATCCAGAAGCCAACGGGGCGCTGTTCGATGAGCTGCAGAAGCAATTGCAAGGCTATGAAAACTGTCGCATCGTCCGCCTGCCGCATCACATCAACGACCTCGATTTCAGCGCGAAACTAGTCGAGCACTACGACTGTCTCGACGCGATGCCGAAATGCCACGCCGCGGGATGAGTGGCTACGACGTGGAAGGGCGCTCCGCCTTGCCGCGATCCAACCAGCGGTAAAACGTTTTTCGCGTCACGTTCAGCGCCGCGGCGGCTCGCGTGACGTTGCCCCCCGCCTCTTGCAGAGCCCGTTCGGCCTGTTCCTGTTTTGATGGCAGCGGTCGATCGGATTCGTCCGCCGACGAACGCAGATAGGGCTGCGGTTCGAACGACCAACCCTCCAAATGCGTTCCGTCTTCGAGAATCGCACAGCGGTTCAGCACATGTTCCAGTTCGCGAACGTTTCCCGGCCAGGCGTGCGCACGCAACTTCTTTTCAAACCGCGACGAGATGCCGGCGATCGGCCGATTCAGCTGGGTGCGCAGACTGGCCAGAAACGCCTCGACCAACAGCGGGATGTCTTCCAATCGCTCTCGCAGCGACGGCAACCGGATCGTGATCGTACTCAACCGGTAGTACAGGTCGGCGCGAAAATCTCCCGCGTCGACCATCGCCGACAGCGGGCGGTTCGACGCGGTGACGATCCGCACGTCGACCGGAATCGTCGTGTCGCCGCCAACGCGGACAACTTCGTTCTGTTGCAGAACACGCAGCAGTGCGACCTGTCCGTGCGGGCTGAGGTCGGCAATTTCGTCGAGGAACAAGACGCCACCGTGAGCCAGTTCGAACTTTCCCGGACGCTGCCGCTCCGCTCCGGTAAACGCTCCGCGTTCGTGACCGAACAGTTCGCTTTCCAACAGCGACGACGGGATCGCTCCGCAGTTGAGCGTGACCAGCGGATGGTTCGCTCGCGAACTCAAACGATGCAACATCCCAGCGACCAGTTCCTTGCCGGTTCCCGTTTCCCCTTCGACGCAGACGGTCACGTCTTGATGCCCAACGCGATTGATGACGTCGAAGACCTGTCGCATCGCCGGGCTGTGCCCAACCATGCCACCAAACGTTTTGACGCCTCCGGCGCGGGCACTCGACGCGACTCCTTTGAACCGCCGAAGCGTCGTGTTGACGATGTCTTGAACCGGCAGGCGTTCGAAGACCGATCCACCAGCGAAGCCATGGATCGAACTGTGGCGAAAGACCTCGCTCAATTCCGTGGGGGCGGTGATCGGCCCGCCGAAAGCGACCCGCACGCATTCCGGACGCGAGTCGGCGGCGGCCGAGAGTTTGTTCAGCTGAGAGATGGCGCGGTGGACGTCGTCCCGCTTGGCTCGAAAATCGTCGCTCGATCGCGTCAGCCCGACGTCCAGGATCAAGCCGTCGACGCCCGTCGCGACGAAGCGTTCGACCTCCTGGACCGACAGCGAAAATCCAAACGTGACAAAGCCCAACTCGCGGGCGACGGCAAGCATCTCCGCCTCGGCCTCGGTCCCCAGGCCTTCCTTTTCCAGATGCTTGCGAAACTTGCCATCGACAAAACCGATCGCCGGCCAATTGACGACACCGATCACACCGAGATCCTGCAGTTCGCGCAAGCGGTCGCGAATCGGACGCGTCGGATCGACACCGAAGACGCCTGCGATGATCGGCAGATCGCCGGACCGCGGCAGCATCTGCTCCTTCAACAACTCCAGCGTTTGATCGTTGGCATTGCCATAGGGCATGAAGGCGGCGAGCGTCCCCGATCCCATCGACCGGTAGATGCCCGCGTTGAGAACCATCAACGCATCGGCTTCCGATTCGACGGCGCACTTTGCGATCAGCCCCGATCCAGGGACCACCATCAACAGCGGCGTCCCGGTTCGCGATTCTTCGAGTCGGTTGCGAAAATCGATCATCGAAACCTCCACTTTCTGGTTAAAACCAGCTTCGGCGAGCCCCCGGATTGTGTACTTCTGTGGATACACTACACACCCGGGTATCCACACGACAGCCTATCGAAGAGGGAATTGACGCTGATTTTGGTTAAAACCATCCCTTTTGTTGGCGTTTCGGCAACCTTGCGACTTCGAATCGCAAATGGCACAGCTGTTGCATTCCCCCCAATGGACCGCGATTTCAAAAATCGCTGTTTACCAACATCACGGATGTCCGCGGCGAGGCAACGTCGCAGATCCCTTTGTCGAGGATCGCTCCGACCGGCGTGCGGGCGGATCACCTAACTCATTCCACTTACTTTTACTCCACTCGCTCCTCTAGGAATTCCAAACACGATGTTGAAACACAATCGAACGAGCGTCTTGACGCGGTTGAAGAACAAAATTGCCGCCGGCAAGGCGATCATTGGCAGCGGTGCTGGCACCGGCATCTCGGCCAAGTGTGCCGAAGCCGGTGGCGCCGACCTGATCGTGATCTACAACTCCGGACGATTCCGGATGGCCGGCCGCGGTTCGCTGGCCGGCCTGCTTCCCTTTGGCAACGCCAACCAGATCGTTAAAGAGATGGCGTGCGAGGTCTTAACGATCGTCGAACGGACACCTGTCTTGGCCGGTGTCTGCGGAACCGATCCCTTTCTGTTGCGGGATCCGTTTCTGAGAGAGCTTCGCGAAATGGGCTTCGCGGGGATTCAGAACTTTCCCACCGTCGGCCTGATCGACGGTGTCTTCCGCGAGAACCTGGAAGAGACGGGGATGAGTTTCAACCTGGAGGTCGACCTGGTCGCCGCAGCGAACGACCAGGACATGCTGACGACTCCCTACGCGTTTGATCCCGACCAAGGGCGGAAGTTGACCGTTGCGGGAGCCGACGTGGTGGTGGCCCACATGGGACTGACAACCAATGGAACCATCGGTGCCAAGACGGCAAAGACGCTCGATTCGTGTGTTCCCCTGGTCCGCGAAATCGCAGATGCGTGCCGTTCGGTCCGCGACGACGTCATCGTGTTGTGTCACGGTGGCCCGATCGCAACTCCCGACGATGCGCAATACATGCTCGACCGAATCCCGGAGATCCACGGATTCTATGGTGCCAGTTCGATGGAACGGCTCCCTTCGGAAATTGCGATCACTCAAATGATCGAGCAATTTGCAAAACTGAACCTGAACCAAACAGGAGATGCAATCACGGATCGACAACCCCACCGCAGCGCTGCCAATGGCAAGCATGCTGCAAAATTGAGCTGACCGGCTCGCCACTCCCGACGTCAATCTGCGGTCGCCGCTCGTACGATCGCTCGCTTTTTCAATTGGACTTTTTAAGTTGAGGGACTTCAATGATGAGTCGTTTATTACGCCCGAAGCGAAGTGCGTTCACTCTTGTCGAACTGTTGGTGGTGATCGCCGTGATCGGCATCCTCGTGGGGCTGTTGCTACCCGCCGTACAAGCGGCGCGCGAAGCCGCACGGCGAATGCAGTGCTCGAACAATATGAAGCAGCTTGGATTGGCGATGCATAACTACGAGAACACCCACCGGGTCTTTCCCATGGGCTGGGCTCACCACATCGAAAACCGGCTGACCGGCACCGGTCGGGGAAACTGTTTCACCACCAATCATGGCGCAGGGGACCGGATTGGCCGCAGCCCATGGACCGCGATGATCCTGCCCTTCATCGAACAAAACGCCATCTACGAACAGTTCGATTCCAACTATGCGATCAACTGGGCTTTGCACTCCAGTTGGGCGGGAGGTCGCGAAAACGAATCGGTCTGGTTGATGTCGATCGAAGCTTTCAAATGCCCCAGCGACCCACGGAACTCGGGCCAAGACAACCTGCTGAATTATCTGGGCGTCTCCGGCGGCGTCGAATACACCTGTTGGAACCTGGGCGATCTGGACGATGTTGGCGTCCGCGGTTTGGATAACGACGGGATGTTGTACCTAGGATCGAAAACCAAATTTGCCCACGTGCTCGATGGCACATCGAATACGTTCTTGCTGGGAGAAACCAAATACCCACGTGCTCGAGGCGACGATCCAACGCAAGACAATTACCTGGCCTGGGGCTCGGCTGGGATGGCTTGGAACTCCGTTCCACAGACCGCGATCTGTGCCACCGCTCGCGACCAGATCAACACTTTCTACCCTTCGATGGCTCCCGGTCAAACCCCATCGCACGCCCACATGCAGCGAGTCTTCGGCAGTTACCATCCCGGCGGATGTATGTTCACCATGGTCGACGGATCGGTCAGCTTCCGATCGGAAAACATCGACATCAATCTGTACCAAACGATGGGGACCCGAGCTGACGGTCTGCCTATTGGAGGAGCGCCTCAATGAGATTCTCTGTCGCTAAATTTTCGGTTCTCACAGTTGTGGTCGCCCTGTTGGGATCGACGGTTGGATGTGGAGGAACCGACGGTCCACCCCGGGCCGAAGTTTCGGGATATGTCACCTTCCAAGGGCAGCCCGTTCCCGTCGGCACGATCGAATACCGCCCCAACGCCGAAAAGGGAACCAGCGGACCTCAAGTGATCCTTGTGATCCAAGACGGTTATTATGACTCCGACGGAAAAGGCCCCGTCTTTGGTCATCATACTGTCAAAGTTTCGGGATACACGGGAGTCGAAATTCCATTTGTTCCCGAAGGAGAGCGTTTGTTTCCGGTGCATAAGGATGATGTGGAGATCGTCGAGGATAGCTATACGATCAACTACGATTTCCCTCTTCCCAACAATGGGTAGATGCGAAGCGATGTTGCGATGATCGATCAGTGCAGACCTTGCCTCGCTGCACTGATCATCCCCGCGACATTCAAGATTCGATGAACCCCATCTGCCCCGATCGATGTAGCCCGCCAATCGATTTGTTTTCGCTTTCACTGCACGAACGATCAACTCAACTCTCACGGTGTGAAATGTTTTTATCTCTTCTCGATCGCTTTCGGCGAACCCTTCCCGTCGGAATCGTTGCGGTGTGTGTCGCGTCTGTGGCGGAACCGACCGACGCAAACGAATTCTTCCCACGTTTTTCGGTCGAAAATCTCGTCCAACGCGACAGTCACAGTACGGTGACGATCGGCCCCGATGGCCATCTCTACACCACGACAACCAATTCGGGCGGACGCGATTTGCGGGACAATGGCGAAGGGAAAATGGTCAAGGAGCACCTGGGCGAGGTCTGGCGTTACCAGCTGGATCCGGCAACGGGGCGCGTTGTCGGTGAAGAACGTCTGTTGATGCTCCCCGGCCCGGTCAACGGCTTCGTCTTTGATCCCTCGGCGACAGCGGAGAACCTCGTCTTCTACATCACCGTCCTCAACGACCGCGGGCACATGAATCGCATTCGCGTCAAGCCGGTCGGAGCTGCCGACCCGGTAATCGAGAACACGATCGTGTTGGACTTCTTAGGTCGTGGTGGCAATCATGGGATGAACAATCTCGTCTTCACCCCGTCGGGAAAAATGTACGCCAACCAAGGCGGACGGACTTTCTGGGGAACGACCGAAGACAATCAGAGCGCAGCCGTTCTGGAGATCGATTTCCAACATCCCGACTTTGCCAAGGGAGCGGTCTCGCCGCGCGACTACACGCTGGAACAAATGCAGGGAGGCGACGCGCCGATTCAATTGGTCGCCACCGGACTTCGCAACCCGCACGGGATCGTCCAACATTCCAACGGGGAATATTATGTCACCATCCACGATCCACCTCGAGGGCCGTTGCTGGTCGGTGGTCCGATCAAAGAAGAGGTTGTCTCCGATGGGCCGCCTGATTTGGTTGCTCGTCTAAAACGAGGAGCCTATTACGGCCATGCGAATCCGCTTCGCAAGGAATGGGTTTCTTACGGCGGCAACCCGACGGCGGAGGTCGATCCATTCGAGATCCCCGAATATCCGGTCGGCACGATGCCGCTGCCGAACTTCGATCTCAGCCTGATGATCGGAACGCGGCGGAATCATTGCATCAGCGGAATCGATGAATACCTCAACGGCGATCTGGTCGCCGGATACCTGTACGCCCAGGGCGCCGAAGGAGTCAACCTGGCGGGGATCGAGCGTTTTGTGTTGGATGAGAATGGAAACTTCACCGGGTTCCACGAGTTTCTTAAAGGCGAAGACAACCAGCCGATCGTCTTCCAAGGGGTGATGGATCTGTTTGTCACCGAACAGGGCTGGATCTACGTCGCCAATTTTGGCCGTCGCCGCGGTGATGGAGGAATCAAGGGAGGCATCGAGTTGCTCAAGCCGATCGGTGGTAACATTCCTCCTTCGGTTGTGATCAAGACGCCTGAAAATCGGTCGGTCTATGGCGCCGACGCAACGGTCGACTTCCACATTGAAGCCCATGATTACGACGGGCAGGTTTCGGAAGTGGTTCTCTTGGTCAATGGAAAGTCACAAAAATGTGTCCACTCTAAAACGGATGATTCCCTGTGGGGCGTCCGCTGGAAACAGCCACCACGCGGCCGATACGAGGTACAAGCGCGTGTCACCGACAACGACGGCAAATCGGTAACGACGCAGCCGCTGTTTCTGCAGGTCGACGCAGACGCGCATCCTCCGGTGATCACCGAGATGCCGACGACCGTTGCCTTTGTTGGGGCCGACTATCGATCGACAGTCCGGGCGGATAGCCAGGCGGATGTTCGCTACGCCTTGCGGGACGCTCCCGAGGGAATGAAGATCGATCGCAAGTCGGGAGAGGTCTGGTGGCGTCCCAACCGTCCCGGTACCTACACCGCCCGCGTGATCGTCGATAATGGCACTCATCCGGCGGCCGAACGCAAGCTGCAGATCGACGCGCTCGCCGCGCGGCCTGCCGATTATCCACCCGGTGCGACCAAGGGTTTGGTAACCGGCATCGAATACGCGACCGCATCGGAAGATCGTTCGGTGCAATCGGGGACTGTGTCGAGTTTCGAATTGGTTCCGCCATCCAACGCGGGGATGGTCTTCACCGGCTTCCTGGAGGTCGACGAGCCAGGTGTTTATGAATTCGCAACAACCCAGCCGGGCTCAACGACATTCACGATCGGAACGTCGCAGGTGTTCAGCGGTCCGAGTTCGCCAGCTGGTTTGATTCCGCTGGAACCGGGAAAACATGCGTTTACGCTGCGGATCGATCGCGGTGCCGGATCGGTCCCATGCGCGCTGGAGATGCGCAGTCCGCATGCCGCGTCCCGTTCACCGCTGCCGACGTCGGCGCTGTTTCGTCATGCGAAGGCATACGGAATCGATCGCTATCACGGATCGGAACCCTACCTGCAGATGCCGCGCAGCGAACGCGATTTCCTTCCGCAGAAGCTCTCCGAAACGGGAGCCTTTGCCGACGTCCGCTCGATGACGTTGGCCGACGGAGCGATTCCGTACGACGTGAATTCGCCGTTGTGGTCC
Organism: Rosistilla carotiformis; assembly: GCF_007753095.1. NCBI lineage: Bacteria > Pseudomonadati > Planctomycetota > Planctomycetia > Pirellulales > Pirellulaceae > Rosistilla > Rosistilla carotiformis. The sequence continues at coordinate 5,513,470 of NZ_CP036348.1, forward strand.
GACGGAGCGTTTAAGCAACGCTGGGTCTTTGTTCCCGCGGGGATGACGATCGATTTCGATCCCAGCGAACCATGGACCTTCCCGGCCGGAACGGTCTTTGTAAAGCACTTTGCCCTGGGCGACGAACGCAAACGGATCGAGACGCGGCTGACGGTCGTCAAAGAAGATCAAACGATCTACGGTGCGACCTACCGTTGGAACGATTCGAACGACGATGCCGACCTGGTAACGACCGGTGTTGAGGAGGAGGTGCGGTTAGCCGATGGCAGCCGACAGCCTTGGTTCTATCCCGGCCCCGAGGATTGCATGACGTGTCATACGCATGCGTCGGGGTATGTGCTTGGACCTAACACGCGACAGCTCAACCGCGATTTCCTTTACGCCACGACGGGTAAATCGGATAACCAGTTGCGTTCGCTAGCCCACGTCGGCTTGTTCACCGCGCCGCCAAAGGAGGATGCGATCGACGAACTCGATCGACTGTACCCGTTGGATGATGAAACGGTCCCGTTGGACCGGCGGGTTCGTTCTTATCTGGCCAGCAATTGCAGCCAGTGCCACACGACCGGCGGCGTTAATGCAAACTGGTTCGCCGACTACGCTGCCGAACTCTCCGATCTGGGCGTGTTGGATGCCAAGCCGCTCAATCACATGGGACTCTCCAACGTGAAACTGATCGCCCCGGGGAAACCGGACCGATCGGTGATGCTGTTGCGAGTGACGTCGGACAAACGCGGATATCGTATGCCGCCGGTGGGACGTTTGAAAACCGATGAGAAAGCGGTCGAAGCGCTCACGCAGTGGATCGCCCAACTGCACGCCAAGGAAGAGGAGAAGTGACGGGGAGGAATCCCCAAAACCTTTCCGATACGATGAGATCGAATAGCCAGACCACCCTTTGACTCCCCCCTGCCCAGGACGCAACAACGATGATCGCCCCCGCTCGGTTCGCGGCAACGCTGACCCTTTGTCTGTTATCTCTTCCCGCAACCGCGTGGGCTCAGCCTCATGCCACGGCATCCGGCGACGCGGTCGCATTGTATGGCCCGGATAATTTGACAGCTTGGCTGGTCATGTTCACCGATTCGGTCAAACGGACGCCGGCCGAACGGGCTGAGATGGTGGCGAACTTCGGATTCAAAAAGGTGGGCTTTGAAGCGTTCAAGAAATACCTTCCGATCTTGGAAGAGCAGATGGAGGAATATGCCAAACGCGATATCGAGGTGACGTCGGTTTATCTTGTTGTCGAAACCGACAAGCCGTCCGAAGAGGAGCAGGTGAAGCAGATCCTCGACGTTTTGAAACGGCGAGGCGAGACGCCGCAGATCTGGGCGATGTTCTCTCGCAACTCGTTCAAAGAGGTCTCGGGGGAAGAGCGGAACCAGCGTTTGATCGCTGCCTTTTCCGACCTCGCCCAATGCGTCGACCAATCGGGCTGCCAATTGGCCCTCTACAACTACGGCTCGTGGTTCGGAAAGCTCGACGTCCAACTGGCGATCATCGATGGCGTGCGAGACCAGACGGGGATCAAGATCGGAACCGTCTTCAACTTCCATCGCGGCCATCAGCACATGCGCGACTTTCCGCAAGCGCTGCAGCGGATGATGCCTCATCTGTTTGCGGTCAATCTAAACGGCATGAACTGGAAGGATGCCGACTACGACGGCGGCGGTGCCCGAATCATGCCGCTGGGCAGTGGCGACCACGAACTGACAATGATGCGTCAGCTTGCCGATTCGGGCTATCGTGGCCCCATCGGAATCATCGATCATCGCAGCGGTGTCGATGCCGAGGTCGCCCTTCAGGAAAACCTCACCGGCCTTGAAAAACTGCGCGAAGAACTGAAGTCTCCTGCTGCGGAATAGATCGTTCTTCGTCCGTTGCCGCACCTGCGATTCGAGCTCTTTAAAAGTCGATGCCGCTGTCGGTTTGGGTTACCATGTTGGCTAACCTTCCCTCCCGCGATACTCTCCCTACCCTCCTCTGGAGACCTGCATGTCCTCCCCGAATCCACGTCGTCATTTTTTACAATCATCGGCTGCCGGAGCGCTGGGAGCGTTGATCGCCCAACAGTGGTGGGCCAGCGGAGCCATGGGGCAATCCGAACCGGCGGCGATGACGCCGCTGAATCGTTTCCCGCGGATGATGCAGGAATATTACGTCGACCGGATGCGGGAATTTCATGACAAGCGAGTTGCCCGGCTCGATGCCATCGAAACACAAGCCGATGCTCAGGCGTATGTGAAGTCGTGCCAAACGCGGGTGCGAGAATGCTTCGGACCGCGGCCCGAGAAGACGCCGCTGAATCCACAAATCACAGGCGTCGTTCAACGCGATGGTTATCGGATCGAGAATCTGATCTTCGAGAGTCGCCCCGGTTTTTTGGTGACTGCCAATCTCTATATCCCAACGAATGTCGAAGGTCCACGCCCGGCGGTCGTCGGCACCTGCGGTCACTCTCACAACGGCAAAGCCGAAGAAGCGTATCAGTCGTTCTCGCAGGGACTCGCTAAAAAAGGTTATGTCTGCCTGATCTACGATCCGATCGGTCAAGGCGAACGTTTGCAGTATGTCGATGAACACCTGAAGTCGCACGTCGGCGTCGGCGTTCGCGAGCATCTGTTGGCTGGGAATCAGCAGTTCCTAACGGGCGAGTCGTTCAGTATGTGGAGAGCCTGGGATGGCATCCGAGCCTTCGATTATCTACTCACCCGCCCCGAGGTCGATCCTGCACAGATCGGCGTGACAGGCAATTCGGGCGGCGGAACGATGACCACGCTGTTGGCCGGAGTCGACCAGCGGTGGGCGATGGCCGCTCCCTCCTGTTACGTGACGTCGTTCGTTCGGAACCTGGAGAACGAGTTGCCGACGGACACCGAACAATGTCCTCCCAATGCACTCGCTCTGGGCCTGGATCACGAAGACTTTTTGGCCGCACTGGCGCCTAAACCGGTCATCATCCTGGCCAAGGAGCAGGACTTCTTCGATGTCCGCGGTGCCGAACAAGCTTACGAGCGACTCAAACGACTCTACAGCAAGCTTGGGAAAGAGGAGAACATCGGTCTGTTCGTGGGGCCGACGCGTCACGGTTTCACTCTAGAGAATCGCGAGGCGATGTACGGTTGGTTCAATCGCGCCACCGGCAGCGATGGCGATCCGGCAGAGCCCGAGATGACGATCGAAGACGATAAAACCTTGTGGTGCACTCCCGACGGCCAGGTCAGCGAGTTGGGTTCGAAGACGGTCCAACAGTTCACGCGCGAAGCGGCTGCTAAACTGGCGGAGAGTCGAGGTGAGATCGGCGCAAAGCCGCTGAAGAAGATGGTCCACGATTGGTTGGGGGATCGGAAACCGCTGGACGCTCCGCACTATCGGGTCTTGCGAAATCGCCGCGACCGCAAATATCCTCGCAAGTACGTTGCCGCGTATGTGATCGAGACCGAACCACGCGTGCAAGCGTTGGTCTATCGAATCGACAACGACTGGCACTTCTCGCGACCGCCCAAGGATAAGCGTCAGGCGATCCTGTATGTGTCGCATCACTCGTCCGATGCGGAGCTACGCGAAAACGAACTGCTTGGTAAAGCGATCGCCGAAAATCCCGACACGCCCGTCTTCACGGTCGACCTGCGCGGCATGGGGGAATCGCAACCCGATACCGCCGACGTCAATTCCTATCTGTCCGCGTACGGTTCCGATTACATGTATGCGATTCACGGAGTGATGTTCCGCGACGAATACCCGCGGCAACGGACGTTCGATCTTCTGACGGTCCTCAACTGGCTGCAGTCGTTCGGTCACGACGGAGTCCATTTGATCGGGAATGGTTGGGGAGCGATCCCGGCGACGTTTGCGGCGGTGTTGTCGCCGGTTGTGAAACAGGTCACGCTACAGCACTCCCTCAAGTCGTATACCGACCTTGCATCGGCGGAGACTTACAAGTGGCCGCTCTCGTCGATGGTCCCCGGGATCTTGCAGCGGTTCGACCTGCCCGACTGCTACCGCTTCCTGGAATCGAAACAGCTGAAGCAGATCGATCCCTGGGGCCCCAATTTCAACGAACCGCACGAAGAACCAAGCTGATCCGCTGGTGAAGATCCTCCGGCAGGGAAAAGATCTTCACACGCCTCATTTTGCTTGCGGTTAATCTTCGATTTTTGAAAACCGCACGATCTCATTTCCCTCGGCGTCGATCAGGTACAACAGCCCGTCGTCGCCGATTCGGTAGCGGGTCACTTTGGCCAATGCCGCCATGAACCGCGTCTCTTGATCCATCAGCGATTGCGGACCGGCGCGGCGTGTCATGACCAACCGCCCCAGTTCGATCTTATCTCCGCTGATCTTCGCTTTGCCCGAGTAGCGGTTGACCGAGGTGTTGCCCGATGCGGTACCGTCGTCGGCGATTTCCAGCGTCGTATGCGCCCGGTCGACGACCCCTCGGTTCTCGATATCCTCGGCCAACCAGTTGCCGACCAACAAATCCGAAACCTTATTTGCCGCTTCCATCGTGTCGGTTCCCCAAATCTGTTTCCAATCGGTCTTCATATCAACCACGTTCCAACCGTTGGCCGGTGCCGCTGCGAGCGCGGTAACCAGCGTGCCGCTGGCGGGCGGATGCGCGTCGTAAGCGTACTCGCGTTCGGCATCGGTGTGATGAACCAGCATCCCGAAACTTGGCAACGGGTTGCCGATCGTCGTGTATTCGAGCATCGCTTGATCGCCATCGCTGTTGCCAAAACAGGCGATCGGCCGCCGACCGATGAACTGATGAATCCCGACCGGTTTGCCATCCTTGTCGTCGACAAACGCCTGGTCCATCGTCTTGATTAAGACAGGTTTGCCGTCGCGAAATTCGAACTTCGTTAACGCTGTCGATCCGACGACATTCTGCGGCGGAATCCCGTAGACAGCTTCGGACCAGACCCGCATGAAATCGGCTCCACCGCCGGAGACGATGAACGTCTCGAAACCATTGTCGCGGAGATACTTCAGCAGCTCCTGCATTGGTTGATAGGTGAGATCGGTGTACGCTTTTTGGAAGCGTGGATGTCGTGTCGTTTCCCGCCAGGTTTCGACGCGCGCATTAAACTCGTCGGTCGTGATGCCGGTGTGAGTCAGCGCCAGGATTCGCATCAAGCCATCGTAGTGCTTGCCCGCCAGCAGCTTCTTCACATCGCCCGCCAACGCGGCTTGCACCATCGGATCCGCTGCCAATTTGGGTTCTTGCGGCGCACGGCGTTTGAGTTCTTCGAACACAAATTCAACTTGAAAGGGAAGCGGCGCTTCGGGCCACAGCGTGCCATCGTTATCGAAGACAGCGATCCGCTGAGCCGGCGGGACATAGTCGTCGCCATCGCGATCGGTCACGCGGTTTACAAAATCGATCACCGCTTGTTTTCGAGCGGTTTCATTCCACGAAGGCAATGGATCGACGTGAGGACTGGATCCCGGTTGTGCTTTTGCTGTCGCGGCTGACAACGACGCAAGCAGCGCGACGACGACGAGTGATGAGACTCTCATAACGTATTCCATGAGGTGATGAGTTGAGTACTGATTCTAATAGGCTGCGGATCAGTCGGTCTGCGCGATCCACCATGCCGATGCATCTTCTTCGCTCCAGCGGCCCGCCGATTCGCACGCTCGAAGTTCGTTTAGCAGTTCTGCGGCGCTCCCCGGACGACCACCGGGATTGGTGGACAGGCAGCGCATCAGAATCGCTTCGAGGTCGGCGGGAACATCGGCTGCGTGAGTCGAAGGAGGTTCCGGCGTTTGCGTCAACTTGGCGCGCATCACTTCTTGCAACGAACCGCCGGTCAACGGAGGCCGTCCGGTCAGCAGGTAATATCCGACAGCGCCAATACTGTACAGATCGCTGGGCGGGCCGACGAGGCTGGGAGTCGCTACCTGTTCAGGCGACATGTAATCGGGCGTTCCGGTGATCCGCTGCGCCTCGACCGCCGCGGTGTGGGGATCGAGATCGAGCGTCGCGTCGCGGACGACGCCAAAGTCCAAAAGTTTGGTGTAGTCCTCGATTCCGCCGCGCTGCGACGCGAAGACGTTCGCCGGCTTGATGTCCCGGTGGATCAGGCTGGCCTTGTGCGCTTCCTGCAACGCTTCGCAAATTTCGATCAAGAAATGGATCGCCCGGGGCGCCGGCATCGCTCCGGTCCGCTTGACGATTTCGCGCAAGTTCATCCCCGGCAGCAACTCCATCGCAAAAAAGAAGACGCCTTCGTTTGTCTGGCCGTAGTCATAGACTTCGATCGTGTGCGGATGCGTCAACTTCGCCGTCGCCCGCACCTCGCGTTCGAACCGCTGCAATGCCTCCCCCTCGCCGCTGCGTTCGGGCTGGATCAACTTGATCGCGCAGGAGCGTTTTAGCAGCAGATGTTCCGCTTCGTAGACTCGCCCCATTCCGCCTTCGCCGATCAAACGCTTGATCTTATATTGAGCCAATCGCCGGGCCTGGAACGCCGACAACCGAGCCCCATGGATCAGATGCGCCGTGTAAGTCGCGATGCATGCGGCGACAAAGACCTCCGGAATCGGTTTGCCAAACGTATCTTGAGCCAACAGCCACGGAATCTGTGGATCGATCCAAGCGGCCAGCCAGATGGTCAAATTCGGAATCAGGACCATCGGGAAGACGACCGCGGCGGCGCGCTGCCAGTTGTTGGGCATGAAGATCCCGTAGATCAAGATCAGCAACGCCCAAGCGAAGAAGTGCCAGTTGTTGATGCTGACAAACATGACGACGTCTTGGCGAATCGCGGCGTCCAACAGCATCCTTAAATAGATCACCGACGCCAGCACCCCGACATTTGCCATCACGATCAATTCGATGATCCGCAGCCGCCGCAGACTCAGCTTGTGATCGCGATGCAACACCCAGGCGGCCCCCAGGCTGACAAGCAGCGCGACGCCCCGAGCTCCGTAGCCAACCGCGGCGTAGTGATAGGTCATCAACCGGATCATCGAAACCGCGATGAACAACGACATCACGATGGCGATCACGATCAACCGCCGCCGCAAGATCTGACGGTTCTCTTCCCAGATCTCGCGTTGCACCAGAAACGTATCGACTGGAACCTCGGGATCGACGAAATCGATCGCTCGCCGGACCGCGTCACCAGGCATGATCGCGGTCGGCGGCGTGGGATGGGTCGATTCTTGAGGTTGCGAATCGAGGACCGTCACGTCGCGATGATGCCGCAACAGCGACCGGACCTCTTCGGCGACGATCGGATCCTCTGCTGCCAGCGCAGCGACGATTCCCGACCACTGCGACTCGGGAGTAGCAATCGCTTGAGAAAAAACATCCTTGACCTTTGCGTATTGCTGTTCGTTCAACGCTATCTCGCTGCTCAAGTTCCATGGACTTCCGGTGCCGTGCAAGTCCTTATTGAAAAGTGTACGTCTTGCCAGTTTCGACGTGTGACGCCGCGGCGGCTAATTAATCGATTGCTCATAGGCGGAAAGTTCTCGCCGCAGCTGTGACCGGGCGCGCGACAACCGGCTGCGAACCGTACCGATGCGGATCTCCAGGATCTCCGCGATCTTTTGGTAGTCGTAGCCTTCGAACTCACGCAACACCAGCACCTCGCGAAAACTTTCGTCCAGCCGTTTCATCGCCTGCCGCACCTGTTCGCAACTTTCGCTGCGTTCGATCTCTGCCGATGGCGATTCCTCGACTTGCCGGCCGTGCCGTCGATCGCTTTCGGTCGCCGATTCGATCGGTACCCAACGCCGCTGCTTTTCGGAATAGGATCGCCGGGCGTTCAACGCGATGCGGTACAACCACGTGTAGAATTCGCTCTCCTGGCGAAACGATCCCAAATGGATGTAGGCCCGCACAAACGCATCTTGCACGATATCTTCGGCAAGGATCGGACAACCGACATAATGCCGCATCACGCCATATAAACGATCTTGGTACCGCATCACAACTTCCGCGTAGGCATCGGTATCGCCCAGCTTTGCCGCGGTGATCAATTCAGGGACAGACATCGATTGGATTTCAAGGATTGTCGAACTCATGGTGGACTGCATCGATGGACTTTCGTACATTGTTTTTTGCCGTAGCAACCGCTCTCGCACCGGTACGCGACGGTTAGGCAAGAGCCCCGCAGTTCCATTTGTGAATTGCCCTCCAATTCTTCAACCAACGTTTCCCGCCATGAACGACGATTCCATCGATGTCGCCCGCTCGTTGCAACAGATCGTCGACGGGGATCCGACGGCGGCGGACCGTTTGATGCCGGAGGTCTACGACCAATTGCGGCGTCTGGCCCAATCGATGCTCAATCAGGAATCCCCCTCCCATACGCTGCAACCGACGGCGCTAGTGAACGAGACCTATTTGCGGATGGCCGATCAGACGAGGGTCGATTGGCAGGGGAAGACTCATTTTTTTGCGATCGGGGCCAAGATGATGCGACGGATTTTGGTCGATCATGCCCGTGGCAAAAATCGCCACAAACGAGGCGGCCAAAGTCAACGCATCCCGCTTTCGGATGACATGCGTGTCACCAACCAAAAGGACGAAGATGTGTTGGCCATCGAAGACGCCTTGGCCAAACTGGCGACGCTCGATCCCCGGCAGGCTCAAATTGTCGAGCTGAGGTTTTACGGTGGCCTGACGGTCGAAGAGGTTGCCAACGTGCTGGGCGTTTCCAAACGGACCGTCGAAGCCGAATGGACGATGTTGCGAGCCTGGCTGCGTCGCGAACTCGGCGGCGAATTGGCCGATTAGTCCGTCGGAAACCGCGTCTCTGCAATGTGCTTCGGATTGCGCAATCTGCCAACCACGCAGGCATTTTTTCTTCGAAGGGCGGTCACCGGCGCACAATCGTCAATACGTGGATCGATCTGTTAGTCTTCTCGATCCCGATGCCAAGATCCTGTTCAACAGTGCGGTCGACGAGGCGATCGATCGGTTGGGCAGCGGGGATGCCGAGGCGCTCAAAAATATCGAGGGACAATTCGCTCGAGGCCATCGCAACGGCCACATCGAGCGGATGGCAGGATCAACGCCGTGCGCAGGGCGGAAACCTGCGAGCGATTCGATACCTGGCTGGTGGAAGCAAGCGCCCTTCGGAATCGGGTCAAATTGTTAGAGAGCGGATGCGACGGGATGGAATGCCCAATCGGCCAAGCCGGTTTAAGCTCAATTGCGTGAGGAATTCTCCGACGCCCACTTCCCGCCCGAGCGGTTGGCACGCGAGAATACAGGGGCTCGTCTGCCGAGATCGCAGTCCGCGAAACAGCAGCGGAAAACGCCAACAATGGATAATAGGGTACTGTCTGATGGATCCACTCGATCTCAAAGAATTTGAATGGAAAGTCAAAGTTCGTCAGCTGTCGATCGACGACTACGATGCGCTCGTAAAAATGCAACAACGCTGTTTTCCGGGCATGTCGCCGTGGACCCGCGACCAGATTGAAAGCCAAATCAAGGTCTTTCCCGAAGGGCAGTTGGTGGTCGAGATCGATGGCGAGGTTGCGGCGTCGTCGTCCAGTTTGATTTTGCGTTACGACCGCACGACCGCTTGGCACGATTGGACCCAGGTTGCCGACAACGGTTTCATTCGCAATCACTCTCCCGAAGGGGATACGCTTTACGGCATCGAGATCATGGTCGATCCGGAGTATCGCGGGATGAAGTTGTCGCGGCGATTGTACGACGCGCGGAAAAAACTGTGCCGGGAACGCAACATCGAACGGATCATCATCGGCGGACGGATTCCAGGCTACGGTGATCGAGCGGATGAGATGTCGGCTAGCGAATATGTCGAGCGAGTGGTTGCCAAAGCGATCCACGATCCCGTGTTGACGGCTCAAATTGCCAATGGCTTCGCTTTGCAAGGTTTGATCCCCAATTACTTCCCCAGCGATCAAGCGTCGCGCGGCTACGCGACCTTTCTGGAATGGAGGAACTTGGAATATCAAGCCTCTCGGACACGGCGGTATCACGCCGCTTTCGAACCGGTTCGCCTGGCGGTCGTGCAATATGAACTGCGACGGATTAACAACTTCGGTGAGTTCACGCAACAGAGTGAGTTCTTCGTCGACGTCGCTGCCGATTATAAGTGCGACTTCATCATGTTTCCCGAACTGTTTACGACGCAGTTGTTGTCGTGCGTCGAATCGGCTCGTCCCGGACTCGCCGCACGCCGACTGGCCGAGTTCACGCCGCAGTACCTCGAGTTTTTTACCGAGTGCGCCGTCAAATACAATGTGAACGTGATCGGTGGATCGCAGTTTGTCGTCGAAAACGAAAAGCTCTACAACGTCGCCTACTGCTTTGGTCGCGATGGTACGATCCACAAGCAATATAAGATTCACATCACTCCCAGCGAACGGAAATGGTGGGGCGTCAGTCCTGGAGATTTTGTCAACGTCTTCGATACCGATTCAGGTCGCGTCGCGATGTTGATCTGTTATGACATCGAATTCCCCGAATTGGTCCGGATCGCTGCGGCGAAAGGTGCGCAGATCATCTTCGTGCCGTTTAACACCGACACCGTCGAAGGGTATCTGCGGATCCGACACTGCGCTCAAGCAAGGTGTGTGGAGAACCACGTCTACGTCGCGATCGCGGGATGTACCGGCAACCTGCCGTTTGTCGAAAACGCCGACATTCACTATGCCCAATCGGCGATTCTGACCCCCGCCGACGTCGGCTTCTCTCGCGACTCGGTGGGTGCGGAATGCAATCCGAACATCGAAACCGTTGTCATGGATGATGTCGATCTGGAAATTCTGCGGAAGCATCGCGAATCGGGGAGCGTGCAGAACTGGAACGACCGCCGCAAGGATCTCTACCGAGTGACCTACGAAGAGGACGGCAAGACATTCGAGGTCTGATAGATTGTAGAAGCGGTGAAGTCGCGAAACGCAGCAGCGTCGCTGGGGGGCGTTTCCGGAAGCGAGACCACGAGTTGTTTCGACGTGGCACAAACCGCTTTCCGTTTCAGCGTCGTCGTTAACTCGGCCGGTTAGATTAAGTGGCGGGAAGGCTTCCGGGGATAAACGTAATGGGGAAGAATCAATTACCCATGGAATGATCGTATCGAACCAGGAACCCAAAATGTGTTCCTGGTTCGAGTCTACAAAAAGCAGAAAAATCGATCCGTTTCGTGGCAAGCGTTCTTAGGGTGGTTGCGATTGAATTGTGACCTGCGGCGCGAAACAGAGTAATTCCAGCGTTTCGCATCGTGGCTCGATTCAGCAGCCCCTCATCGGTTTTCATCCGGTAGGTGTCTTCGCCAAACGTCACGGACGTAATGCAACTTGTTCTGGATGGCGCAGTATCCCCGACTTGCTCGCAACAAGTTATCGGCCGCAGCTGGATTTCGACCAACGCTGGTCATTGCATAAGACACTTCGGTCGTTGAGGTGTTGCCAATTTTGCGAGTCTGCTCCATGCGAACAGCTTGTAAAGACGGGAGTGGTTGGGGCCTGCCTGCCCGCAAATTGTGCCTGTCCTCCATCGCCGCCGCTGGTCGTGGCACTCCGATAGTGGCGATCACGACCAGTCGCTTAGTGTGCCCCCACGCCAATGCTCTTAGGAAGATGCAGTTAAATCGAGGGGAATCCTTCTCAGTACTTCGCAAGGGAAAGGGCTCGAAGTTGGTTGCGAAAATGCTCCAGCACCGGGGAGATTAAAACGCCCCGGTCTAGCCACAGATCACGTGATGTTGCAACGCAATTCGAAGGTCTCCATACGCTATCGAGTCACCGGACTTTCTCGTCCTACGTCGCCAGCTCAGAACCAAGTTCTTCCTCGATATCAGTCGATCAAGTCGAACGTGAAGTCGTTTTCTTCTCCCTCGCCGACCTCAGCCATCAAGTCCGATGAGCTTCTCCGTTTGTATTTGATCGGCAACAAATCCTTGACAGTGATCGTAGGTTCCTTGCCATGTTTTTTCATGTACTCCAACGCTTCGTCTTCGGACAGAGCGCCCTCGACTTCGGACTTGGCGACCAGGACGTTGTATCTGCCTGGTATTGCTCCATCACCTGGTTGCAGTGTTGTCACTTCAAAGTGTCCGTTCTCGTCGGTTGCCCCGCTGCAAGCACGTCCTTCCAGGTTGGGTACAAAAGTGACCGTCGCTCCCGCGACAGGCTGTCCTTTGTGGAGTATTGTGCCGGTGACCGGAACGACTCCATTGACAGACGCTGGCTGGCTGCAGCCAGTCAGAAATCCGGCAGGGACAAGTACCAGTAAACAAACGAATTGTTTCATCTCAAATCGATCCTTACATCACATTTTAACAGTTGTCGGGAAAATAGAACCAGAAGCGAAGTCCCCACCTCGCTTCTGGTTCCATGAAACTAGTGGTCGCGCAAAACTTGCGCACCATCTCAAGTCCAAAATCGCATCCGACGTTTTTATGGCAACTCCGCGATCTCGCCACCGTCCTTGGAGCCCAAAGCGCCCCAGACGCCGTAAGGCGACGGACCGGCAGCGACGCTGCCACTGGAGAGATCTCCAGTATCAATGGTATCGGTGATAAACGTGACCGCTCCATCACACATCAAAGTCGTCACGCCACCCGGGTGATAGCTGCTCGGCGACACGATCATCCGATGCGCAGAGTCGGTTGTATAACCGCAACTTGGACCGTTTGGCGGCAAGATCGTGTTGATCGCCGTCCAACCGGTAAACCCAAACGACCAGGAGTTGCCTCCGTTGCCTCGGGCACTGGAGGTGGCCGTGTACATGCCATACGTCCCCACGGTGGCCATGCAGCTGATCGGATTGTTCGCTGTCGGACTGGAGGCAACGGACGGATGCGATTGAACAAACCCACCTTTCATGGGTCCTCCATTGATAGTCACTCCGTTGCCAATGCAAGTTTCGCCCATGGCTACCGTGTTGCTCAACCCATCTGTAATTGCGGAAAAGTTGAATGTTCTCATTCGTCCAAAAGGACTGCGCGTGAATGTGTCGCTGTAGTACGGCGTCCAGTCAGCAAGACTGAAACAGTAATTATTGCGTCCGGTTTCTGTTGCCTGTTTATTGCCGCTTCGCGCGTCGGAGGGGCATAGATATCCCGGAATCGTTGTGTACCAAGGCGTATAGCCTGAACTAATCCCGTATTTGTCATAGGGCGGATAGACCGTCCCATTGATCGTGGTCGTTGACGTGATTTGATCATATAACGCACCCTGCTCAATGAATGGCAAGATCGCGATGAAACCACTGTAGTGGCTGTGAGCATGACTCCCGAACGACCAGTACGGTAGCGATTTGTGGGTGTCGTGATAGTTGTGCAATGCCAAGCCCAACTGCTTCATGTTGTTGCTACAGGACATCCGCCTAGCCGATTCGCGGGCAGCCTGGACTGCGGGAAGAAGCAGACCAACCAGGATTCCGATGATCGCAATAACAACCAGCAATTCAACCAACGTAAAACCGAGCGGTCTGGTTTTCATCTTCTGACTCACTTTGATAATTCCTTTGTAAATTGGACGGGGCGTTGCAGATCAATATTGGCGAACGCTCAAAGTCGATAGCCGTTCGAACAAACATTGCAACCGATATGCCAAATCCCCACTTGATGAGTGGAGTAAGAAACCGCGGGTAGTGGTGGTGCCGAAAGGAGCTAGCGATGGGTTTGCGGTTGAGGTGCGGAACCGGTCCTTAGCGAAAGCTGCCGAGAATTCACCTGCCGTAAACCAAACGATGGCAAAGGCACTCTAAACGAGGTTGTTTAATTCTCACTGGAGGGATTTTGCGAAAAGATCCTCCCACCCCAAGGCGGCGTTGCACTGAAGACTGGCACATCGAGCAAACAAATGAGGCGAGACGTTAAAACGAAAAGAGCCGGGCGGAAAGGCCCGGCTCGGAACGTTTACCGATCCGCGATGAAACCGCGAGAGGGTGTGGCGACGCTGACTGTCAGGTCGATTAGAACTCGCCGACCGGTTGGCCATCGGAGATGAACGAGAGCCGTTGCAGTATGACGAGGTCGGTGGTATCGCTGAGGAAATGGACCGATCCATCGGCAAACGTGATTTGCGCTCCGCCGGGATGGGTGCTGCCGACGGTCGACCAATTGCCTAACTGGCTCGAGCGCGCCGCGCGTGCATAGGGGGGTGAATCCCAGCTACAGCACACGGTGTCGTTGATGCCGCGGCTGTAATCGAGCCCCACGCCATGGCCGACCCACTTTGTAAATCCCCAGGCCTGGGACTCGCCATCGATCGTGGCACGCAGGGTCTCGCAGACTGCGGCGGAGTTGCTGGTCCCATCGGTCAGGTCACGCATCTTGGACGATTCGTCGTGCCCAAACATCCGGCGGGATTCAAAGGTGGTACGGCTCCACTTCTCGGCAGAAGAGTAGGTCCGCGCGCAATTGAAATCGTAATTGGTAAGGGCTCCCAACAGCGACGTCGTGCCAGCCGAAATCGAATAATGGCTGCTGCCGGCGGTTGAGTAGTGGGTGGGATTGGGATCCGAAGGGCACATGAAGGCCTCGACGACCGTGCTGACGGCTACATCGTTGGCATTGCCCGCAGCTCCGGGAGCTGGTCCGGCAAGTCCCTTGCCGTTACTGTTGTGCCCACCGGTCGGCAGGTTCATATCGATTTGATCCTGCAAGTTTTGCAGTTCGATGAACGGAAGCAACAACATCCACCCGCGATGATTCAACACCCCGCCGGTAGCTGGCGTCGCGGAACCGGTTGCGATCGCACCACTAGCCGAAACCGAATAAGGGAAGACGCGATGCGTGTCGTGATAATTGTGCAGCGCCAACCCGATCTGTTTCATATTGTTGGAACAAGACATCCGCCGGGCGGCTTCGCGAGCAGCCTGGACGGCAGGCAGTAGCAGCCCGACAAGAATACCAATGATGGCGATTACCACTAATAATTCAACCAACGTAAAACCCTGTGGCTTCGTGTTCTTCTTCTGACGCATCGATGACTCCTGTGCAGGACGGAGGGGACGCTGCTGTGCGACGACGGCAACGTTTGAATTCGGTAAGCGTTCGAAAGAAATAGCAACCAATGTGCCATTGCGCTTCACCGGCGTGGGGAAGAGAGTGTTGAAATCGATGGCCGTCGAACTGAAACCAGATCTTGCAAGCTGCTTATGGGGACAGACAATACGCTAGGCGTGAACGCTGCCGGATAAGGTTGCACTAACAAGCGGGCGCGTTGGTTTAGCCAGAAGCGGCTGCGGCACAATAGATCTTGGAAGGTGTCAAGTTTTTTTGCCCCACGGTTTGGGGTGCCCCCACGTTGAGCATCGCATGCAAAAAAAAGGGGCGATATAACTAGCAAAAAAGCCGGGCACAAAGACCCGGCTTCTCGTTTTGTTGTTACCAGAACACAACGGACATGTTCATGGAACGCAACTTTGTTCGCGGTACTAGAACTCACTCAGTGGATTGCCATCGGAAACGTAAGCGATGTTGTTCAAGACGATTTGGTCGGTCGTTTCGCTTAGGAAATGAACCGATCCATCGCCGAAGGTGACTTGAGCTCCACCGGGATGCGTGCTGCCCACGGTCGACCATTCGCCCAGTTGGCTTGGACGCGAAGCGCGTGCGTAGGGAGTTGAGTCCCAGCCACAGCATTCGTTGTCGTTGATGCCGCGGGAGTAGGCGAGGTCGACGCCGTGACCGACCCATTTGACGTAACCCCAAGTTTGCGAGACGCCATCGATGGTGGCTCGCAAGGTCTCGCAGACGGCGGCGGTATTGCTGGTTCCATCGGTCAGGTCGCGCATCCGCGACGATTCATCGTTACCAAACATCCGCTTGGTCGCAAACGTATCGCGGCTCCATTTTTCTACAGTCGACGAGGTGCGGCGAACGCTGAAGTCGTAGTTCGTGTATGCTCCCATCAAACTTGTGGTGCTGGGAGAGATCGAATAGGAACTGCTGGATGTCGTCGTGTAGTGCGTGGGATTTGGATCCGATGGGCACATGAAGGCGTCGACGACCGTACTAACGACCACGTCGTTGGCATTGCCTGACGCCCCCGGTGCAGGCCCCGCCAGACCGACGCTGTTGCGGTCATATGAACCGGTTGGCAAATTCATATCGATCTGGTCTTGCAAGTTCTGCAATTCGATAAATGGCAGCAACAACATCCAACCACGATGGTTCAACACGCCGTTTGCGGCTGGGATTGCGGAACCGGATGTGACCGCCCCGCTGGCCGACACCGAATATGGAAAGACGCGGTGCGTGTCGTGGTAATTGTGCAGTGCCAAACCGATCTGTTTCATGTTGTTCGAACACGACATTCGGCGAGCCGCTTCGCGTGCCGCTTGCACCGCGGGCAGCAGCAGACCAACCAAGATCCCGATGATCGCAATCACAACTAACAATTCCACGAGTGTGAACCCTGAACGATCTGGATTCTTTTGACTGATGAACTTCATTCGACGATTCCTGTGAAAAGAGGTTAACAAACCTGGGAACGATCGCCCGCCCCCAGAATAGTGGGACGTGCTCGATGAAAAGGACTTGTCGCAATGCATGTCGCAAGTCGAGTGCCAATCCTGGCGGCCCCCAACTCAATCTTCCCGTTCCAACAGCGGATCAATGCCACAACTACAATAGGGGCATCGCAAAATGTCGAACGATACTCCACCTCAATCGCAACCTACGGCGCAACGCCCGGCCCTTACGGTTGCGCGGTGCCAGCGATGCCATGGGCAAACATTTGGAAAAAGCTGTGAATGGAGGCCCGTGAGCACCGGTCGGATGGATGTGTGCTCGAACGCTATGCACAGGATGCAAAAAAACGTGGCGACCCACCGTCCTCATGCACCCAACCTCAGGTCAAACGTGGCCAACCACTCGAAGGGCCCCTGAGCGGGCAGCACGGCGCAGGGTAGACCGAAGTTTCACTGCGAGCTCGATTTCATGGGGAGGATTTTGGAGCGTAGGCCGACTGCCACCACGCTTCGGCCATCGCGGTCGTCCATTGCACAGGGAGCGCTTGAAGTCGGTTAAGAATCGCAACCACACTCTCGGGTCGCTTGCCGACCTCTTTCTCGAGACACTCTGCGATCAACTGATCGAGCTCCGGAGGTATGTTCGGAGCCAAATCGCGAACCCGCGGTGGCACCGTATTGATAATGTGAAAGTAGACATCGAAATCGCTGACGTCGTTGAAGATGTCGTGACCGGTCAACAGATTAAAACCGACAGCCCCCAACGAATAGATGTCCGATCGCGGATCGTTCGAACTGGGCTCGCGGATTCGTTCGGGTGCCATGTACAGCGGCGTCCCGATGACTCCCATCGTTCGCGTGATCTTGGCATGGTCGTTCGACTGCATCGGTTTGACCAAACCAAAATCGAGGACCTTGACCACATCCGATTCTCCTCCTCGCTGGCACACCATGATATTTTGGGGCTTGATATCGCGGTGAACGATTCCCAATCCGTGCGCTTCGCGAAGCGACTTGCAGATCGATTCCAAAAAATAAATCACCCGCGCGACAGGAAGCTCCCCCTCATCGCGAATCAGAGTTGAAAGCGTGATCCCCTGCAGATATTCCATCGCGTAATAAAAGATCCCTTCGGCGGTCTGGCCGTAATCGTAAACTTCGATCGTGTTGGGATGCGATAGTTTGCTGCTCAATTGAACTTCACGTTCAAACCGCGCGATCGATTCAACATTCAAATTCTCAGGGTGCAACAATTTGACGGCAGTCGGTCGTTTCAACAGCGCATGTTGCGCGAGATAGACCTGCCCCATTCCCCCTTCGCCCAACAGTCTTCCCAATGCATAGGGCCCTACATTTTGAACGTTGCTTGCCTGTCTTCTCATCCGAGCCATATATCGAGCCGAATAGATGATGAATCCGATCGATCCCAATATCAGTACACCGATCGCGGCAAAAGCGAGGTTCAGGTTTTTCATTGGCCCATAGGTTTCCGCATAATCGACTTCGGTCGCGATGCCGAATCCGTATTGCGGCAACCATTGCCATGCCCCCACCACGGTCACGCCACGGTAGTCGCGATAGCCGTCGAGATCCAAATCGTTCTCGCCAGCCGTCGCAAAGGCTGCCATCTTGGTCAACGGTTGCGCTGCCACGGGCGTGTTCAAGCGATAGCCCCTGGTTAGATCCCCACCGGGGTCGCGAATTTGAACGCTCAAACACGAATACGAATCGTCGCGATCGTCGATCAGCCCGATCGATCTCAACGTGTCGTTGAACCGGCTCTCCGAAATCATGATGGCTTTTTGATCAAACGCATACGTCTCGCCCGACAGCCCGACCCGAACACTTTGCAACAGTTCAAAGAACCGATCTTCCATGCCGATCCCTCGCAGATACATCGCAGCGATGATCTCCTGAGAATCGTGGGGAGCAAAGATCGGCAGCATCATCGGCATTTCGGGACGCATTAAATCGACGGCATGTCCCTCCACCATGTTTTCATGCAAAATCGGTGTCAGGATCAACGTTTTTCCGCTGAGCGTCTCGGTGATCAAGGCGGAACCGTCCGCTGCCGAACGTCGTCCCAACGCGTTTTCGTATTGCGATGATGCCGCAAGCACGCGGTTGGTTTCTCCAAAAATCAAGTACTGCGGCTGGTGCCCCATGATACCGGCCAACACCTCATCGATCGTGGCCCGCGCCGCCTGAGCGTCTCCGTTGGAATCGGT
The DNA here is from genome assembly GCF_007753095.1 of Rosistilla carotiformis. Taxonomy (NCBI): domain Bacteria; kingdom Pseudomonadati; phylum Planctomycetota; class Planctomycetia; order Pirellulales; family Pirellulaceae; genus Rosistilla; species Rosistilla carotiformis. The sequence goes on from NZ_CP036348.1 coordinate 5,532,118, forward strand.
GGTCAATTGATAGACGGCTTCGCGCAGGCGTTCTTTTTCCGACCACGCGTGGACGTTCGCCTTTTCCAATTCGATGTAGCTTTCGACCGCCGCGACGCTGGTCGCCACCAGCAGCCTCAGTTCATCCGCCCGGATCGAACGCAGCGAAGCGCGAACATTGATGTACGCCCATCCGATGAAAGCGCTAAGAATCAACATCGCCAGCACGATCGCCAGTGCCGACTGTCCTTGATTGCCGATCGTCCGCGTAACGGCCGTCAACATCTGCGAACGCGTTCGGGAACGCGACGCTGTCGGCGAAACGATCGACAGGCGGCTTCGCATCGAACCAGCGATCCGAGGCACCGGCCCCGTACCGCTGTCGGCTTGCAGGCCGTTTCCCTCAGTCCGCAACAACGCCCCGACTTCATCATGCAAGGACTTGTCGCCGGAACATTCCCGTTCGATCATCACAACGCGTGCCGAAGGTTCGAGCCCACGGGACCTGCGAAGTATGTCACGAGCGCGGGCAACGAGGGCTGGATCACGATCGGTCATCGCCACAAATCAAAAGAGGGAATGGAACTCCGCCACAATCAATGCAGCCGCTGTTCAGCCGGAGCCGTCCCAACCGATGTTCATTCGCCGTACAATCCGTGATCCAGGCACGTTCGCACCCAAACGGCCGACGCCTAGCAAAACCATGTTCGAACAAAAAGGGAAGCGGCAAAGGCACGTAGCATCAATTTTCTATACGTGAAACATTGTCACCATTAAAAACTAGGCTCTCTCATAGAGCAACCCTAATCGGCGCGCTCCTCTCGACGCGGTTGCAAAAGAATCCTCGGCCGATTCGGATCGACAGGTCGCCACGTTTGTATCGACGGTGGCAACTGCCTGGCGAACGGAGGGATCAGCGGTTCCAATCGCCGACCAACTGCAGCACATAGTCGGTCGCCACCGTTGTCGCTTGATTCGTCGACGAACCTGTCGCGTTGACGGCGCGAACACGATCGAAGCTCAGACCACGCACGGTGGATGATCCGTTGCTATAGGCGAGCGTCGCCAGGTCGCCACTGCCGGAGAATTGATCCACACCAGTCGATCCTTCCAGGACCAGCAAGTCGTCCCCCAGACGTCCGTCGGCGGTGATCCGTTCGACCCCCACGACCAACAATCCATTTCCGCTGTCCGGATCGGTAACCATCGCCAATTGATTCAGCCCAACGTGGAACTCTTCCGCATTGCTGGTGCCCACCACCTCCACGGAATCATCCCCCGCTAATCCATCGAAGATCAACATCTCCGAAAGTGGCACCAGCGTCACTTCTCCATTGACGGTGACCCGCCAGTGGGTGTTCGTCTGTTCGATCCGCACGACATCTTCCCCAACGGTTCCCGAAACCGTTGTCGTGTCGATCCCCGTATTGTTGTAGATCTCTTGCTGGACGTTGGTACGGGCCAACAGCATTCGCTTGGTAATGATCTGAAGCGTTTCGCCAAAGTTGTAATTGACAGCGTTTTGGCCGGCGGCGATGGTCACGCCATCGAACCGGTTCATTCCCGTTGTGGTTCCGACCGTGGCGGTCCCCGGCAAAACCTGCCCCAGTGAAATCGAAGCATCTCCAAATCGAGACGGTTGGATTTCTTCGATGCTATACGTTCCCGGCGTCACATTCTCAAAGTTGTACCATCCGTCGGGACCGGTCAAGGTCGTCTGCGTCGCCACGCCAGGCGTGTTGCTGATCAAACGAATCATAACGCCCGGCAGACCGATCTCATCGGCATCGACCAGCCCATCGCGGTCGTTATCGGTGTAGACGTATCCAGCGACGCTGGAGAGTCCTTCGATTTCAGCGTTCAAAAAATCAAAGCCTGTTGGTGACGTAACGCTGCCGTCCGGATGGACCGTCACCAAGTGCGACGTGGCAGGGAACACCTGTTCGAACCCGTCAGGCACACTCTCGAAAATCCTGTGGGTTCCGACCGGCACATCCAGGAACAGATATTGCCCCGTCGCACGGGTGCTGTCTACCTCGTCGACCGATCCGTCGTTGTGAAGGTCCAAGAAAATTCCCACTTCCGATTGCGGTGTGTCGACACCGGGATCGATCGCGCCGTTCCGGTTGGTGTCGATACGCTTGATGCCTGTGATCTGCACACCCTCCCGATTGCCGAAATCAAGCTCATCCAGGAGCACGTTCGGATCGACGACAACACTTGTCTCACCGATGGTGACCAGATAGCTGCGAGCGGCGGGAAAGGTTAGGTCGTTGTCGTTCGGTTCGTAAACGCGGTGCGTTCCGGCGGGAACCTCGACAAATTGGTAACTGCCGTCGGCAGCGGTGACGACCGATTGGTCGGGCGTCGTGGGACCGTCGTTGTTGATGTCCAGCGTGATCGTCACGCCAGCCATCGGCGGATCGGTGTCATCGCGGACGCCAATCGTTCCGATGTCGTTGAGGTCTTGGAACTTGGTGCCGCCGATCACGACCACTTGGTTCACAAAGTCGAGTGGTGGCAAGGGAGGATCATCCGGATCGGTGGGCGTGATCACTCCATCGGCATCGACGGAAAAGTTAAACGCACCACTGGCGGGTGCCAGCCGAATCCGACCATTGGGCAAGATCTCTTGGATCGAATACGTACTGCCGGCCGGAGCGGGATTGAGCACAAACTGGTAACTGCCGTCGGCGGCGGTCGTGACAGTTTGGTCGTTAGGTCCGTCGAAGACGCCGTCGTTGCCAAAGTCCAGTATCATCGTGACCGGCGTCGCGGGAGGACCGCTGGCGTTGTTTGCATCGATCTCCTGCTTAATGCCACCGATCGCAATTGGAATCGTCGTTTGGACGATTTGATTTTGGGAGGCGGAAGGAAGATCGAGACCGACAGCCCCCGAGATGCCTGTCACCGCATCCAACGGCTCCCCATTCTCAAACGCCATCGATCCATCCAGCGCGATCGTGAAGGTTGTCGAAGCGAAGGCGTTCAGATCCGAATTGACGCGAAACATCAACATGCTCGAAAAGGACTCGATACTATCCCCCGATGACAATGCGGCCCCTTGCCCTGCATTGGGCAAAGCGCCACCGCGAACACCGCTCAGGTTGTAGAACGAATCGAAGTTTGCCGGATCGCTGTTAGCATCGAATTTGAATGCCTCGTCGTTGTAACTGAGCATCGCGCGTTGCAGCGTGAAGCGTTCTGCAACCAAACTATTGGGAACATCATTGTTGAACAATGGCCCGGCAGGAAGCGTGGGCGATTCGAGCGTCAAGACCTTGGGATCCCATGAATAGTTGAGTGGCAATGAGATCACGCCGGAGGCCGAATCGGGAACATCCACCTTCACCCGCGCTTCGTAGACTTCGCCAGCCTTTAACGAACTAACCGGCGTAAGGTTGCCCGGTTCATAGAATTCCACCCCCAACCCCAAGGTTGCCAAAAGTGCGCGCGATTCGAGCGATTCGCCCGACAGCAGACGGCGACGACGGGAACGATGCTTCTTCAGTGGTTTCATAGCGATGCCTGGCAGAACGGATGGATTCGATTCATGCTAGACACGAAGATTGAACGAACCAAGCAAAAAGTCGCCAATTACCCCCTGAGTGGCATCGCAGGATGGGATATTCGTCTTATTTCGACGCGTAGAAGCGATTCGACAGGATCTGCTCCAAAACAAACACCCCGCAGACCAACAGCATCATCTGGGCGTAAAAGGGTTGGGTGTTGGAGCCGGTTGTCGCCGACCAATCGATCTGGCCACGGTCGGTCACCAATTGGTAGCGGTCGGCTCCCAAGATCGCCGTCAATTGATCGACGTCGATCCGCTTCAGATCGGTCTCCGCAGCAGGCAGGTTGACGCTGTAGCCCAGCGTCGCTCCCCCGCTTCGCAACCAGTAGTTTCCCGCCACGGCAGCCGGTCCGGGGGCAACTTGGTTTCCGCTCGATTCCACCACCACCGGAGGTGCGTCCGCGGCGAACAACTGATAACGCTGCGGCGCGCCGTCGACCGTCTTCAAACCGACGGGTTGGCCAACACGAACGTTGAGTGTTCCCGGATCGCGATCGGCCAAATAATCAAACGCACCGCGGACCAACAAAAACGCCGGCCAATACTCTTCGCTGGTGCTGAACAATTCGTTCCATCGTCGCCCCGCCCCGTCGATGCCCGGTAGCGGCGTGGTGAACAATAACAGACGTCCCGCCCCCACGGCGCGGTCGATTAACGCCGGATGCCCCGAATCGGTGAATCGCGCGATCACGACATCGGCCTGCTGGCGATCGATCTGCCAGTAGCGATGGATGGGATACAGTTGCCAAGGGACATTTCCCGCAGCGGTCGCAAACGGTCGAAGCGCCGGATGACCACTTCCCTGCGTATCGATCCAGTGCCCCGGATCGGGAACGCGCCATTGCCGCACGACACGTCCAATCAATCGATCGCCGTCCGCCGATGGAGCTTCCTGCGATTCCCAAGCGGGCCCTAAACTGACGAACAGCTTTCCCCCTTGCTGAACCCACGAGCCCAAAAGATCCTGTTGCGCAGTCGACAGCGGTGGCGGATCGAGCAGACCGATGACGCGGTAATCGGTCAGCTTGGCTTGCAGCAAATCCGCCATTGCGATCCCGTCGACCTTGTAATCGACGCTGCCGCTGCCGCTGACACCCGGCAGCGCCAACGCTTGTTCAATCACGCGTCGCTCATTCGCATTGTTACCAACCAACAACACTTGGGGTGGTTGATTCACGACGATCGTCAAATACCGGATGTTGTCGATCGGCAGGGCATCGGCCGTGCCCAACGCGATCTCGGCATGATGCACTCCCGGTTCCAACGGCGGCAATGCCAACGCGACATCGCTGCGAGACGGATCGGAGACCGTCGTCCGTTGGCGATCGATCACCTGGGCTGCGGGGAAAATGGTTTTGCCATCTCGGATCACGGGCAACGTCGGATCGCGATCGAACAACCGCAATTCCACCGTCACTTCCGAAGCAGGAAAGTCCCCGAGACTCGCAACTTGGGTTTGCACCGGCACCGGGATCCCGCGAGCGATCGATTCCGAAGCGATCCGCACCTCCCCCAGCATTCGGTTCTGAACGTCGTCGGCCCCCACGTCGATCACATGTAGGTCGATGCCATCGGGCAACGCAAGCGTTGCGGCGGGATTCCAACTGGCGGCCGTGCGATCGGTGATCACATAGACAGCCCGTTGCTCGAAGGGGCTGCTGGCGACCAGTGCCGCAGCCGCTTCGATCTGCTGTTCCAAAGGCTGCGGGACTTGCAACGGTTCCAGCCGCCGGATCGCCCGCCGCGCCGCCGCAAGATCGATGGCAGCGATCGTTGGTTTGACGCTGCGGTCGAGAATTGCCAGCGTGCTGGTTTCGGTATAGTGATCGACGATCCAGTTCGCCCACTGTCGAGCGGTCTCCAATCGCGTCACGCCATCGGTCTGATAGGTCATACGCACGGAGTTGTCGACGACGATCGCAATGGCCGACGGACGCTGCGTGTCGACGACCGGTCCCTTCTCGGTCGCCGCGACCACGGTGCCCCAGACGGTCGCCCCGAGCAGCAGCAGGAGCGCAGCGATGGCCAACGGTAAAACGAAACGCAGCGATTTCTGTTGTGAAAATGCCCAAGCCGCCATTGCGGCGGTGACCATTCCCAGAACGGCGATCATGCCGACCGAAAGCCATGTTCCGCCGCGAGCACTCGGAACGTGCGGTTGGGCCAGTGCCAAGGCGAGCCCGGCCAGCGCCAGTACGCGCAACAGCAACAGCGACCAGTGCCGCACGCGCATCCGACGGCGATTGGTTTCAATCCGTTGGGTGAGAAAGCGGAGGGCGGGAAATTCAAGCCGCTGAGGTTCGCGTCGGCCCAACAGATGCAGGGCGACCGGAATCGCTGCCGCAAGCAATCCGAATAACAGCGTGGCGTTGAGGAATCCCATAAAGGTGATGCGGGGTCGAACGAGTGAAACGTAAATTGGTAGAACGGAGCTGGCGGGCGATCCAGCTTAGCGGATCGCCCCAGTCCGTTGGAACTTCAGTGCGGCCGCGCTACGCCGCTTCATCGTTCTTGGATCGCTTGACCGCATCCTCGCTGATGTGCCCATCCTCGCTGACGTCCTCAAATCGCACCGAGACGCGCGTCGAGACGCCCGATTCCTGCATCGTGACACCGTACAAGGTATGCGCGGCGGTCATCGTCTTTTTGGAGTGGGTGACGACGACAAACTTGCTGTGCTCGAGAAACTCTTGCAACACGCTGACAAAACGGCCGATGTTCGCTTCGTCAAACGGCGCGTCGACCTCGTCCAACACGCAGAACGGGCTGGGACGATATTTGAAGATCGACATCAACAGCGCAACGGCCGTGAGCGCTTTTTCACCACCGGAGAGGAGCGTGTTGCTGAACGTCGGCTTGCCGGGGGGCGTGGCGATGATCTCGACGCCGGCTTCCAACGGATCGGCCCCTTCCTCGAGGATCAGGTCGGCGCTACCGCCACCAAACGAGCGACGATAGAGCGTTTGAAAGTTCGTGCGGATCGCTTCCAACGTGTCCAAGAACAAACGACGGGAATCGGCGTTGATCTTGTTCACGATCCGTTCCAGCGACGCCTTGGCGGCGGTTAGGTCTTGGTATTGACCGTGCAGCATATCGTAGCGTTCTTGCAGCTCTTCGAGCTCTTCAAGCGCTTCCATGTTGACCGATCCCGACTTCTGCACCTGCTGCCTCAAATCCGCGATCTCTTTTTCCACCGCTTGGCGATCTTCTGGCGGTTCGAAGTCGTCGGGAATCGATTCCTCCGCAAGATTGACCTCGTAGTCGTCGATCAATCGCTGCGCCAAATTGGCCCGCTGAACATCGGCCGTATCGCGACGGCGTTGGATCGCGTGGACATGTTCGGCCGCCTTCTGGGCACGTTTTTGAACCGAGTCGATCTCTTTTTGCTTGGCCGCCATGCTGCTCCGCACCGCGCTGACCTCCGCCGCCAACGCCTTCAGCGCCACGCCGTCGGCTTCTTCGGACAGATACAGTTCGTTCAATTCCGAGGACGCATCGAGCATCCGGCGATCGAGATCGATCAAACGTTGCAATTCGGTATTCAGTCGATGACGGACTTCATCGACCGCTTCGCGGCGTTCCCCTTGATCGCGACGGACCTGTTCGATCGCGGTTTCCAAGGCTTCGCTACGTTGTTCGCTGCGAGCCAATTCGACATTCGCTTTCATCAACGCGTCGGAGGCCTGACGTTCTTCGTCCTGAGCCAACTGCAGCGTCTGCTTGTATTCTTCTTGCTGGCTTTCGTAACGTTCGGCACGCTGACGACATCCGGCCAATGCCTGCCGCACTTCCACCAATTCGACCTGGCTTTGATTGTGCGTGCGATGGATCGATTCGGCTTCCTCGGTCAACGACCGCAGCGCATGGACCTGAGCGTCCAACGCGTCGGTCGCTGCGGCCAATGTCGCTCCCGAGGCGGCGCGCTGCGTCACCGCTTCGCGATGCCGCGTGATGATCTGATGCAGTTCAGCGTCGCGTTGTTCGACATTGGCGGCCAAACGCGAAGCCTCCTTGTCCGATTCTTCCAATTGGTAGCGGTAGGTCTGTTGTTCTTTGCGGGCCGAGGCGAGTTCGCTGCGCCGGCTGACCAAACCAGCGGCCGCTCGTGCCGGTCCGATCACGACGCTGCCGTCGCGTTCCAACAGTTCACAATTGCGAGTGACAAACCGCAAGCCCGCTCCGCTCAGCCGGCTCAGACCCAAGGCAACCTCCAACGATTCGACCAACCACGTCGTACACAACAGATGCCGGACCAACGGTTCGATCGCTTCGCTCGCCTTGACCATCCGATCGGCGCGGCCGATGATCCCGCTGAGTCCATCCAGACGGATCCGTTCGCCGGGCCGAACGCTCGGCAATTCGTCCATCCGAATCAGCCCCACCCGTCCGCTGAGTTTGACGGATCCCGAAGCAACGGCCCGCTGAATCTCGTCGCCACTGACGACCAAAAACTGCGACTTGCCTCCCAACGCGACATCGATCAGGGGGGCGACATGCACGTCAGCTTCGAACAGATCGGCGACGATCCCGCGACAGCTGGCTAGCGGTCCCGAGTCGTCGCGGGCGGCGGCTTCCAAGACATCGCGGACGCCATTCTCGACCCCTTCGTGTCGTTGCTGCAAATCTTCCAGCACGTTCAACCGCTCGCTGACCCCGTGCAATCGGCTCTGCAGCGCCGCGATCTCTTCGCGTCGGCGATTGAGCACGCGGCGGCGGTCGGCCAATTCGTTTTCCATCGTGTCGATCTGAACCGCAAACGCATCGATTTGCGTATCGAGATCGGCGACCACTTTTTGGCACCGCTGGGCATCATCGGTCAACCGATTCACCACCGCTTGCTGCGCGGCGATGCGTTGTTCGAGCACCTTCTCGCTGCGTTGGGCTTCGGAGATCTGTTGGTTCAGCCGCTGCATCTGGCCATCGAATTCGCTCGCCTGGCGTAACGCTGCCAGATGCTGTTGTTCCGCTTCCAAGCTGCTGCGGCGAACCGCGTCGACATGCTTGCCGACCCGTGTGTTCTCCGCTTCGGCAGCGTCGGCGATGGCCTTGGCTTGGGCACCCATTTCAATCGCATCGGCGAGCCGCGTCTCTAAACGCCGCAATTCGGCCGTCGCCGTTCCCGCTTGCGCTTGCAATACTTGCAATCGCCGTCGCTGGGATGCCGAGGACTGTTCGATGTCTTCCCGCGCGGTGGTGTCGGCATCGCGACGACCGACCAAAGACGCGATCCGCCGCGACGCGTCGGTGCGACTGGCCTCGACCGCTTGCGCCTTGATCGCCACCGACTGGACACTCATCTCCAATTCTTGACGCGACTCGGTCACCTGAGCCAATTCCGCCTGCACCGCTTCGCGAGCCGCTTCGGCTTCGGCCAATTCCGAATCGGTCTGTTCCAAGCACTGCGAAAATTCTTGCCAATCGGTCCACGCGACCTGCATCCGCAGCTCTTTTAACCGCGTGCTTTGGATCCGGTACCGTTCGGCTTTGGTCGCCTGACTCTTGATGTTCTTAAGTCGCGCGGCAACTTCGTCGACGATGTCGCCCAAGCGGACCAGGTTTTGATCCACTCGCGCCAACCGTCGCGCGGCTTCCACTTTCTTGGCTTTAAAGCGGCTGATGCCGGCGGCTTCTTCAAAGATCGCGCGACGATCCTTGGCGCTGGCGTTGAGCATCCGATCGACTTTGCCCTGTTCGATCAAGCTATAGGCATCGATACCGATCCCGGTACCACGAACCAAGTTCTTCACATCCTTCAATCGGCACGGTTCGCCATTGATCAGATACTCCCCTTCGCCGCTGCGGAAGACGCGGCGGGTGACGTGTACTTCGGGAGCGTCGACGGGCAGCGTTCCCGCCGAGTTGTCGAACACGATCGTCGCTTCGGCCGAAGCGGCCGCCTTGCGACTTTGCGATCCTTTAAAGATCACATCGGACATGTCCTTGCCGCGGAGGCTCTTGGCCGACTGCGAACCGAGCACCCATTTGATGCCGTCGACGATGTTCGACTTGCCAGAACCGTTCGGACCCACGACGACAGTAATGCCGTCGGGGAAATCGAATCGAGTTCGGTCGGCAAAGCTTTTGAAGCCTGCCAGTTCAAGGGCTTTGAGCATGCGAAGGGTATCGTTGACACGTTAGGCGGAAAGGGGGAAGGCACCTCTCAGTTCATTATTATGTTAGCGCGGGGTGGTTTCTGTCGGCCTCAAATAGCGATTTCTCACCCGATTTCTCACGTTTTCCGGCTCCCGCCCGAATTAAAACTTCCACCAAGAATCCTTTTTACCACTGCCAACGGGAGGATCGATGTTGCTTGGCCCGAGCTCTTCGTAGCTCGCTTCCTCGTCCTCGGATTCCGATTCGCGATGGTAGGTGCGAACGGTCTTGGGCAGCGGATCGATGGCAAACCGAGCCTCTAAATCTCCCTGTTGTTTGGCCAACCGTAGCACTTCGACCACGTCGCTGTAGTTGCCTCCAACGTCGGAGATTCCCTTGATTAGCCCTGCCACGGTAGGCTGGGCGATACTTCGCGTGTCCGGTTTGCCCGGCTGAAATCGACTGATCCGCAGCTTGCCCGCGTCGTCCCCGCGGACCATGATTCCCGAACCGGCCATCAGGTATTTTGGCGGGCGGATCGGAACCGGTCCTCCAAAGACCACCACTTCGGCAAAGCGTAGCGTGCTGACGACGACCAACGGATCCGCTTTGGAAGCGACGTGAAAGAACGAATATCCCTCGGGCATTTGGGTTCCCGGAACCAACAGTTCGCGATCGGGTCGTTCCCGCAGATTGCGAAACGCACCATATCGCGTCTCCACGCTGCTCTCGTCCATCAATTCACGCAGCCCTTCGGCGGCCAAGCGATGTTCCAAGATACTCAACGCCAACAGCGCGCGATGCCGGAACGCCGGCTCCGATCGAACCAGCTCCACCAACGGATCGATCGCCTCGACCTCATCCATGTAAGCGAGCGATTCGGCCGCGTAGAACCGGATCTCTGGATTCGCGACCGTAGCGGCAACCTTCAACGGCACCGCCCCTTCATCGCCGATCGCCTCTAATTGCAACGCCGCGGCGGCGGCCGTCGAAGGTTCGGTCAAGCGGGCGGCAAGTTCCTTGATACGCACATGACGTTCATCGATCGAATCTTTGATCGCTACCGATTGAACGACCGACATCAACCGTGGGATGTTGCGGTGGTACGTCGGATGAATCGACAGTTCGATAAAGTCGTCTTCTTTGGCGTTGGCGATCCCACGTCGGCTGGTCCCATCAAAGAAGAAGAACCGGCGGTTGATATCGTTTGCGATTTGAGCAGAGATGAACGCGTGTTGATACGCCGGACGAATGATCAGACCGATGCTGCGGGCCTTGGCACTGCGGCCTCCCGAAGGGATCACCCCTTCGCGGATCAAGGCCTTTTCGTCACCCGCTTCATACGCACTGCGGATCAAGATGGGTCCCGTTCCCAGGGCCAACATGTCGCTGGTTCGCAATTGATTGTTCAGCAACCGAACCTCTTGCAATCGGGCCGGCATCAACCAACCACCGCGCAGACTTGTGGCGTTCGAACGCGTGCTGATCCGGACATAAAGATCGATCGGGTCGTCTTTCTGGACCCCGGCAGGCAAAAAGGCTTCGACCGAAACCATCGCCGATTGATTCGAATCCAAAAACTGATTGGGATCGTTGACATTGCGGGTCTTCAATTCGGCCAGCAACGAGTCCCGCTGTGGCGAGGGCTCGGGGATTCCGCCGGTTCCCGCCAATCCATTGACGATTCCGATCGCTTCCAATTTGACAGGGTTCATGCCCATCGAAACGGTGGCGTCGCGAACCAGTTTGGGGCGGTTTTCGCTTTGAAAAAGTTCTTCGACCGCAGCAACTTCGTTTTCGTTTTTTTCGTCCTTGCTCCCCATCCACGGGCTCAGACAGCCGCTACTAGCGACGATCAGCAATCCCGCTAGCGCGGGTTGCCCCAGTCGAGTGAAACGGGCGATGCAGGTATTTATCATTGCGGGCATCCTTACCCTGGAGATCAAAACGCAGCCGAGATAGCAAGACAAAATGCTAGTTTCCAGCGGCACATTACCCCCGCTGCGTCGACAAGGTCAAGCCAGATTGATTCTTGCACCGTCCGATGCCTGTTTTTCCCAGGTCGGATCCGCGCTCCCTCCTACGCCGATCAGGGCACGTTGACCATCGCCAACGGCTGATCGATGATGGAGCAGCCCCGACGGGTCGGCGGACGGTTCCGTCGTAGGGTGGGGCGCGTCTGCAAAAACCGTGGAGTCTTCCTTGTCGCGTTGGATGTATTTGATGATCGTGTGTACGGCGTTGATCGGCGGCGCGGGGCTGGCAGCCCAGCCGGGCGTCAATTCGACCTTGTCGCGGAAGATGGCGCATCCGCTGCACGCGGCGATCGTCTCCTTTGGATCGGGACTGCTGGTGCTGGTGGCGATTGCGATTTGCAGCGGCCGCTTCCCGCCACGGTTCACCGAATCGGTCGCTTCGATCCCTTGGTGGGCTTGGTTTGGCGGATCGATCGGTGCGTTCCTGGTCACGGTGTCGATGATCTTCGCGCCCCGGATCGGTGCTTTACAATGGATTGCGTTGATCGTAACCGGTCAAGCGATGGCTTCGCTGGCGTTGGACCATTTTGGATTGGCGGGCTTCACCCAACGTTCTGCCAGTGGCGTGCGAGTGCTTGGCGCCGTCTTATTAGTCGCTGGATTGATTCTGTCGAGCCTTGAGCGCGGGCCGCGGCCGGTGCCAAGCACCGAAGACACCGCCGATGTGAACGACGTTCAGCCGACGGCCGATCGCTGAGAGCGTGGGGCCGGCGGAGGGAAGCGACGGAGCAATTGCCAGCGTGTGTGGACGCCGAAAGCGGCTTTCAACGCAACATCAATTTCGTTGATTTCACAAGTAAAAATGAACAATTTGCGTGGAAATCTCGACGTAAAATCTGGTCCGATTTCTCTTGGCGTTCTCGCGGCCTTCTGATAACCTCCCCCGGTCAACGGATGGGACTTGAGACGTCGAACGATTCGCGTCTTACGTTGATTTATACTAAGGCGTCATAGCCTCCGCCCGAGGAAGGAGTCGGTAATGGAACACTCACAGAGTTCAGCCACAACGGTACATATTCGTTGGATGATTCGTCGCGATATGCCGTCGGTGCTCGACATCGAAGCGGCGAGCTTCGAGTTCCCATGGTCGGAAGATGAGTTTATCCGCTGCCTGCGTCAGCGCAATTGCATCGGCATGGTGGCCGAAGAAGAAGACCGCGTGGTCGGCTTCATGATTTATGAACTGCATAAGAACCGTTTGCACATCCTCAATTTTGCCGTCAATCCCGACATCCGCCATCGTGGCGTCGGTCAAGCGATGATCAGCAAATTGGTTGGCAAACTTTCGCACGATCGCCGCAACCGAATCATGCTGGAAGTTCGTGAAACGAACCTCGACGCCCAACTGTTCTTCCGTAACAGCGGCTTCAAGGCGGTTTCGGTGCTTCGCGATTTCTACGACGACACAAGCGAAGATGCTTACGTGATGCAGTACCGGTACCAACCAAGCCAACAAGAGATGTCGGTTCCCAAGGGAAATCGCATCGGCCGCATGGCAGGTTAATCCCACGGGCATGTGGTGGAACACCAATGGGCAAATAGGCGGCTGATATCTCAGCGCCTTCGGGGCCGACCTCATTCCACAGCCAGCAGACCCAAGCGTTATTGGGCGGTTGGCGGAAGCTTGAAGAATGGCTTGCGCAAACCTTGAGACTCCCGATGCCTAGTTCGCTGCTCGCGACTGGCTGCACGCTCGACAAGCGTTTTCATTGTGGTCTTTTGCCGGCACTCTCTACTTGCCGGCTGCCAGCGGTTCACGCAGGCAGTAGTTCGACGTCCATAAAAGCTCCACTCGCATTGTCATCGGTGACAAATTGCGGGATGCCGTTGATGACATCCACCGAACTGCGATGGGTGTGACCCGCGAAGATCCCAAGTAGATTGGGTGTCGCGAAGACGTCTCGGTGGAAATCGAGTGTCGCTTGGGTGTGGCCCGTCGTTGGCCACGGAGGCCGCCGTTCGATTTTGTGATTTCGATCCGTTTGGGCTCCCCATTCCGGATGTCCACAGCCAAATCCGACCGGGCGACCGGGGGCAAACATCGGAATGTGAACCGTTAGAACCAATGGTTTGCCGGTTTCGGCCTGCGCGCGGAAGAAATCCAACTGCTCCGGAAGAATCTCGTAAGTCGAATTGTCGATCGCCAAAAAACGGACGTCGCCGATATCGTAAGCCGACATCAACGGATTGTTTCCTTGGTAGAGCGGTTTCAATCGCTTCTCAATCCATGTCGCACGCAGTTCATCGATTGATCCCGGCATGCCTTCGTAGTGCCAGTCGTGATTCCCGGCGACGTAATAATAGCGGAGCTTTGACGCGGCGAGTTGATCTGCAACCCATTCGATGGCTGCTTCGGATGGGAAGCTGAAGATGTCGCCTACCAATGCCAGTAGGTCGACGTTCCGCTCCTGTGCGCGTTCGATAATCTGAGTGAAGCTGTTTTGTGGGTTGGTTGCTTCACCGGTTTTGAAATGCCGCGTTCTGTTGTAAGCCCCAGCCATCCGGCCGCTGAATTCGTGGAACGGTTTCCCTCGCTCGTCGTCCAAAAACAGATGCGTGTCGGCAGCGACAAGGACGCGAAGCGGCTTGCGGATGTCGGCTGAGTAGAAGCGAACCAAGTTGCCGTCGACCGAGAACGAGCCTCGAGTGCTTTTGCCCTCGGGCTGTGCAGCGCGCGTTTCGCTTGCGTTGATTAGCGGTAGACCCGCTGCCGCAGTACCGAGTCCAACGAAGGTGCGACGCTTCATGATTTGATGTCCTCTTTAAAGATGCTCTACCAAACACCGAAGGCGACGCAAACAAAAGTGGCAGCCACACGCAGACGTTGCTGGCAACAGCCCACCAAGCAACTCACCATGTTCGCGTCGTTCCACGATTGCGCAACACAGAAATTGTGACTCCGCCGTACACGCTTCCGCCTCTCTCGGTTGGCAAGCAGTTTACTCAAAAACGTCGATGCCCGCCAAACGAAGTCGATGTGAGATCGAAGCGGGACGCGATTTCAGACTTCGTTGTGGTTAACGCGGCGTTTCCGCGAGAGGCGGGCAGCGTGAATCCCATCTGCATGCGATGTGTTACGATTTCCTGTGACAGGCCCGTTTGAGACAGAGACTCGCCGCGTCGCAACACCGCGTGTTGCGATAATTTGCGCCGAACGTGCAAGATTCTTCGATCGGCAGTGTCTACCTGTTGAGAGGTCCACAACAGCTTTAAATGGTTGGCACAAAGTCCAAAGTTCGCGAGTCACTTTGCATGCATTCGAGTCCACCCGAAACGCGCGCAAGCTTGATCCTGCGTCTGCCCGATGCGGCGGACGTGGCGGCTTGGGATGAAGTGGTTGCAATCTACACTCCGCTGATCCGGCGATTAGCCTTCGCCCAAGGAATGCAACCGGCCGACGCGGATGACTTGGTGCAGGAGGTCTTCTCTGCGATCGCGCGGTCGGTCTCCCAGTGGCTCGATCGAACCGATCGCGGCGGGTTTCGAGCCTGGCTGCTGACGATCGCTCGCAATGCAGCCGTAAATTATTTAACGCGTCGGGGTACGCGGACATTGGCGACAGGTGACGAAGACGCAGCAGCGATGTTGGCCGAGGTTCCGGCACCGACATCGGAAGTCTCAAGCCAGTTTGATCAAGAGTATCGCCGAGAGGTCTTTCGTTGGGCCGCGGCACAAGTCAAGTGTCAGGTGGCGGAAACGACGTGGGCAGCGTTTTGGATGACTCAGGTTGAAGGCATCTCGGTCGCAGAGACGGCGCGGCGACTGGAAGTCAGCGTTGGCACCATCTATGTCGGCCGATCGCGGGTCATGAGTCGACTGAAAGAAGTCGTTAAACAACACGAGGTGACGCAATGGTGCTGAGTGAAAACCAGTGCAGCGATGCTGGATTGGAGTGCCTTATTAAAGGTCATGAATCCAGTCGAGAATACCTGGCGGCGCTACAGCACGTCGAAACCTGTCCGGCCTGTCAGGTGCGTCTGGAACAGACAGCAGCCGGAGCGGGATTGTGGCAGGAGGCTCGCGAGGTTCTCGCGGACAGCGATGATTGCGCCGACATGGTCCAAGTTGGAATGCCTTGGGATCGCAGCCCGATCGCCTGGAACGAATCGATGCTCAAGACGCTCCTTTCGCCTCCATCGCATCCCGAAATGCTGGGTCGTATTGGCCGCTACGACGTGGAACGCTTGATTGGCAGCGGCGGGATGGGCGTTGTCTTCAAAGCTTACGATACCGAATTGAATCGCCCGGTGGCGGTCAAGTTACTGGCTCCTTATCTGGCGGAAAATGGATCGGCGAGGAAACGCTTCGCTCGCGAATCGCGTGCGGCGGCAGCGGTCGTGGATGAGCATGTCGTTGCGATTCATAATGTTGAATCGGGTGATACTCCCCAACAGCCGCCATTTCTCGTGATGAAGTACATCGCGGGCGGTTCACTGCAACAACGACTCGATCGCGACGGCCCGCTGGACGTTTGCGAAGTTCTCCGCATCGGTATGCAGACCGCCAAGGGGCTCGCCGCCGCGCATGCTCAAGGTTTGATTCATCGCGATGTAAAACCATCCAACATCCTGCTCGACGAAGGAGTTGATCGAGCGCTGTTGACCGATTTTGGTTTGGCCCGCGCCGAGGACGATGCCTGTTTGACACGCAGCGGTTTTCATCCTGGCACGCCGCACTATATGTCTCCCGAACAAGTGCGAGGCGAAGCGATCGATGGTCGCAGCGACTTGTTCAGTCTCGGTTGTGTGCTCTACGCACTCTGCACCGGGCATCCGCCGTTTCGCGCAGAAACCAGCTACGCGGTCCTCCGCCGGATTACCGACGATACCGCGCGCCCCATTCGTGAACTCAATTTCAACATTCCCGAGTGGTTGGATCAGTTTGTGTTGAAGCTGCTTTCGAAGTCGCGCGAAGATCGATTCGATTCCGCCGCTGAAGTTGCAGGGTTGCTCGAAGACTGTCTTGCCCATGTTCAGCATCCTACGACAACACCGCTTCCGAAAACTGTAGCGCAGTTTTCACGACGGCGCCCGTCAACGCATAACTGCGGCAAGGGCAGAATTCCGCCGAGCAAACTGGCCTTCATCGGATTCGCCGCATTTTCGTTGGTCATTGCCGGCGTGCTCATCGTACTGGAAATGAACAAGGGGACGCTGACGATCGAATCGAATGCGGACGACGTGCCGATTCAGGTCATGCGGGGCGACAAGATCGTCGAATCGTTGACGGTTTCCCGGTCGGGTACTTCGACTCGCATCGCGGCGGGCGAGTACGTGATTCAGCTGGATGGCGACTTCCCGATGATTCAGATTGACAGGGAGACGGTGTCTCTGAAACGTGGCGTTCAGGAAATTGTCAAGATCCACCGAACCGAGACATCCGATAACCTACGTGGGGTCATTTTTGATGACTACGATTCGATAAGCAGTGCTTCAGCCCAATGGGATCGCGCGACGGACGGTGTACCACCGAAGAGCTTCCCGTCTCCGGCAAACGACATGTCTCGAGCTGACGAAACAAAAGAGGGTGAAGCCGAGCCCGACGGTTCAATCGCGATGGAACGTCCAAAGTTTGCTACGCCTGAAGTTCTGATGCAACGCTTTGCGGACTGTCAGTTGCACGGCGATTCGGTGGGCTGCATCGACTGCTATTCCGACGAAGTGATCAATGGATTAGCCGCCTCCTATCTGATGACAGCGATGATGTTGCGAGGTGATATTTTTCCGGGCGAACCGGAGGGAAAGCTTCTCAATCGCGACCCGAAGCAGCAACAATTGATGGACGAATTGCAGGCGATGTTGCAGGCAGCAACGATTGATAATCCGCCTGCGATCGCATCGGCAGCGTTGTCACAAGCTGCTGCGTCATACTACAGCGACGATGATCCCGTGAAGCGTGATGCGTTAACCAACGACCAGGTGACGCTGATCGCAACATCACCCACGATGTTAAGGAACCCGCGCCAATTTGTGAAAGACTTTGCACTGTGGTCCCAGGCAAAAGAAGACGAGCAAAGCAAGACTCCGCCGAAAAAGCGACGGTATCGCATCGAATACGAAGGCGATTCCGTCTGGTCGGTGAACATCGAAGACAATACCCGCATGGGACTCAAGCGATTCGGCGATACATGGTTGCTGCACGAACCATGGGGCAACGCCGCACAAGCTGGCGAGTCGCCGGATGAATCTGGAAATGTCGCTGGCGATGACTCTTCGATTCAGCCTTCGCCGATCATCGATACCAAAGTCGACTGGGAACTTCCAATTGATCTTGCGCCCAGTGCGATTCTCATGCAAGTGAACGATCTCTCCGATCGCATCGAGTCGATGGAACCGACCTTCAGCCATCAAACGGACGAGTAGAACATGCGAAACATCACATTAACCTCTCTGCTGATATGGATCGGTGCAACAGTTTGTTTTGCCCAATCGGATTCGCCTCAGGACTCGAAGCAGCCTGGATCCATAGGTGCTTTGCAAACGCAAGTTGCTGCCTCCAACGCGCTGGCAAATCAAATTGCCGGACAGTTGGTGGTGGCACGACAGGCCGATGATACACAGCTTGCGGAATACGAAGCACTCACGCAGCAATTGATCGACGCGGTTCAGGAATCGTTTGATCTGCAACAGAAACTGCACAAAGCGCAACTGGCCGAAGCTGAGGCGAAGATTGCTGCAAGCCGCGTCCAGATCAAAATGCGGCAATCGAATTCAGAAGGTATCGTCGCACAACGCGTCAAAATGTTCCTGGACGTTCCCGAGCAATTCAGGACTCCCCAGGCTGTGCTTGAATCCATGGAGCGTTTTTCAAAGGAGAAGAATTACGAAGCCTACGTCAGCCTGTTGTCGGATGAGGGAGCGGAATTGCTGGCAGGAATGCTGCTGCAATCGATGACAATGATGGGCAACATGCTGGGCTTGATGGAAGCCACGGGCCAGTCGCCCGAGGAGACGCTGCAGATCAAATCGATCGTCGAAAATTGCAACCGCTTCATGCGTTCCAACCCAACATCCGAATCGGTTGCCGCAATGGGAAAGTTAGCCAGTATGCTGCCTCCGGTCTTTTTTCAATTGGGGGCGACTGGGCCGGATGGAACCCCCGTAAAGCCACCTCAATTCGCACCCGGTGAGTATGCTCAGGTGCTGCGTCAGTCCAGTGGAATGCTGACCGATCCGCGATCGTTCTGTGCAACGATGCTCGACGCCGCAAGTGCGATGGTCGATGTAGCGGGTGCAATGGAGGTCAAGGGAGATGATACCCAGCAATCGGTTGCCTCCGATTGGAAGATTGTGATCGACGGAATTCGTGCGACAGCAACTCAGCAAGCCTTGCCCATCGATCAAACGGTTTGCAAAACGAAATCGGTTGAACTGCACGTAGAGAATGGGCGTTGGAAGATTTCGCAACGTGGATCCGACGATGAGCTGATGGAGTTCGCGGGCGCAACAACGCTCCAACCTTCGGAATCAGCCGCGATCGCACCCAGCAACAGTCCAAGTGTCCTGCCATCGAGGCCCCAGGCAAACGGCAACGGATTACCATCGATGCCGTATGCTTCGGCCCCGCCTGCGGAAAGCAATCAGCAGTCGCTACAGATGCTTCAAGGACGGTGGCAGGTCGATGTTCATAACATTGCCGGTGAAGACCAGGCGGATACCGAACCTCAACTTGAGCTGGTGATCGATGGACAAATATTGCGTTGCGTCTCGAGATCGGAGGAGGTAGGCAGTCCGATTCAAATTCGCATAAAGAACGATGCAAGTCCCGTTTGGCAGGTGGAACTTGTTGTTGATCCCAACGGGGATGCAGAGACGCAACACGGTCTCCTACAGGTCGACGAATCCAGCCTGAGAATCTGCATGGCGAACTCCGGCTCTGCCATCGCCGACAAAGACTTTCGGCCTCAAACATTTGTCCCCGGCAAACGTGTCACGCTGTTGGAATGCAGTCGCGTGCAGCCCGACAAAACTTCGACGCTGTCGGACAAATGGGAAACGAAACGGCATCTGGCTGAAGAGAAAACGCAGATTGTTGCCGAGGAGAAACTCCCAGACTGGAACGACTTCCTGGAATTGCTGCCCGAGGTCGGCACGGCGCTGGTGATGTTCAGCAACGATTCCGACATCAGCGCTCAAATGTTGCCCGTCGCGAAATCGGTGACCAAAGCCGCATCGGTGGTGTTTGTCGAACTCCCGCAGCGGAAGTGGCGGAAGGTTACTGCGCCACCAGCGACACATTTTGTATTGATGAAGGATCGCCAGTTGATTGGTGCGCGAACGGGTTTGCTCACACAGAAGCGGCTTGCGGACTTCGTCGGGCTAGCGAAAACTTGGCTCACGCCGCACAGTACAGGAGTTGATCCGGCGTCGTTGGTGCGGATCGACTGCTATATCAATCCAGGAAAAGACAACATCGGCAGCCAACAGGGTGGAATCTATTCACTGACGACTGCCGTTGTTGCTGTCCACCAAGATCAGGCGTTGCTGCTTGGACCGGACAGTATCGCAGGGTACATCGAAAAGGGATATGCATGTGTGGCAAGGGTGCGAGATGCATCGGGGAAGCCGAAGCAGTTGCCGCTGGATGTCATGCAGATCGGTCCTGTGAAATTGATCGGGCATGCGGACAACAAGGCGAAGCCGGCGGTCAGCGCGACGCTCACATTGGGTGACGGTCAAACGCGAGAGATCACGTTGGAATCGACGGATTACCCGAAGTCGGTGACCGAGCCGTTGGACGCCTATGACACCGGCTCTGCGATCTATCACATTCGCGGTGCTCGCGGCTTGGTCGCTGTTCAATTGGCTCCCGTCGACTATCGGCCACAGCTCTTCCAGCCAGTCTTGTCGGGCTGTTTCACGGTCGATCGCTCGCGCCATCCGATCGCGAACTTTGCGTCGCCGATCGATTGGCAATCGCAAACGGTACGGAGTGTTGGAAGCGCAATCTATGGCAGCAACAGGAACGGACCGGAGTTGTTCGATGTCCTCTGCCCGACGCGTCCTGCACCCTGTGGTTTCACCTTTAGTGAGAATGGACGGCTCATCGGTCGTTACGCCTTGGGCGCTCCCACTGACAAAGATATGACCCACTCCGTATTTCAGCCTTCCACCACGCACAGCGTTCTGCAAGCAGCCCTAACGAAGCTCGACGATCCCGCGCTGAAGTCGGCGTTGCAGCGGACCCTCGATCGGTCGCCGTGAGACGCGGAGGGATTATGATACCGTTGTCGATCGATAAAAGTGGGCCCGGGCCTTGTGGCTATGCTTCGACGGACCGGGCGCTCGTCTGAGGCAAACTCCGGAAGTTTGGCGTTCAGAACGCCATCGCGTTTCAAGCAAACAGATCGTGGATGACTTGGCCACCTTCGGGGCCGGTCAGTCGGTGGGCGCGGCCGGCGTGTTGATAGGTCATGTTGTTGGCATCGAGCCCCAACGCGTGCAGGATCGTTGCGTGTAGGTCGCGGAAGTGAACCTTCCCTTCCACAGCTCGGGAACCGGTGTCGTCGGTTCGGCCGTGGACATAACCAGCCTTGACGCCACCGCCGGCCAACCAAAATGTGAACCCACGATGATTGTGACCGGTTTCGTCTTTGCCGTTTTCGGGCACCAGTCCGGGCCGGCCAAATTCACCTCCCCAAACCAACAGCGTGTCTTCCAGCAGGCCCCGGGCGGCGAGATCTTCCAACAACGCGGCGATCGGCGCGTCGATAGTTTCACAATTGGCTTTCAGGTCGCGTCGATGATTCTTATGTTGATCCCAGCCGCCGTGATTGACCTCGATGAATCGCACTCCCGCTTCGGCAAAGCGGCGGGCCAACAGGCACTGCCGCCCGAAGTCGGTGGGACGACAGGTGCCGACCGACAACTTTTTGCCAACGCGGTAACGCTGTAGCGTCGCTTCGGTTTCGTTGGACAGGTCCAACAGATCGGGAGCGCTACTTTGCATACGGAACGCGAGTTCCATCGATTCGATCACGCCGTTCAGATTGGACTGATCGACGCGCCCGGTGGCATGCTGACCGTTCATCGCTTGGACAAAATCGATCTGTTGACGCCGGGCCGAGTGGGGCAGGTGCTGGCTGGCGATATCGCGGATCGTCGCTTGGGACATGTCCTCGCCATTGGTGCCGATCGGCGTCCCTTCGAACTCGGTCGGCAGGAAGCTGCTGGAATAGACCGAGGGCTTCGATGCGTTGAGGCTGATGAAGCCTGGCAGATTTTCGTTTTCGGTTCCCAAACCGTAAGAGATCCAAGATCCCATGCTGGGACGTTTGCGGAGCCGTTCGCCGGTGTGCAGTTGCAGAAACGATTGGGCATGGTTTCCCGTATCGGCATGCATCCCGTTGATGATACACATCCGGTCGATATGCCGGGCCGTTTCTGGCAACAGCTCCGAGACCCAGATTCCATTTTCGCCATGCTGGCTGAAATCGAAGACCGACCCGGCGTGTTTCTTCTTCCCGGTTTGCGGTTTGTAGTCGAATGTATCCATCTGCGCCGGTCCGCCGCTCATGCACAAAAAGATCACGCGACGAGCCCGAGGGACGTTGGGGGTGATGCCAGCTGTGGCGGATGCTGGCGGAGCTGCAGCGACGGCTTGCTGGCACAGCGATTGCAACGCCAGATACCCAAAGCCGAAGGATGTGGTTTGCAGCATCTGCCGCCGCGTAGCGATGGCAACGGAGTTGTTGTTAGTCGACATAGCGAAACTCGTTGGAGGTAAACAAGGCTTGGCAGAGACTGGCCCATGCCTTCTGCTGTCGCTGCGGCAAATCGATTTCCGATGGGAACGAGGTCTCGGTTTGCAGCACCAACGCCACCGCTTGTTTCAATTCAAGCGGGGAAGGTGGGCGTTGGAGGGTGGTCTGGAATAGCAGCCGGATTTTGGAATCGTCGTCTCCGCCACTGGCCATCAATCGTTCGGCAAGTCGTTCGGACTGAGCCACGACAAACGGGCTGTTCATGAAGAACAACGACTGTGTCGGTAACGTCGTCACGTTCCGCTGGCCCATCACGCCAATCCCGTCGGGCAGATCGAAGGCGGACAGTTCTGCGGGGGGCGCGTGTCGCAACATGCACAGATAGACGCTGCGATGATTGCTGGGGCGATGGAGGTTCGATGATGCGCCCAGCGGCCAATTGATCAACGCAACCGTCTCCTCGATCGCGGAACCTTGCCCTGGTGCAAAATCGAGTTCTCCGTTGGCTAGAAGCAAACTGTCTCGGATCGATTCGGCATCGAGTCGCCGCGACAGGTGTCGCCCGTACAGAAGGTTCTCGGGATCCGCGGTGGCCAGCGATGGTTCGCAGTCACTGTCCAATTGGTAGGTCCGGCTGAGGACGATTGATCGGATCAGTTGCTTGATCGACCAACCGGAATCGACGAATCGATTCGCCAGGTGATCGAGTAATTCGGGGTGCGAGGGTCGGCCGCCATAAACACCAAAATCGTCGGGCGTCGACACAATCCCACGCCCCATCAAATGCAGCCAGATCCGATTCACCATCACGCGAGCGGTTTGGGGATGGGAGGGATCGGTCAGCCATCGCGCCAGCTCCAGTCGTCCGCTGCGCTCCGGAGCGATCTGCAATTCCTCTGCGATGTTGGCACTGAGTCCAACGGTCGTTTCATCCGCGTCGACAAATTGGCGATAAGCGGTCAGAGTGCCTCGAGGGACCTGTGGACCGTATTTGCCCGTCTGCCCATCGATATGGACTTTGCTGTCGACGATTTTTTCCGGTTTGCGTTCGCGCACGCCCATCGCCCAACCTAAGGTTCGTGGCGGTTCGGGTTGGTCCGCTGTGCGGTACAAATCCTTCGCTTCTTTGGTTGAGAGAGCTCGTTGAAACAGTGCCACATGCGCCAGGTTACCGTACAGCGGAAATGCTTTTTCGCTGCGAGCTCCGAAGCAGAAATCAAGCGAATCGCCAAACGTTGCCGGCATCGTTGTCTCGATTTCCAATCCTCCATTGAGGAAGACTTGGACCTTCTTGTCTTGGCGGACCATCGCAATATGGTTCCATGTTTGCGGCTGAATCACCGTCGATCCGGCAACACTTTTCTTCCCGGCGTTCCCATTGAAAACGAACAACTTGCCCGTTCGCGACTTATTGTGGGTGCCGCCAATTCCCAGATGATCGCCAGGGACGTTTTTGTCGGTCAGCGTGCCACGGGAAAACAGATACGCCGTGATCGGATGACTGCCGTTTGGGGACTCGTTTTTGAACCAAAACGCGATGCTGTAGGAGACGTCTGGGGCAGGCAGTTTCCCAACCAAACGACTCCCATTGAGCGTGGCAAAGTTCTTCGCTGAGAAGCCTTTAACATCTTCGGGTTTCAATTCCTCCGGAACCGATTCCAAAGAGCTGTAGAGCAACGGATCGAGGCTCTCGATCGCTTGAGGATAGCTGCCGGGGAAAATTGGCGATTGGCTGCGGGCGTCCCGATCTTCGCTCTCCGGCACCCATTGGTCACGAAGCGGATGGAGTGGAGTTGGCGGAGCGGTCAGCGATTCCTTCCCCGCCAAGCCATAGAGTGTTTCGGTGCTGGAGAAGATTCCCGCCAAGGCATAGTAATCGCGGGTGGGGATCGGATCGTGTTTGTGATCGTGGCAACGCGCACATGCGACACTCAATCCAATCGCCGCCGTGCAGACCGCGTTGATCTGATCGTCGACGATATCCATCGCAAAATTCTTATTCATCGCGACGGCTGGTTTCGAACCGATGGCGAGGAAGCCGGTCGCGATGAGATTCCGATTTCGTTGGTCGGCTGTCTCTGCGGGCAATAGATCCCCGGCGATCTGTTCGGTCAAGAAGCGGTCGTAGGGCGTATCGCGGTTCATTGCGTCGATGACATAGTCGCGGTAACGCCACGCATTGGGCATGCTCGCGTTGCGTCCCAGTCCATCGTTGCCGTTGGATTCTCCATAACGCGCGACGTCCAACCAATGGCGTCCCCAACGAATCCCGAACTGTGGCGAGGAGAGCAATTGATCGACCAGACGACGAATCGCACCGCTGCGATCGTGCTCGCAATCGGCGATAAAGGCAGCGGTCTGATCGTTGGTTGGTGGCAATCCAATCAAGTCGACATACAGACGCCGAACGAGAGTTTCGGGTGGAGCATCTGTCGTCGGTTGCAGCCCTTCGGATTCCAGCCGCGCACCGACAAAATGGTCCAATGGATCGAGAGCCAACGAGGCGTCGGCAATCTGCGGCGGTGAGGGCGAGCGGCGTGGTTGAAAAGACCACAGCGATTCGCGATCCAAATCGTCATCGGCGGGATGTGTCGTCGTTTCGGTCCGCGGATCGGCTGCGCCACGGGAAACCCAACGAACGAAATCACCGACGACCGTCTCGGGCAGCGGCTCATCGGGAGGCATCGCCGATGCGCCCTCGTCGTATCGCAATGCTTGAATGATCAGGCTGTTATCGGGATCGCTGGCAACCAGGGCTGGTCCCGATTCTCCTCCTTTCATCATCGCCGCCTGACTATCGAGCAACAGCTTGCCGCCAATTTCGTCGGCGTCGGCGCTGTGGCAACCGTAACAATGCTCGACCAAAACAGGCCGGATCTTGTTCTCGAAAAACCTTCGTTCCTGCGCCGAGATCTCTGGCTGGGCAACCGCGACCTGCAGATCGATGACAGCGGATAGGCTGAAGCAGAGCAAAGGAAGGATTCGAAACAATTTGACAGCCTCGATCGGTGCGGTGGGGGGGCGTCGAGTGGGTGGGGCTGCGATTATCACAGAACGCCGGACGCATATCAACATTTTTTCTTTCGGGGGCACATGCCAGCTGCCGCGTGTAATGACGCTATCGACCGACGGTTCATGCAAAGGTGGGAGAGGCCGTGACACAGCTTTCGACAAAATTGAGGGGAGCTTGCCGGTTGCGAGCTTCAACCTAGCCACCCCCCCAAGAAGACAGGGGTGCTGCGCCGATTGTGCGGCAGGTCACGGGTCGCCTTTTTCCATGAATAACACTTAAAGTTCGAGGATGACGTTGAATTGTGCCACGATGGAGCTCTACAATTGGGGCACCAATGCGGCGCAATTCCGCGTTGTCATATAATTACGTGCGAATACGTTCCATTCGCTCACCGTTCATCCAATCGGAGAAGTTAGATGCAATCAGTGTTTTTTCGGAAGAATAAGATGCGTGCCAAACCGGGATTCACGCTAGTTGAACTACTGGTCGTCATCGCAATTATCGGGATTCTGGTGGGACTACTACTGCCCGCTGTTCAAGCTGCCCGCGAGGCGGCACGCCGCATGAGCTGTTCAAATAATTTGAAGAACATTGGCTTGGCGATGCATAATTACCACGACACGTTTCAAGGTTTGCCACCTGGTTACATCAACAACAAAGCCACAACGAATGGCCCCGTTTCAGGGGAGTATTCACAATGGGCTTGGGGGGCATTTATCCTTCCCTTCATCGAGCAAGCTCCAATGCACGACCAATTGCAGGTTGGCACAATCAGCCTTTCCGCTGCGTTAACTCCCGGAGGTCCATCCGACCGAACCGCATTGCTTGCCACGCCAATCGATACTTTCATCTGCCCTTCGGATTCTGGCCCCGAGGTTCACAAGACCGATGATCAACTTCGTGACTCGGCCGATGCTTGGCAAGATGTTGCCAAATCTAACTACATTGCTTTGAACACGACTCAGCGATGGCACTCTGGAGGGCGGTTGACTGGTCCGGATACCGGCGTGACCAATCAGTGGGGCGCTGGACCGGGTAACGGTGACAAGCCAAATGGCTGTTTCATGAGGGACCGTTCGATAAGATTTCGCGACATTCTGGACGGTACAAGCAATACCCTGTTGGTAGGTGAAAGGGTTTACCAGTACACCAATCCATCGGGAACCCCAACCATCTGTAGAGCGGGTGTTGCGATCGGAAACGAAATTTCGAACGAACAGCTGTCGATTCGAAGGTCTTTGGGAACGTTAACAAGCGCTATTAACTCCACTGATGCGAATACCTGCATCCATGGATTCGCAGGTCCTCACCCCGGCGGGATTATGTTTGTGCTTGGGGATGCAAGTGTGCGTTTTATCTCGGAGACCATCGATCACAGCCCTGTTCACAATGGTGGCACCGATGCGGTTGACAGTACGATGGAACGCCTGGGCTCGCGCGAAGATGGCCAGTCGGTCGGTTCCTTCTAGGCTCGGAGGGTCCCCCCCCGGAAGCTTTAAACACAGAAAGAGCGACATCCAAGTCAGGGTGTCGCTCGCTTTCTTTTCCAAAACTCGTTTCCAAGAACACGCAGTAAAACCGAATATGTATCGATCCCTATTAGCACTTGTCCCATGTAGCTTCCTTTTTCTCGTCGTCGGCTGCGGTCCGAGCGGTCCACCAGTAGGAGAGGTTACTGGAACCGTTACGATCGACGGAAAACCAGCAGAAGGCGTCGTGGTTAGCTTTCTGCCTGCAGACGGTGGCCGCGGATCTAGCGGAACAACGGATGCATCAGGAAATTATGAACTCATGTTTAGCCCTTCCAGCATGGGGGCGTTGATCGGATCTCACAATGCTTCAATCAGCGGAGGGGGCGGAGTGGTTGAGGAGACCGAAAGTGCGACAACCGCGGTGCTTGAGGATACCTCAGGTATTCCAGCGGAATATCTTAAGGTGCAGAAGACGGTCGAAGTCGTGCCAGGCAGTAACACGATCGACCTGACTTACCCATAAGCCGTTGCTTCGGTAAGTAAGGTTCCGCGAGGGCAGACATTCGCGGTATCGCGTGTCTGCCCTGTTTCCATAGCGATTCTCCCTGAAAGACACGCTGATTTCAGCGATCCAACGGAAGGTAGAACTTCCCCAATGGAGAATTGAAAGTGGCGAATCCTTGGCCGCGGGCTTGATTGGACTCGTATCGGAACGACACGTCACGAAAATGGTGACCAACGCAACGTTCTGGATATTGGGGGCAACTGGCGCGAAGGCTTTGGGAGCGAGCAAGTCCTCACCGCCGGGGCGCGGCGGCAGGCAGGCTCATGGACGCGTTACGCCGCGGCGCGGTGTTCGAACGCGATGTGCAGAGCAAAGCGGAGCGGTTGATCGTCGGTCGCGACGACTTGGCAACCGAGTTGGCGATCGAGGTTGATCACGATCGGTGCTTGCAAGTTGGTGGTCAGGCGGCCGACATGGCCGGCGACGGTGGTCACGATGTAGGTGCGATCTTGAGGTCGAATCTGCAGCGTTCCCAGGTCGCGCGACGAGACGCAAGCGCGATAGTTTTCGACAAACGCTCGGGGGCTGATCACTGCGACGGCTTGCGTCGCTCGCGAGACCGATTGCAGCCAAGCCACTGCGGGGCTGGTCGGATCGGGAACCAAGCACCAAACCTTTAGCGATTCGAGACCGATCAATCCTTGAGGGAAATTGAACAGTTCGTTTTCTGCCAGATCGAGCGTTCCGAAGCGGCTGGTGTTGATACGCATGACTGCGATTCCCAAAACGTGAGGTTTGTGGTGTGCGGGAAGCGACTCGCGAAATTGCCTGCAAAGGAATATTCCGCGGGGCATTCGCTGCAACGCTCGTCGTCTCCTAAGAGGCAACGCAAGCGGTCTTCGCAACGCCCAATCGGACCGATTCCCTAGGGTCGCTGTTCCTAGTTTTCGGCAATTTCAATCGCCAACATTGGAAAATCTGTTAAAGGAAGTTCAATACGGTTAACTGCGAAATCTGCGCGGTTACCTGCAAACTGGCCTGCATCGCCTGTTGGCGGGCCGTCATTTCGCTGATCACCGACGCGAAGTCGGCATCGATTTGGTTCGACAACTGGGCTGCCAATTCGATCGACAGCTCTTCGGTCTGCTGCCGCACGTTGTCCAGATTTTGAACGCGTGAACCCACTTCCGCCCGCATCTGCACCGATTGTTGCAGATGTTGATCCATCCTCGGCGCCAGCCGCGTGATTTCGGGAATGTCCCCCGCCTGAATCGCGGTTTGCATCCGAAGCAACGTATCTAACGTGCTGCCGGTTTCGACAGGCTTGTAGTCGCTGCCGCGGATCACCGCGTTTCCCGCCTCGTCGATCGCGGTGGTTTCGGTGCTGCCGGGCGCTATCAACCCCAGGGCCTCGCCCAGACTACTCCCCGCAGGTTGGCCGACGGTCAACGTCGAAGTTCCCGCGATGCTTTGCAACTGGATTCCGTTGCCGTCGGTCCGCAGCGAAGCCGTGACCGCATTGGGACCGAGATTGTCGACATGGTTGTTGATTCGATCGATCACGTCGGCGATCGTCGACGCCCCATCGACGTCGATCTCCAACTCACTTCCATCGGTTCGGGAAATCGTTAGGTCGGTGCCGCCGGTGGCCTCAAATCCCAGCCCGCGATTGAGTTCGCTCAGTTTGGTTGCCGTTGTCGCGGTTCGCAAACCAAGTTGCGCCGCGGCGTTGCCCCCATTTTCCCCGATCGAATAATCGACCCCATCGGCGAGCCCCGCGATCTGCAGCTTGCCCGTGCTTTGATTGATCGATGCCTTGACATCGGCTCCCGAAAGATTGATCGCCACCACCACGTCTTCGATCGTTTCGGCCAGGCTCAGGTCGACCGTAAAGGTGCGACTGCCTTGATCGATCTGGATTCCAGCACTGACATCGATCCCAGCCCCCCCCGCGACGTCCGTCAACTTCACTGCACCGGTGATCGCCGGATTTAAGTTGTGAGAAACCAATGGCAGCCCGTTGTAGCCCTGCGGATTGCGGATCCCCAACAGGTCGGCCGTCTTGCCTTCGCCGACGTCATCGATCGAAAGCGTTCCCCCAAGACCATCGGCATAGTCGACCGAAATTCCCGTCGCCGAAAGCGTCACACTGAGATCGCGGCCTTCCAACGAAACACTGTTGAGTGCATCTTGCAAATCGCCAACCGTCTTGGCCGCGCGAAGATCGATATCGGTCCAACCATCCCCGCCGCTGGCCCGAATCACGCTCGGTACAACGCCCTTGCCGCCGTAAAGCTTCGACAGTGGCGTGTCACGCGTGACCGCCGCGTCGAGATCGACGCTCGACGCGATCGACGCCCCCACGCCCAACGACTGCTGTGCATTGATCCCAGTCTCCAACAACCAATCTTTACTGATCTGCGTCGACTGCACCGCCGACGTCCCCGACCACACAACAAAATCCTCCTCGCGTGCTAGCGGAGCCGTTTGATCGATCGCACCGCCCAAGACGTAGTGCCCACGATAGCTCTGATTCGCGGCCGTGATCAATCGATCGATCGTCAATGACAGGCTTTGCGCATACGCATCGCGTTCGGCATCCCCCAACGGATCCTGCGCACCGGCGATGATCGTGCCTTGCGCTTCGATGAGTGCATTGTCGATCGTCGCCGAAACCGTGTCGGTGACGTTCAGATAGCCCTCGGCCGATTGCGCATTGCGGAGCATCGTCGCGGAATATTCCTGGGAGGCCTGCAGGGAAACCGCTGAAATCGCCGCCGAAGGATCGTCGCTGAGCGTATTGACGCGCTGCCCCGTGCTCAGCTGGGTGTACAGATTTTCGAGCGTCAGGCTGTCATAGTTCAGCTGGCGAATCAAGCGCTGCTGCGTCAGCGCATCGGCTGTCCGTGGCGTGGAGACCGGCAGCAAGCTCATTTGGGATCCCGATGATGGATGGACTTCGTCAGCAACCAGCCCCCCCGGAGCACGGCTCAACAGTCATTAATCGGACTTGGCAAACCGAAGAATTCAGCGAAACCGGCAATGTCAGCATTTCAGTTGCAACCGACGCAACACCCAAACCACCCGTCAAGGGGGACATTGAGGTTACAGTCTTCCCGATTCCCGAAGGCCTGATTAGGATGGCGGTGCACCATGGCCTCCCGAACGGGACGGCTGTGGGAGTTTTTAAGCAATACCCAAAATGGATGGTCAACCCGGAGTCGCAAGGTCGCGTCGAATTCGAGTACCTGTGCGATCGATCTTCAAACGAACCGGCATCATCCTCTTGAACGGTTGGATCGTTTTCCATTTCTTCGCGGTCTGCACCGCGCCCGCCTCGATTCCTCCGTCCCCCGCCTTGGCACGTAGCGCGTGGCGGATGTGCAGCGGATACTTGCAGGCTTTGTACCTCAATCACGGCTACCACTTCTTTGCCCCCGATCCGGGCGGCGCGACCTTGCTCAGCTACGAGGCGACGCGCAGCGATGGTTCCTCGGATTGGAACCGCTTGCCCGATCGACAGCTCTCCCCGCGGCTGCGGTACCATCGTCACTTCCTGTTGACCGAACAGATGGCCGCGTTGTTTCGGGCCCGTCCCGATTTGAAGCCGTTGATCGTCCACAGCTTTGCCGCCCAGATCGCCCGGCAACAACAGGCCACCGCCGTCACGATGTCTCAAGTTCAGCATGAATTGTCGACTCCCGATCAAGTTCGCGCCGGCCGCGCGATCGACGATCCGATCACTTACAACGAACTATGGCTTGGCGAATTTAAATGGCACAGCGCACCGCGCAGCGATTGATCGCCAACGTTCGCGGTCGATGGTTTGCGATTCGCGACGCCTGGCAACAATTTTGGTATCAACCCGAGGATCCGATCGGCATCGCGCTGCTGCGAATCCTGACGGGGCTGGTGCTGCTGTACACGTTGTCGATTTGGTCGCTGGACCTGGCGGCGTTTTTCAGCAGTGAGACCGGCTGGCAATCGGCCGAACTGGTGAGCCAGATCCAACGCGGCCAGTGGGCGTTTTCATTTTGGTGGTGGATCCCCGACCAACGGTTATGGATGGCGCATGCGGTCGCGATGTTCGTCGTCGCTGCATTTACAATCGGTCTGTTCACGCGCGTAACGAAATTCGCGGCGCTACTGATTTGCATCTCCTACGCCAACCGCGTCCCGATGGTGCAATTTGGATTGGATCAAGTCACCGCCGCGTGGCTGCTGTATCTCTGTTTCGGGCCGTGTGGTGACCGGCTGTCTGTCGATCATTGGTGGCGTCGTCGCGCGATAAAGCGTCATGGATTGCAGGACGTTCCCGTTCCGTTGTCCTCGGCGGCGCGATTGACCATGCGGATGGTTCAGGTGCATTTGTGTCTGATCTATCTGTGGGCGGGGATCTCTAAACTGCAAGGCGCTTCGTGGGTCTCGGGGGAAGCCGTCTGGTGGATCG